>JAKAQS010000004.1 GCA_021819585.1 Acidobacteriota bacterium
CTTACGCTCTGGCGACTCTCGGGATCTTCGGAATCCTCGCGGTCACCGAAAAGCAACTGGGCAACGATCGCATCTCTGACCTCGCCGGCCTCAGCCGCCGAGCGCCCTTTCTCTCCGCCTGTCTCTTCGTCTTCGTCCTCTCGCTGGCCGGAATCCCCCCGCTCTCTGGCTTCTTCGCGAAGTTCTTCCTCTTCGTCTCTCTTCTCACCGTCGATCCAGGATCGAAATTGCTGCTGTGGCTCATCATCCTGGCCATCGGTATGAGCGCGGTCTCGCTCTACTACTACCTGCGAGTTCTGAAGAGCGCCTTCGTGGCCGACGCGCCGCCGGAGGCCGCCCCAATCCAATCCACCATGCTCATGCGCCTGCTGGTAGGGGCGCTGGCCGGAGGAGTGATCCTTCTGGGATGCGCCCCCGAACTGATCCTGAATCAGATCCTGAAGGTGATCCACGCCTCCGGCCTCTAAAGCGATTCCAGGATGTCTATCCCCAGAAGCCATCACCCTCCAGCCGATGCGGCTGATCGGGAGCCGCGTTCTGGAACACGCTCAAAACCGGTGCGCCGGCCCTGGAATCTCGTCTCAACTTTTCAGTTTTTCAGTCTCAGACCACTCGCAACATCTCGAAGGTCTTCATTTTTCATAGAAGCCCAAGAGACGGAGCGAACTCGTGGCTCCTGAATCCCTGCAATTCCATGCAACTTCTCTTTTTGAAGACGAACCCAGTAAACGGCCGTTCTATAATTTCTCTGTGAACCGCCGGTTCCACACGATCGTCTCGCTCGCGGCCATCCTTCTGATGATAGGCTCACAGCTTTGTCAGCTCTTCGATCGGTGGGACACTCTCGCTGACTTTGGACACGACTCCGAATTCATGTTCTTTGTCATCGGCCTATGCATCGGATTGTGTATCCTATTGGCGCTTCTGGCGGCACGCCTTCTCAGGGCTGCTTTTTTGCTCGCCCCGCAACTCTTCGGGATTGCGCCGCCTGAAGGACAGATCCACTCCTATGGAACTGGATATCTGACTCTGCTCTTCTCTCCTCCTTTGAGCCTTACCACCCTCCGCATCTAGACCTCTGCTGTCCGTCGCCCGTATTCATGCGCGTACGAGCCGTCGTGCGCTCATCTTCCTTCGGACAACCATCAGCGGAGCCGTTATGAAGATCCATCGCTTTCCCCTGTGGCGCGGCGCGTCCCATCGCTCGCTTGCTTCAGGTGTATGCGCAATTGCGCTGGCCAGCGCCACATTCTCCTCCAGCCAGACACCCGATGTGAATGCGGTCACGGTTAAGGTTCAAACTTTCACCCCTCAACTGGCCGCCTACGGCCAAGTCGAGCCCCTCCAACTCGTTCCGCTGAGTGCCGCGGAGACGGGCGTCGTTGAGGGCCTCCGCGTTGTTCCAGGGGCTCACGTTCGCGCCGGGCAACCCCTGGCCACTCTCGGCGGTCCCACCATGCAAACGCTTCTCATGCAGACTCAGGCCGAGGTTCGCAGCGCTCGTTCTGCCCTCAACGCTGCGCAGCAGAGCCTCGCAATCGAACGAGAGCAGTTGCCGTCACATCTTACGACTCGCCAGGCGATCCAACAGGCCGAAAGCGCCGCAGCACAGGCGCAGACGGTCTACGACAGCGCGCAATCGAAACTCTCCTCCGTGCTCCAGTTGATGACTCTGGCGGCTCCCGTCAGCGGCATCGTCATAGCCACCAACAGCGCCAATGGCCAGCTTGTCAGCGCCGGCCAGCCTGTGGTCACCTTGCAGCCCGCCGCGGGTCTTTGGCTTCGCGCCAACTACTACGGCTCTGATCTCAACTCTATCCATCCCGGTATGACCGGCACATTCATGCCCTCCGACGGCGGAGCCCCAATCCGCGTGCGCATCTGCTCCATCTCCGGAAACCTCGCAGCCGGCGGCGGCGAATCTGTCTTCCTCTGTTCCGTGCGTAACAGCAGCGCGTGGATCAACGGAGAGGCCGGCGAGGTTACCATCGACCTTCCAAAGCGGAACTTCGCCATCGTGCCCACCCGTGCGCTCGTGCTCAGTCAGGGAAAATGGTGGGTGCTGGTTCATAACCGCAAGGGTGACCATGCGCAGCAAGTGGAGCCTGGCGTCGCGCAGGGATGGAACACCTTCATCAAAAGCGGACTGGCGCCCGGGACGCAGGTCATCGTCAACAACGCCTATCTCCTCTTCCACTCAAATATAGCCGAGCAGTTCCAGATACCCGACTGATGAACATGATTGAGAAGAACTCCATTCGCCATCTTTTTTTGCAGCCAATCTTCTGGACGCTCATCTACGGTGCTCTTGTTGCCTATGGTGTCTATGCCTGGTGGAAGATTCCTGTCGAAGTGCTGCCTCGCTTCAACTATCCGATGATCAGCGTCATCACGCATCAGCCCGGCGCCACTGCCACAGAGCTCGAAACCGGGATTGCATGGCCGCTGGAAGGCGAGTTGATGTCTTTACCCAATATCGTCGACGTCCGCTCCAGCATGGGTAACGGCGTTGTAGAGACCGATATCCGCTTTCGCGAGGGCACCAGCAGCCAGATGGACCTCATGTCCGTCAACAGCGCCATCGACCGCGCCCACCCCGAGATGACATCCGGCGTGCAACCCGTCTCGGAAATCATGGGCAACGCCATCGATGAAGTAGCCGATTATGCTCTTCAGATCCCCGCTTCTGTGCCGCCCGCCGAGGCCCAGCATGCGATCATGGCCAACATTGCGCCGGCGCTTCGAGCCTTGCCCGGTGTCTACCAGGTCGAAGTATACGGAGCCGGCGAAGAAGCCCTCTGGATCCAGCCCGATCTAGCCGCCATGGTTCACTACGGCGTCTCCGTCACCGATCTGCTCAAAGCTCTGCAACAGCAGGTACTTCTGAATCCTGGCGGTTACATCACGGCAGGTCACCAGGATCTCTTTATCGAGGTCCGGAATCTTCCCCGCCATATCGCCGATCTGGAAGACATCCCTGTACCGTCTTCCAACGGCCCCATTCCGCTGCATAACCTGGCGCGCGTTGTGCGAGCCGCCGTGCCCACTCTCAATGCAGCTTTGCTCGACCAACATGCCGGCGTTGCCATGGTCGTCTTCAAGCAACCCGATGCATCCACCATCCCCGTCGCCCAAAGCGTGCAAGAAAGCCTGAACACCAGCATCCGTCAACTCCCACAAGGCGTCCGCTGGGTGCGAATCTACAGCCAGGGCCATGTGGTCAAAAGCGTCGGCACGGATCTCAGCCGCAATCTTCTCCTTGGCGGCATCCTCGCCATTGGCGTTCTGCTTTGGGTTCTCGGCGCCGGGCGCGGCATCTGGATCCTTTCCCTTAGCATTCCGCTCTCCCTGTTGCTAGGTATCGCCGGTCTTTACGCCACCGGGCAAAGCCTCAACCTCATGACCCTTGGCGCTCTCACCGTCGCCGTCGGCCTGCTTTGCGACGATGGCATCATCGTCCTGGAGAGCATCTACCACCGTTGGGAGAAGGGAGACGAGCGCTGGACAGGCGTCGTCCAGGGTTTGAAGGACATCGTCGGTCCGGATGTAACCGGCACCCTCGCCACCGTCTCTTCCTTCGCGCCTTTGCTCTTTGTCGGCGGCCTCGCCGGCCTCTTCTTTATTCCCTTCGCCCTGGCGATGACCTTCTCGCTGCTCGCCTCCTTGCTCATCTCGGTCAGCCTGATTCCGCTCTGCCTTGGTTTCCTTAGAGCGAAGGCCCGCACCAAACCGACCTTGGCCGGCAAAGCGCTCGATTTCCTGCGTGGAAAGAACCGGATTCTCTTTGGAATCGTATCCCGACACCCGCGCTGGAGCGTGAGTGTCTGTGTCGCTCTTCTTCTTGCCAGCCTCGCCGGCCTCGTCCTCGTGCCCATCGACTTTCTTCCGCTGCCGAACGAAGGGGTACTGCTTGAAAACTTTACTCTGCCTCCCGGCAGTTCTCTGGTGGACACGCAGGCCGCCGTCATGACCATGACCCGACGCATGGCCGCCGACCCGGCGGTCCACCATACCTACGCTCGCATCGGCTCGTCCTCCAACGGCATCTACACCGATCCGGCTTACTCCGGCGAGATTCAGATCACCCTCAAACCCAGCGTCAACGTCAACTCGCTTGATACCATCAGCAACCGGCTCATGCAAGAGAGTCAGATCCCTGGTGTGCAGACCTCCATCGACACGCCCACCATCGAGCGAGTCGGCGAGAGTCTCTTTGGCCTGCCCCAGCCCTTCGTTCTTGACGTCTATGGCGGCAGCATTGCCGAGATGCGCTCTCTGGCCGCGCAGATCGTCGATCGGCTCCGTCCCATCCCAGCGCTCACCGGCATCTTCAATAACGACGGCTACCTCATCACGCAGGTCCAGATCACGCCGAAGACCGCGGCTCTCGCCGCGCGGAATATCACACCGGCACAGCTTTATGCGCAGATCTCTCCCTTGCTGAACGGCGCCATCGTGGCGCAGATGCCCCAGGATAACGTCTCCCTCGCGCTCTATCTTCGCCTTGCCGACGCACCCGGCCAATCCCTGGATGCGCTCTCCCGTCTGCCCATCCGCACGGATGGGTGGACGCCTCTGGGGCAGTTGGCCGACATCAGCCTCAGCCCAACCTCCAGCACGATTCGCCACATCGACGGCGCACGCGCCCTTGAGATCCTCGCTACTCCCACCGGCCCTTTGAGCACCACCATGGCTGCCGCGCGCAAGGCCCTCACCGGACTGCCCCTTCCGCCCGGCTATCGCTACGAGTTCGGAGGTCTGCTCCCCCAGCTTGAAGATGCCGCCATCGGCCTGCTCGCGGCAGCCCTTGCGGCCTTTCTGTTGATGGTCGCTATCATGATCCTTCAGTTTGACGGCCTGCTCGTCCCCGGCCTTCTTCTTCTGCAGATTCCGCTCGCCTTCACCGGAGGCGCAATAGCTCTGCTCATCAGTGGGGTCGGCCTGAATGCCGTTGGGATGGTCGCCTTCCTTACCCTGGTCGGCATCGGCCTCAACCACGGCATCGTGCTGCTCTACCGTGCCCGTCGCAATGAGGCTTCCGGCATGGACCCTGAAACGGCAGTTCGTGAAGCCGTCCATGTTCGCTTTCGCCCCATCGCGCTCACCACTCTTACCGCCGTCCTCGGCATGCTGCCCACGGCGATGGGTTGGGGCCAGGGAGCAGCGCCTGAACAAGGCCTCGCCGCCGTAGTTCTCGGGGGAATCCTGTGGAGCGCCATCCTGAGCACCAACCTGTTGCCCGCACTCTATCTGCACATGCGCCGCAAGCAAATCTCCAGGGAGGTCCAGGCATGAAGACTCGCCAAGGCATCTTTGCCCCTACTATTCTGCTCGTCTGCCTTTCTCTCGCCGGCTGCGCACAGTACCATGCCGATCCGCTGCCCACCGCGCCCGATCTCCAAAGAACCCCACAGCTCACGGCGCCGGCCAGGCAGTTCCGGCTTCCCGGCCTGGCCCCGCACCCTGTCTCTACCCAGGGTCTTGACCAAACCACCGTCATGACCCTGGCAGTCTTCAATAACCCCGATCTCAAGGCAGCGCGTCTTCAGGCCGGCATCGCCGGCGCTCAACTTCTCCAGGCCGGCCTGCTTCCCGACCCTCAGTTTGAAAGTGGTTTCGCAACCTCCGCGCTCAATTACGGGGGCGTATTGGCGCTCAACCAGCAGATTCAGACGTTGCTCACCCGCGGCGCAGCCAAAGCCGCCGCTCGCGCATCGGAACAGCAGGTCAATCTCAACATCCTCTGGCAGGAGTGGCAGGTCGCCGAGCAAGCCCGCGAACTCTTCATCCAGGCGCGCACCAACTCGCAACTACGTTCCGTTCTCCGTTCCATGCGTCTACTTCTGGCCAATCGCCATCTACGCGACCTGGCGGCGATGCAGCGCGGCGACGTCACCGCCGGCGTCGTGGCCACCGATCTCTACGATCTCTCCAACGCAGACGCCGCGCTGCGCCAGCTTCAAACGCAGATCAGCCTGAACGATCATAGCCTCGACGCTCTGCTTGGCCTTGATCCGAGCGTCCATCTCCATCTCATCGGTCCCATCTCCGTGCCAGTGCTCACCGATGCCGAATACAGATCTGCCATCGCCGCACTGCCGCACCATCGCGCCGACCTTCTTGCTCTCCAAGCAGGCTACCAGAGCCAGGAAGAGGCCCTCCGCCGGGCTATTCTTGCACAATTTCCAGCACTCAGCGCCGGCGTCGAACTCGAACGCGATCCCGTGGAAGGTGTCAACGCCGGAGGCCCTGAGGTCTCTCTGAGCCTTCCCTTGTTCAACCGCAACCGCGGTCAGATCGCCATCGAACGAGCCACCCGGGCCGTTCTGCGCCAAACGTATCAGGCTCGTCTGGATGCCGCACAAAGCCAGACCGACCAGGTTTGGCAGGCATCCAAGATCCTTGCTGCTCAGCTAAAGGAACTCGACGCCCAGTTGCCCGAATTGGCCCAAACCGCTACCGCGGCCCAACAAAGCCTGCGCCAGTACAACCTCAACGCCCCGCTTTATGTCTCGCTGGAATCCAACCTGCTGGGAAAACAAGCCGAAGAGATTCGCCTGCGAGCATCGCTTGAAACCGCCCGAGCCGCTTTGAGAACACTCCTGGGTCTTCCCTTTGACGCTCCGTGAGCCATAATCTCTTCTACATTGACGTCAGCGAATGGCTCCTGAGGTCAATAGGCACACTCTCAATGATCTCAATCTCAAACCCCTGCAAGGCAGGTACATGCTTGGGATGGTTGGTCAGTAAGCGAATCTTGTGGATGCCAAGATCAGAGATGATCTGGCCTCCAAGTCCGACATGGCGAAGAATCCGCTCGCTTGGGCTCCCCGCGCCGTCATCGGTTGTGGCGCGTCTTCCCCGGTGAATGCAGAGTCGTGCAGGGTAGGCCGTAGCATCAACCAGAAAGCCGCGCTGAGTATGATGCAGATAGATGAGAGCGCCGCAACCAGCCTTGGCGATCTCCCGAAGGCTAGCGTCGACTGTCGCCCGGCAGTCGCAAACCGAAGAACCGAATACGTTGCCTGTCAGGCAGTGGGTCTGGACCCGGACCAGTACAGGAAGGCCGGAGAGCGCTGCTTGCGTCACGTCGCCAAAGGTAAGAGCCAAATGGGCTTCGTCTCCAGAGCCAAGGCCGGTAGTTTGAATGTCACTTTCATAGGAGATCATTCGGAAGTCGCCATACTCAGTGGGAAGAACGCCTTCCGCCACGCGATGCACATAACGTTCGTTCGACATCCGGTAGCGGATAAGATCGGCGACGGTAACCATCTTAAGGTTATGAATCTTGCAGAACTCGATGAGGTCGGGCACGCGAGCCATGGTGCCGTCCTCGTTCATGACTTCGCAGATCACGCCCGCGGGCACCAGACCGGCCATGCGCGCCAAGTCCACAGAAGCCTCCGTCTGACCGGCGCGCACCAGGACACCACCTTTGCGGGCGCGTAGCGGAAAAACATGACCAGGGCGTGCTAGATCATCAGGGGAAGAGTTGGGACTGATCGCAACCTGGATCGTGTGGGCACGGTCGGCCGCTGAAATCCCCGTCGTCACACCTTCGCGGGCCTCGATGCTCTCGGTAAACGCCGTGCCAAAGCGTGAAGTATTATCTTTCGTCATCGGGCCAAGGCGCAGGTAATCTGCGCGCTCTTCGGTCAAGGTAAGGCAGACGAGACCCCGTCCGAAACGGGCCATAAAGTTGATGACTTCGGGGGTACAGAACTCCGCCGCAACTGTGAGGTCACCTTCGTTTTCTCGGTCCTCATCGTCTATCAGAACGATGATTCGTCCGGCCCTGAGTTCGTCAAGAGCTTCAGGTATCGTAATAAATCCAGCGGCTCGGTCAGGCATAGAGTTCGATGATCTTCGATTCCTTACCTCAAAAACGGCATCGCTTGTATTTGAAGGCTGAGAGCGAATCCTAAAGGGTGGATTCAATCTCGAAGCCCCAAGCTTCAAGTAGAGCCTCGGGGATGTATTTGGAGTTCTTGTTCCGCCGCGCCCACTCGCGAAGACGAGTGGAACGGACGTATTGGTCAGGCGTCAGTTTGTACTCCTTGACGACCTGCTCGAACGATGTGATGGTGGGAACCACCGGGCCGATCGGCTCCGGCTTACCCCAGTTGGGATTACCGCGGCGCTTTGCCATGTATCTGGAGTCCTTGAAGTTGATGCGGCGGATTCCCGCCGAATTCTATTTTACATCACTCTCATGGACCGCCTAGCGCCGGAATCCGCTGCGAATCTGCTGGAATTCGCGGGGTTTTGCAAGGAAACTGCAGAGATCCGCAGGGCGCGCGGCAGACGCACCCTTGATACATGGATCTCTCCCTTTCGTCCATTCAGAACTTCCTTTCTGCGGGCTTGCTGTTCACGATCTGGGGTATCTGAATGGATTGCCCCAGATGTCCAGGTTCTACAGCGGCGCCGGCTGAGACGGGTGTCTGCCGGCGGAAGGTACAGGCTGTCCATGGGACCAATGTCCCAGAATCTGCCAAGCAAAGGCCCGTTGACCCGTCGCGGGCTTGCTGTGACGTTTTCATTTCATTGGGGAAGACGCCCACACAGGTCGAAGGGTCGGGATACACCTATACGGGAAAAGCCCTAACGCTTGTCGGGAATCGCAGCCCAGATGGCGGGGTCTTCATCTCCCAGATCCCAGGCGCAGACTCCCTGAATTCCGTACTGTTTGGCAAGATTGAAGCGGTCCATGAAGGCGCGCTGATTCGTATAGAAGACCCACTCGCGCATCTGATCGCGGTCGATGTAGAACCAGGGTGTATGCTCCACCGCGTCCCATTGAGTCTTGCCGCCCCAGGTATCGCGCAGGTGGATCGCCGCCGGCTCCGAGATGTACTCCGCAGTGGGGTTGGGGGTATGGTTTTTACCGTTGAATCCAGGGTCGCCCGTATACCAGTGATACCCGTAGAGGGCTATGCCCAGCGACAACTTGTTGCGAGGAACGAACTGAAGCGCGTAATCCACATTTTGTTTGGTCCAGGTCCAACCATCCACAGGACCAGGAACGGTCCAGCGGGTGTTCTGGTCATAGGTCATCAGGCAGATGAGATCCACGGATTGAGCCAGGGCTTTCAGATCATAGCCGCCGCGCCACTCCTGGAAAATCCAGGTGCTGAAACCGGAAGCTCCCGGGTATCCGGGTGCGTTCGGAACCACGTCGATCTGCACCTGGAGATGCTGCTGGTGAAGCGCATCCGCAATCTTCTTCACCATTGAGGAGAGGCCATCCTTGTCCGTCCACATGACATTTTCGATATCCAGATTCACACCGTCGTAGCCGTGGTTATGACATTCCCGCAGCAGGGACTGAATGAGCGCCTCCTGCGCCTTTTCATCACCCACGAGAACGTGAAGCTGTTCGTGGTTGAAGAGAGCGAAGAGAGGAATGATCTTCAGGTGCGCCTCTTTGGCTGCCTTGAGAACCACCGGCTGCGGCTCACCGCTCACCAGGCCGTTCTGGTCGAAGTGGTACCAGGTGGGCGAGATGATGTCGATCTTGTCCATGTGAGCGAGAAAGGAGGCAACTGCGGCATCCTGATTGCCAACCCAAAACTCCGTCTTCTGGGCATAGGCCAAAAGAGTGCCCAGCCACAGCGCGGCTCCTGCCACGAGCTTTGTTCCTTGCTTCTTCATTGCGATCCTTTCCGGTGAAATCGATTGAATAAGGCAGAGCGCGGCTCTTTCTCGCGCCGCTGCAGGCCGGGGAAGAGATGACCGTTCCAGAGAGCAAACCAACCCGCGCGAGGAAGCCTCTTTTCGGCATTCCCATTCGGGTTCCAACTCCACTACTCTACTTGCCGCCCGTCGATGATGCCCCCAATGCGGCGACCGCTCGCATCGAAGCGGTTGAAGTTTGCCGGAGCCCCTGCCGCGATCTGTGTCAGGGGCGTCATTCCCATCAGCCGCGCCGGGTTGCGTGAAGCCAACCGCACCGCGGTTTCAAGCGAGGTTCCGGTAAACCGCTGCAGGTTGGCCACTGCACGGTCCATGGTGAGAACACTGCCGGCCAACGTCTCTCCGGACAGACAGACGCCGTCCTTCACGACTACCTTTAGATCGCCCAGAGTGTAGGTTCCATCCGGAACGCCAGTGGCCGAGATTCCATCGGTCACCAGGATGGCCCGCTCCTCGCCCTTCATCTTCAACCACAACCGGATCACAGCCGGATGTACATGGACTCCGTCGCAGATCGCTTCGGCGTAGATGTCATCGCGGTCCAGGAGCGTGCCGACGATACCCGGCTCACGATGGTCCAGCGCGCGCATCGCGTTGAAGAGGTGCGTCGAACTCCTGGCTCCCGCGGCAATTCCCGCCAGTGTCTGCGCCTCCGTGGCCATGCTGTGCCCCATCGAGATCCGCACCCCCTGGGCCGTCGCGTGCTCGATCAATTCCAGCGCATGCGGCAACTCCGGCGCCATGGTGATCAACCGGATGTGTCCTCGCGCCGCGGCCTGGAAGCGGTCAAACAGGTCGATGCTCGGCTCCTGAAGGCATGCCTCCGGATGAACGCCACGCTTGGCATGGGAGACGAAGGGGCCTTCCAGATGGATTCCCACCGGAGTCGCCACCGGCCCCCCGGAAGCATGCGGACGCGGCCGCTCAATCGCATCCGCCAGACGCTCCAGCGCCTTCAGGGTCAGATCCAGCGGAGCCGTCACCGTGGTGGGGAAGTAATGCGCTACTCCATGCGAAGCAAGGAAGCGTC
The DNA here is from genome assembly GCA_021819585.1 of Acidobacteriota bacterium. Lineage (GTDB taxonomy): Bacteria > Acidobacteriota > Terriglobia > Terriglobales > Acidobacteriaceae > Granulicella. Next base: position 10,727 of record JAKAQS010000004.1, read on the forward strand.
CAGCCTCTGCGATCCCCTCCTGATCGGCCACCATAAAGTCAAATGACCTCGCGCCATGGACGTGAATCTCAAAGAACGCAGCCGTCAGCGTCTCGGTCGACCCGTTCTCCGGTCCCTCTTGCACGCTGACGATCTTGCCGTCTTCCACGGACACAATCGGATACGCCAACTCGCCCGTATCGGTAATCAATCTTCTTGCAATAATCTGCTTCATCACCCGTACCGCTCTCTATCCATCATGGTTCCACTTCAGCACAAGCGCCGCCTGGCCTCTTGATTTGAAGGTCACTGCACAAGTCTCAAGCACAGCCCTACTTTGGGCCATGAACTCAATCGTCTCCGGTCTTCCTGGCAACTTTCCATGAACATGGAAGAACACTCTGTTCCTATCTTGCTAAAATAGCTCGAAAGTTTGCGCATTTCAACATAAAATAATCAATTTATAGGAGGAATCATGCTCATTCCGCTTCCCGCATCTGTCGGGACAGGACGCCATGTCCCGCAGCCCAACTCTCTCCGTCTGTCTCTGGCAACCCTGCTGATCTTCGCCCTCAGCCCAACGGTACAAGCCTTGGCGCAAGGTTCCGCAGCCCCCAGCCCCATGCTCTCTCCTCAACCGAAGCAGATCCAAACCCAAGGTCTGGTTCCCGTCCATGCCGCGAATGTGATGGTTCCCGGCGGTAATCCCGAGGATCTGTTTGCCGCGCAAAATCTCAACCAGACCCTGCGCCGCAGCGGGATCGTTGTTTCGCCTGCGGCGGGTCCCGTGGATCTGACTGTCACTCTTCTGCGCGCCGGCTCGACCCAGGCAAACGAGATCCTGACGGATCATCATCTCGCCTTCGACGAAGCGATGCATGACGAAGGTTACGTTCTTGTCTCGCAGAAGGACGCATCCGGTGGAGATGCTGTGGAGATCATTGGTGAAACTTCTGCTGGAGTTTTTTATGGAGTCCAAACGCTCAAGCAACTCCTCCAGGACGCTAACGGCGTTCCCTCCGTGTGGATCGCCACCATCCGCGACTGGCCCAGCATGAAGTACCGCGGCGAAGACGACGATCTTTCTCGCGGCCCATTTCCGACCATGGCCTTCATGAAGCATCAGCTTGAGGTCTTTGCGGCCCACAAGGTGAATCTTTACTCTCCATACTTTGAAAACACTCTGGAGTACGCTGACGATCCCCTCGCCGCGCCTCCGGGAGGAGCCCTCACCCGAGAGCAGGCCAAGCAACTTGCGGCCTTCGCCGGCCGTCTGCACATCATGATCGTGCCCGAGCAGGAGGCCTTCGGCCACGTCCACCATGTACTGGAATTTGAGAAGTATGCCGATGTGGCAGAGACGCCGCACGGCTACGTCCTCGCTCCCGGCCAGGCTGGATCGCTTCCCCTGATCAAGAGTTGGTTCACGCAGATCGCCGCTGACTTTCCCAGCCCCTTTCTGCACATTGGTGCCGATGAGACCTTTGAACTGGGTATGGGCCGCACCAAACCCGCCGTCGATCAGCGCGGCCTCGGTCCGGTCTACGCCGACTTCCTCGCTTCCATCCACAACACCCTGGCCCCGCTTCACCGGCGTCTGCTCTTCTGGGGTGACATCGGTGACTCGGATCCATCCGCGATTCCAGGGATTCCCAAAGACATGATCGCCGTCCCTTGGATCTACTGGCACGAAGACAGCTACGACCACGCCATCCTTCCCTTCAAAAAGCAGGGCCTGGAGACCTGGGTCGCCCCAGGCGATGACAACTGGAACGTCGTCTTTCCCATCGAGAGTACAGCTCTGGACAACATATCCGGGTTTGTAGCCGCCGGTCAGCGCCTGGGCAGCACTGGCGTGCTGACCACCGTATGGGATGACGACGGTGAGGGCCTCTTCAATGAAGACTGGTTTGGTGTGCTGTTTGGGGCCGCTGCGGGATGGCAGCCGGGCAAGGCGGACGCTGCCGCCTACCAGGCATCCTTCGGCCCCATCTTCTTCGGAGATACCTCAGGAAGCATCAACCAGGCCATGGCGGAGATCATCGCCGCCGAAAATCTGATCGACGTCAGCGATCGAGTTTTCTGGCTTGATCCGTGGAGCCCGGCCGGCATTCAGGAGGGCGACAAGTTGCGCGCCAACATTCCCGCCGCCCGTCTGCACGCGGAAAATGCTATCAATCTGATCGAAACGGCCTTGGCGAGCCAGCCTTCGCTGCGCGAGAAGAACGCTCTTCTGGCCATGGATCTCGGCGCGCGCCGCATCGACTTCATCGGCCTTAAATTTCAGTTGTCCGATGAGATTCGCGATGGCTATGCCCAGGCCTACGCCCTGCAAAAGGATCCCTCCAAGAAAGAGATCGTAGGGAATAGTCTGGATGAAATCAGCAGCAATAACGGCAAATGCCAGGATATCCGCGACGGGTACTCCCTGCTCAAGACGCTCTATCGCCAAACATGGCTGGCTGAAAACCGGCCTTACTGGCTGGACAACGTCCTGGTGCGCTATGACCTGCGGACTCAGCTCTGGCAGAGCCGGGGAGAACAGATCAGCGCCGCCATGGACCAGGCCTATCAAACCCACCAGTTGCCGACGGCATCAAGCCTCGGCATCCCAGGGCCGGTTTCTCCATCGACGGAAACGCAGAAGTAGCCTGGGCTAGGCCAGAACCACTTCAATTCCCCGTGCCGACAACTCGTCCTGCATCCGGCGAGGCAGGTTGGTATCGGAGACCAACATATGGATGGAGGAGATGGGGCAGATCAGCGCAGGGCTGACCTCTCCCATCTTCTCCGAATCCGCCACAATGATCACCTTTTTGGCGTTGCGTATCATCGCCTGGGAGACTGCGGCCTCCTCCGCCTCCAGCGTGGTCACGCCGCGCTCCAGATCGAAGCCGGTAATCCCAATAAACGCCTTGTCCAGGTACACCTCGCGCAGGAAGTTCAGCGCGGGCTGCCCGGCCAGGGCGAAGGTCCACGCCCAGGCCAGCGTCCCGCCCGTCAGCATGGTCTTGATCGCCGGTTGGTTGCATAGCTCCATTCCAATGTTCACCGCATTGGTAATCACTGAAATGCCACGGCGATGCCGCAGGGAGCGGCCAATCTGTGTTGTGGTGGTGCCGGCCGTCAGGCCGATCGTCTCGTGTTCCCCAATTAACTCACTGGCCGCCACCCCAATCCGCCGCTTGGCCTCAACTGAGCGCAACTCCCGGGCCTGAAACGACGTATCATGCCGAAACGGCTCATAGAGCAATGGCTCGACCAGTGTAGCGCCGCCATGCGTGCGCAGCACCAGACCACGTCTTTCCAGCCGCGCCAGATCCCTGCGAATGCTCGGCGCCGAGGCCCCAAGCTGGTCCACCAACTCCTGGACTGAGATATCCCCCGCCCTCAAAAGGGCTTTCATGATGCGATCGCCGCGCACATCCGTCTTTGTAGACATAAAGAAACATTACCGAATCGGAGAGAGAAAAACCCATACTTCCGGCTGAGAGGTTCCCGATTCTTGTTGAGTTTGGTTCCAGGATACTCAGGCGCAGGAGATTACAGCTTGCGGCGCACTGGAATGTACCTTATTCTGATCGTATCAGGCATAAATAATCATTTTAATTTCAAAAGAGACTTATAGTGTCAACATCTTCCTCTCCTACGCCCTCCCCTTTTGCTCATTGGATGCTGCGCGAGATCTTCGAACAGCCGGAAACGTTCTTGGCCACCATCCAGCACTACGTCGCGGACGGTAACTTTCGCACCGAAACCTGCGCGGCCATCGTCGAGTGGCTGGAGCGTGTGCGCACCAAGATCGTGATCGCCGCCAGCGGCTCCAGCCGCCACGCAGGGCTTCTGGCCGAGCTTTTGATCGAGGATCTGAGTTCCATTCCGGTGGATGTGGAGTACGCCAGCGAGTACTCGTACCGTCAAGAGAAGTCCTTGGCAAACAACGCCGTTCTGGTGATCTCCCAATCTGGCGAGACCGCCGACACCTTGGCCGCTCTGCGCAAAGCCAAAGCGCTGGGCAACCAGACGCTGGCGATCACCAACGTGGAGGGATCCACGATGGCTCGCGAAGCTACAGTCTTCTTCCCCACCCTGGCCGGTCGGGAGCGCGCCATTCCGGCGACGAAGAGCTTCACCGCTCAGTTGCTCAACCTTTACCTTCTTGCTTTGATGGGCGCCTTGGCCCGCAAAACGATGGACGCCGAGGAGATCAGGATGCGTTTGGCGGAGATGGAAGCTCTTCCCAGTCTGGTGGAGATGCAACTACGCGGCTGGGAGGAGTTAATTCGCCGCATCGCTGAAAGCTATCGCGCAACCAAAAACTTCCTCTTTCTCGGCCGCGGAGTGCATTACCCCATCGCCCGCGAAGGAGCGCTCAAACTCAAGGAGTCCGCCTATCTGCACGCGGAAGGATATCCGAGCGGGGAGTTGAAGCACGGCCCCAACGCTTTGGTCTCCCCAGCCACGCCCCTGGTGATGATGGCCACCGTGGACTGGGCGGCCCCTGACTCGATCCTGCGCTATGAGAAGGTGATTCATCTGATGCGAGAGATGCGCCGGCAGGGGGCCGGCATCCTCGCGATCGCCAACGAGGGCGACAAAACCGTATCCGCCCTGGCCGACCACACTATCACGGTGGCTCAAGTGCGCGAGCCTCTGCTGGCCATCTGTGAGACGATACCTTTGCAGCTTTTCTCCTACTGGATGGCCACCAACAATGGAGTCGACGTCGACCATCCTAGAAATCTGACCAAAGCGGTGCTGGCGGAGTAGCGGCAAAATCTGGAAGCACAGACTGGCGGAGTAAACCATTGCATGGCGTTCTTTTTAGCGCTCGACGTAGGCGGCACCAAGACCGATTATCTGCTGGCCGATGAATCGGGTGTGCTTTGCCGCGCGCGGACGGGAACCATCAAGCGGATGCGCGCCGATGCATCCTCTGCCGCTGCCAACCTGGATCAGGCTTTGGCCGAACTCACGGCCAAAAGCGGCGTCTCCATGCAAGCCATCACGCGCACCTGCATTGGAACAGCCGGAGAGACCGTACCTCTGGTCACCGATTGGTTGCGGCAGGCATTTTCGGTCCGCGTTTCGGGCGAGCTTCTCCTGCTTGGAGATGTCGAGATCGCTCTGGATGCCGCGTTCCACGGCAGGCTCGGAGTGCTTGCCATAGCAGGCACGGGCTCCAACGTCGCCGGCCGCCGGCCGGATGGCTCCATCGTCACCGCCGGTGGCTGGGGCCCCGAACTCGCTGACCAAGGCTCGGGCCACCGGATCGGCCACGAGGGCCTGCGCGCCGCTTTTCTGGCTCGCGACGAAGGCCGGCCCACCCGCCTGATCGACGCCGTCCTGGCGTTCTGGCAGCTACCCTCCATCGAGCTTCTGGTCGAGGCCGCCAACGCTCGCCCTGCGCCCGACTTCTCTCGCCTCACCGAGGTCATTCTGGACTGCGCCAGGCAGGGTGATGCGGTCGCCAACGAAGTCCTCCGCCGCCAAGGCGAAGAACTGGCCGGGCTGGTGCGCCTGGTGGTCCGCCGGGTGCATGCGGCGTCCGTCGCTGCAAGCTCCAGCGGCAAAGCCGAACTTCCCAGCGTGGCCTTCACCGGCTCCATCATGGAGAAGGTTGCACCCGTCCGCGAAGCCCTGGTGACTGATGTCCGTTCAGAGTTTCCAACCATCCATGTCCGGGAGGGAGTAGTCGATCCTCTGCTTGGGGCTCTGTGGCGCGCCCAGAACCCGGCGCTGCCGTCTCGCCAAGGCTGCTGAACGGTTTGATCGGAGGGGCCAGGCGCCCCACATCTCGCACTGCAGAGGGTTTGGATATGTGGGCTTGCAGAATGTCAGGGCTTTGCGCGAGCGCCCCATCCAAAGCGTGTTCGTCCCGGCCCGGGTAACCAAGCAAGGACTCCTCCTTTTGGACCGGATCCGTCAGCCACTCCGGCCGCTTCTCACCACAGGCAGTGGTCTACACGGCGGTTTCATCCGTCTCGCGGCTGAGATGCATCAGCCATCCCATCAGAGCCAGCGCTCCAAAGTAGAGATAGGACTGCAACACGTTCCACCCGCGCAGATCCGCAAGGTAGTTGAAGGCGGGTAGAAAGTTCAAACAGAGAAAGACCGCCACGGCCAGCACCCAGGGCCTGCGCTCCCACCAGCAGGCGTGCGCAAACCACGCCCAGGCTGCAATCCCCACCACGATCCCGTAGTGGTGCTCCCAGGCCATGGGCGAGGCAGCCACGGAGACAATTCCCATCGCTGCAAGATCCGCTGTGGTTCCCCTCAACGCCTTCCACGGATAGAGCAGAGCCAAGCCCACCAGCAGCAGCGAACTCGCCACAGTGACCCGATAGACCCATGGAACATAGGGCGTATAAACGTACGGATGGTAGAGCAGATTCTCTCCATTGAAGATCATGCGATTGATCGTGCCAAACATCGACTGGTTGGCGTAGTGGGACTGCGCCTTGTGGCTCAACCCGGCCAGCACGCCCAGATAGTCCAGGTTGTTCTGCCAACCAAAGACGGCCACCGAAGCAACCAGCAGCAGCGCTGCGCAAGCAGCAAACGCCGCCGCCGCGCCCCATCGTCTTCGCACCAGCATCCACACCAGCAGCAGAACGAACTGCGGCTTGACCGCGCTCAGCAAGGCCGCCAAGGCGCCGGCCCAACCTTCGCGGCCGGTGGTCCATAACAGCAGCAGCAGGGTAAATCCGAAGGACAGGAACGTCTGCGCATTGCCCAGCGAGTACCCCTTGAGCAACGGGTAGCATCCCAGCGTGGCCAGCACCACGGCCAGCGCCGCCGGCAGGGTCATCTCCGCGCCGCGCCGCCGCAGCAGCCATCTTCCCATCGCAATGGATACGGCCGCCACGCCCCATACGGCGGCAAAGGAGAGAATCGCCAAGGTCCGCAGCATGGCCGCATCGCTCAACCCCAGCTTGCGCATGGCCACCAGCGGCAGTTCGCTGGCCAGGGAGTAGATAAGCGTGTCATAGAGTTTGGCGTCATAGATCGGCAGGTTCGGGTGCGCCCGAAAGTAATCGAGTGACTTCATCATCGGCAACCAGGAGTCGGTCCACTGCCGGAGATGGAAGAACGCCTTGAGATCGGGAAGCATGTTCCCAGGATTGCCCAGGTGCAAGGCCCTGCAGAGGGCCCATTGTCCCACGTTGGCCAGCAGCAGACTTACCAGCACGAACCCCAGCAGCCGCCGATCATGCGTCCCTGCCCCAAGCCTCTGCGACTGGATGGATCTCATGCGCTCACTATATCAAGCAACGAATATGATCGAGGGATGGACCGTATCGACCGCTTTACGGGGCGCGCCGCTCTCTATGACCGTTACCGCCTGCGCTATCCCAGAGAGATTGTTCTGGATCGTCTGGAGACCTGGTGTGGCCTGCAACCGCAGTGGCCAGTCGCCGACATCGGCGCCGGCACAGGCATGCTCTCTGAGGTCTTTCTCTCCAACGGGAATCCGGTGCTGGCCATTGAGCCCAACCTGGAGATGCGCAACGCCTGCCGGCAACTTGCAACTGAGTGGCCGCTCCTCCAGGTAAGCAACGGCTCTGCGGAGGAGACGGGCCTGGCTGGGAACTCCGTGGCTGTGGTGGCCGCCGGCCGCGCATTCCACTGGTTCGATATCCCTCGCGCTCTCCGCGAGTTCCAACGCATCCTCCAACCCAATGGCTGGCTGGTGCTGGTCTCCTATGGCCGCGCCAAAGATGAATCCCCGCAGTCGCTGGCCTTTGAAGATCTGCTGATCACCCACGGCACGGACTACGCCTACATCCGCGCCGGCTATCGCATTCACGAGAACCTCGGCCAGGTCTTCACAGCCGATCACCATAGCGAGCGGGTCCACAGTCAACAGATTCTGGACTGGGACTCTTTCCTCGGCCAGACGCTGTCTCTCTCAGTGACTCCGCAGCCCGACGACCCGGGCTTCCCCGCGTTTGAGCATCAGCTCCGCGCATTCTTCCAGAGGTATGCGGCGGACGGTCTGCTCACGGTCCCAACCTCTTGCTGGATCGACGTGGGCCGCATCGGCGCCGCCTGAAGCCGGCGCACTTTCTTCGCGCCGCAGGAAGGCAGCGAACCGGCGCGCCCTCAGCACTCAATCACGTTCAGAGCCAGCCCCGCCAGGCTCGTCTCCTTGTAGCGCGACTGCATATCCATGCCCGTCCGGTACATGGTGTCGATCACCTGGTCCAGGGAGACCTTATGCTCGCCCTGATCATGCATCGCCAGGCGCGCCGCATTCACCGCCTTAACCGCTCCCATGCCGTTGCGCTCAATGCAGGGAATCTGCACCAGCCCTCCAATCGGGTCGCAGGTCATGCCCAGGTTATGCTCCATGGCAATCTCGGCCGCGCTGGCCGCCGTAGCGTTGTCACCGCTCAAGGCGGCCACGAGTCCCCCGGCCGCCATTGAGCAGGCCACACCCACCTCTCCCTGGCAGCCCACCTCGGCGCCGGAGATGGAAGCATTCTCCTTGTAGAGAATTCCAATCGCGGCAGCGGTCAAGAGGTATCGCAGCAGTCCCTCCTGGCGCTGCTCCCGGTCCAGTCCGGCCGACGCATGGCGCACATAGTAATAGGCCACGGCCGGAATGACGCCAGCCGCGCCGTTGGTGGGCGCCGTGACCACCCGTCCCCCGGCCGCATTCTCTTCATTCACCGCCATGGCCACCATGGTGACGCTGTCCAGTGGGGCCAACGGATCGCCGGGAACATTCTTCTTTTCCATCTCCGCCAGCCGCCGCGCCAGTCCGGGCGCGCGCCGCCGCACATTCAGCCCGCCAGGAAGCACGCCCTCGGTCCGCAGCCCGCGCTGGATCGAGTCCTCCATCGCCTGCCACAGGGCCAGGATCGCCGCCTTGATACGCTCCTGGCCAGAGAGCATCGCTTCAGCTTCACGGCCTGGCAGCAAAGGATTGAGGATCCGGTTGATTCGGCGCGCGATCTCCGGGTCTTGGAGCAACGCGGCCTCATTGGCCAGCACCATCTCGGCGATCGACAGATGCTGCCGCTCCCCCAGACGCAGCAGCTCATCGGCGCTGGAGAAGGCGTAGGGCACGGGACGGGCCTTGATGCCGCTTGCACCCGCCGCAAACTCCTGGGCTGAGAGGATGAAACCGCCGCCGATGGAGTAGTACACCTGCTCGAACAAGACGTCTCCCTGCTGGTTACGGGAGGCGAAGCGCATTCCGTTGGGATGAGTCACCACTCCCGGGTCTGGGTACATCTGATCGCGATGCAGGCGCAGATCCACGGCCGGATCAAAGCGTACGCTGTGCCGGCCGAAGAGCTTGAGGGACTTGTTTGCCCGCAGCGACTCCAGGCGAGCGCCGATAGTATCCAGATCGACTGTATCCGGCGACTCCTCCAGCAGCCCCATCATCACAGCGCGGTCCGTTCCGTGACCGATACCTGTCAGCGCCAAAGATCCATAGAGGTCAACAGTCAGCGCGGGTCCGAACTCACCGCGCGCGTCCATCTCTCGCAGGAATCGCAGCGCCGCGCGCATGGGTCCCACCGTATGCGAGCTTGATGGGCCAATCCCGATCTTGAATAACTCAAAGAGGCTTGTGTTCATCTCTTCCACGGCCCTTACGCCCTTACGATTGTAGCCTCTGTGACATCGGCCCATGAGCCGCGGATGGGTGTTGTCCCAGATTGGCTCCGTAGAGGCGGGTGGCCCGCAGATCATCCACTCTCCATCAATTCGCGAGGCGGGCGCCCCACATCTTGCTCTTCAAAATTTGTTTTGACAGCCCTCGGCGAGCCTGGCTTCATACCTCTGCCGTCAGGCGCCATCAGCTTCGTCGATTGCCGGCCAAATCCGGCCTGGCTGAGGCTACCCGCGTTTTTGGGGGGCTCCTAAGGCGTCCCGCGTCTCAGACCGCTCTGGGCGCCTGCTCTCCAAGCACAAACGGGATCCACCTGGGGGACTGGGGAAGTTTGACGGGCGGCAACCCAAAGTGATTGAGTGCCGCGGGTCACGCTTTTGAGCGTCAAGACTCTGGACATCCTTCCGATTTTCCTATCGGGAAGACGCGATCCAGTCTCCGTTTCGCAATTTCTTCGGCAACAAGCAACACGCTCCTCCGCCCACCCTTTCGAGCGGCAGTCTGAGCGCCATGGCGGAGATGCGAGGGCGCCGGTTGACCTCCAGCGCCCTCGCATGCCGCCGAAGCGGGAACTTACGCAGCTCCGATTCCGGCCCGTACCGCGGGAAACCTGTGGCCATACCCCGAACCGTCTTTCGAACTATGCTCTCATCGCCGGCAAACTGCGTGATCTTTCGCGCCATGGTCGCGATGGCTCAAGATCGAAGTCTCCTCGGCATCCATGCAGAATTCCTCTGTTTGTGCAGAGTTTCCCCCAATCCGCTGCCTGTTCGGCCCGCTTCACGGGGACTGCACCCTCTGCTCTTTCTTCATGCCTCCTGGTAGCGCTCATCTTTATCCTCTGCAGAGCGTGTTGTATGGATTTTCCCTACGCGGCCTAAGAGTTAGTGGTTGCAGTCATTCGTCGCGCCGGTTAGCACATCGCTGGCCGAGGTGAGCGTCTCGCTGTAGCAGTTGCCGAGGGAGTCGTTCTTCCGGTAGGTCTGCGAGGACTTGGTGTTGGAGGGCGCAAATGTGTTCAGGTTCAAGTCATCCTGCGATTGCGTCTCCTCAAAAGTTCTCGAGGTGAGCGGACGCATTCCGAACAAATGCTGCATCTTGGTCAGCTTGTATTGCTGGTCCACGCTGGTGTTCTGATAATAGTAGGCGCCGGCCGTGTTGTACGCATAGGTGTAGTTGATCTTCAGCGGATACGTATACCTCTGCTCACTCGTGCTGGCGATGTGTCCCTTCTGTGTGGTGACGTGCAAATCCACTGTCGTCAGTTGTTGAATGTTCTGTGTGTCCGGCGAATCTGTAGTGGGGTTCACGTCCACCTCCTGCGTGTTGCTGAAGTCGACCTTTTCGTCCAGGGTGGTCTCCACGCGGCCTTGCGAGGTGTCCACATAGCCCCTGATGGTGAACTCGCGGTTGGAGGTTACGGACAGCATGCCGGTATAGTCTCCGGTGGCCGAGTTGAAGGAGATGTTCTCCTGCGTCTGTGGCGTCGGAGCCGCGGAAAGAGTGTTCTCTTCCACGCCGCCCGTCACCTTCTGGCTACGGTGATCCAAATAGACGAGCAGGTTGGCTGTAGCCAGGAAGTAAGAGTTGGCATTGAACACACTCAGGGCCACGGTGTGCATCTGGCCATCGGCGAGCAAACCGGCGAAGGGGGTCAGATTCACTCGGTACGGCTTGAAGTCGAGCGTCTGGTTGGCCGGGATCGGACGCCACAAAAACGGGTCGATGCCGCCGGTGAAGATCCACGGGTAGACCGGCGCTACGCCGGCGGGATTGCCGTCAAGGGTAATCTCCGTCTCGCGAAAGGCCGTGCCTCCAAAGCTCAGCAGATTGTTCGCCTCGTTGCTCGGCACGTCGAAGTAGAAAAACTCATCGTTGCTCTGGTTCTGTGCGATCACGTCGAGATAAACGGCCTCTACATTCTCCGGCAGATTCAGGGCCTGCGAGATCGTGCTGGAGGTTGTGTTCAGCGTGCCCGCGTCGCCACCACTCCCGTTCACCGGCACCACCATGTCGGGCACAACCGGCGCTGGGTTGGTAAAGTTCGCCGGATAAAACTCAAGCGCCGCATTGGCGTAAATGATGCCGGTGTAAGTCGAGTTGACCAGGTTGCCCAGATTGGCTTCGCCCACTTGGTCTGACTTGAAGATTGCCGACAGGTCAGTGACGTCCCGCTCCACGTGCCAAGAGGGGCTGAAGCTCGCGCCTGGTTCAGCGGTGGTGCCATAGAAGATGTTGGCATGGCCCAGATAGAAGGCCGCCGTGCGGTCGTACTGCACGCCGGCGGTCACAGTAAAATCCGCAGTGAAGACAACCTTGGCCCAGGGGCCTGGACAGCCCGCGGGTGGGGTGTAGCTGAAGCTGGCCGGAGTGAAGCCTTCAAAGGCCAGGTTCGTGAAAAGCTTTACGGTGCATGGCTTGGTTGAGGGGCGCGGAACGAGCGGTTGGGCCGATACGGGATCCGACGAACCAATCTGTGGCGTGGTGGGCGCAAGGACGACCTGCGAGCTGGCGAGACCGGCGGAAAAAGCCGTCAGCGCCGCAAGCGCAAGGGGAGCGAGCACAGTCTTATTCATTGCGGGTTCCTCGTGGTGAAAGTGGGACTGAGGCGAAATAGTAGCACCAGAAGCGACTCTTGAAAACAACAAAATGAGGGGGGTGATCCTGCGCTTTGTATGCAAAAAATTGCGGCCTTCAGCCTCTATGAGTACGGCTGGGAGGCAGGTAGCGCGTGTTGCTCCCGTTCGGGTTCAGCAGACGCGCCATGCAGCCGGATACCAACATGCGAGGCTTGCTGCCAGTGGTTTGCATGGCGGATGATCTTTGCACCACCAGGATAGCGAACCGTCCCATTCCCCGGATCTGTTCGTCGGAATCCCTGCCGCCTTGCATGACTGCACTCAGCATGGGCGACCGCGCCTGTTCGCTCTTGGCAGAGACATGAGGGCGGCTACCCGTCCGTTTGCTTTTGCTTTCGGATAGCGCGGTAAGCGCGCTTGACGATGGTTCACTTACAAAAATAGGCGGCCCGATTCTTTCGGAAACGGGTCGACCCGCCGCACCATTTGCAACTCCATGCTGGACATCACCACTACTGGACCATATTTGTTGCTCCCTGGCTGAGTTGCACTACCGAGTTGGAATTGTCGTCGTTGAAGAAGACCTTCTGCGTGGCCAAGGTGGTTCCTTCCGTGGCGATGCCAAAGATAGCTCCCGCATTACCGCTGTCCACGGACATGGTTCCAACCTCCATACCGGTTGCCGGGTTGATCTCCACCATATTGTTATCGCCGGTATTGCCTACAATCAAGTCACCGTTGTAAAGCAAGGCTGAACTTATGGGATAGTTGAGCGGCATGCCTGAGTACACCACCCGTGCCTGACTGGCGGCCGGACCGCTGAAGGTCAAGGTCGTGGATGTAGAGGATCCCGAGGTGGAATAGCCACCTGATCCCATATCCATTGAGCTGGCCGATACCGTTATGCCGTTTGCTGGAACGGTGGACACCTTCGAGATGGCCACGATCGAGTCCGTGTCGGAAGAGACGATATACAAAGTGTCCGAGTTTGGATCGTAGGTCAGCCCGGCGGGCGCAAGAATGCCATATTGTTTGGAGACCGTGGACGGAAAGTCTGTGACGATCTGATGAAAGACGAAACCAGTGCTTGTGATCTGTACCGCGACGATGGATCCGTTGGCGGCCTGCGAGATATAAAAGGCAGGATTCGCCGTAATACCACTGGACGCGGATGGAGAAGCGAAGATCTGCCCCCACGGCTGATCCCAGGAAAAGTTGGACGCCAAGGTGGTCTTGACCACGCCAGTAGGTTCGACGATTGGATTGTCGTTGGCCGTATAAGCCGCAACCCATATGTTATCCGTAGAACCCAGTGCCAGCGCGTCGCAACCAGCGATGTTGGAACTTTGGGCGATTCGTTTGGGCATGGAGCCCGCGGTGGGAGAGAGATCCTCAATGGTCGTTCCAGCGCCGGAGGTTCCGGAACTGTTGTTGAAGTTACAAACAATCAAGTCACCCGCGTTGATGGGCCCCGAGGCCGCCGGTGCGATGGCAAGGCCGTAGGGATTGTTATCGCCATTTTCGGGATCGACTGTGGATCCGATCGTCGTTTTGGCGGTGAGCTGACTCAGAACGCTCGGAGTTGACCCCATCATTCCAGAGCTGCCTGACATGGAGTTGGATGACATACAGCCTGTAAATAACAAGCCGCAACAAAGTGTTGAACAGCACATGGCAAAACCGGAAACACCTTTTGAAAACATCCGCACACCCCATTTCCCTATGAAGTTGTTCGCAGGTCTCTGCTTTGCTTTGGCTACGCATCGAGCTGCCAGAACTGTGACAACAATTTCCTTAGTCAGTTTAGGGAAAGCCTTGCGCTCTCAAATCGGTTAAGAGTGGTCATTTCAATCTCACCTTAACTAGCAAGCAACAATCTCCTGCTCGAATTGAGTGATGGTAAAAGGTGACGTCAAGCGGCTTGTGTCGAAACGCGGGGTTGCCTACTGCGAGGCGGCATCATCCTCGAAGAAGTCGTTGTCGACGCGCTTGACGACGTAGGTGCTCTCAGCGGAGATGCCGACATCGAAATCGAACATAAACGCAGCCAATTCCGTACCGTCGATGAGAATGACCTTCGTTTCAAGGCTGCTGGCGTACTCGCGGGCGTCCTTCGTAAAAGTAGACGTTGTGAGAAAGATCCCCTTCCGCGCCCGTTTGCCAAGCAGGGCACCGACGAACTTCTGAATCTCAGGACGGCCAACACTCGCGTCATCCCATCGCTTCGCCTGAATGTAGATCTGTTCCAGTCCGAGCCTGTCTTCCTTAATAACGCCGTCAACGCCGCCGTCACCTGACTTGCCAATCGCCTTTCCAGCGTCGGCTAACGTGCCGCCATAGCCCATGGCCGAAATCAGCTTAACCACCAGCCGCTCAAAGAACTCTGGTGAACAGTGCTTGACCCGCTCAAGCGCGTCTTCTTCAATCTGCCTCCGCCGATTCAGGTAGCCGGTAGCCATCAAGTCGTCGGGAGTGTCTGTTTCAACAGCCAACACAGCGGCTTCGCTCTCCTCCGATGTCGCCGTTCGCGAACGTCTCTGGAATTCAATAAACTCAGGGAACCTGCGAAGAAAGGCGTTGTCGATTCGCTCGGGCTTCTCCGCCAATATCTGTTTGCCACGGTCGGTGATGCGGAACTGGCCGCGCTGAACGTATTCGATGAGGAGGGCATGTTTGATGTAGGTCCGCGCCCATCCAACCCGATTGTCGAAAATCTCTTGCTTGCCGCTTGGAAGCAGTTCCTTTCGTTCCGACTCAGTGAGCCCAAACTGCACGGCGAGTTCGGTCACCGCATCGCGCTTGGTATGTATCTTGCCGTCACCGGCTATCTTCAGCAGCGGCAGCATCAGGGTCTGGTAGTCGGGTATCGGCATCGGCTCTCCGTTCTGTTTGACCCAACGGGTCGCGGGCGATTTCCGCACACTCAGACCGTCAGCGTCGACAGAATGGCCGCACGGAAATTTTCGTCCCGAACCGATGCGAGTCGTGATTGCTTGTAGGATTCCAACTGTCTATCGCTCCGCCGCATAGACCTTGGGTTTGACTCGATGAGCTGGTGATGGGACTCAACGAAGCAGGAACTGGTTCTTGGACCGAAGCGGCTGACAAGACTCTGAATGCATGATGGTTGTAGCGAAGCGTCTTTTCAACAGTCCTGCGTGACGGCATAGAGCAAGGGCAAACGCGTCTTAATTCCCATCGCTGAGCATTCCGAGCTTGTAGTTGCGACCCCACGTGGCGGCGAGGCGTTTTCCGTGAACGCTGAGCCTGAAGTTTTTGGCCTGTTTGAGGGGACTCAGGGCGATGCGGTTGAAAGGAGGCGGATCCAAGGCCTCCGCTCTCGCTCTCAAGAATACGAAGCATGCCCCCCTAAGGTGGACTTCAGGCGGGTCCGTCTTACGCAACCGAGTGGCGGCGATGGAGATCCTAAAATTCCAAATCTCGATTCGAGCGGGAGAGACGGGGCGTCCGCTTATGGCCCAAAACTTGGTACGCCGCGCTTTACAAGCACTGAGCCGCCCCCCGCTCGACGACCGGCCGAATCCTGATTCAACCACTGAATTGAAAGCAATGCGCGGAGAAATTGTTCGCCCCCCCGCTGCGCTCCAGGAGCCCTTGTCGCCGCTACGGCCTCCCCCTCCCTGCCGCAGTAGTTCGTTCTGTCGCAGACGCTCCATACCTCTGCCAGACATACTCCAGCGCTTCAGGCAGTGTTTCAAGCCGGACGCCGTGGTCAACGTGGCCGGCGTCTTCCGCAAAGACAAATTGATAGTGATAGAGCTTCTCAGAGAGCACGCGGGCCATGCGCTCATTGGCCAACACCCAGTCGTGCATCCCGTCGCGCATCGAATTGGGGTTCAGCAGATCGTGATCGCCTACTTCCAGCCATATGCGAATGGGCTTGCGTGGGCTGCCGGAGATCAGCTTCTCATGGAACTCCCACGCGCCGTGTGGCGTGGCAGGGTTGAACGGCCACTGCTGGTTGACGAAGGTTCCTGAATAAGAGAGGACGCGGTGGTAGAGGTCCGGGCGGTACCAGGCCATCTCTAGCGCCGCCGCGCCGCCTGAACTGCCGCCCATGGTGGCGCGGCCATCAGGGTTATGCGTGAGGCGAACATGAGCCTGGGCTTCCACCCGCGGCAGAACCTCCGCTTCGACGAACTCGGCGTAGCGGCCCGACATCGTGTCATATTCCAGGCCTCGCTCGCTGCCCTGCGCATCCTGTCCGCCATTGGCGATTGAGATTCCAATCATCACCGGGATGCGATGCTCCGCGATCAGCGCGTCAAGAGCGGCAAACAGCATCCAGTCCGGGCCATCCGCGCCCACGATGAACGGCGCCGCCGTGCCCGGCTTGTAACCCGCAGGGACGTAGACGGCGACCTCGCGGGTCCATGGAGCAGGGTGGCTGTTCGTCACGATCATCTTTGCAGGATTGTTGGGGTCGGCTTGGCCGACAACGTTCGGAGTGCGGGCGATTCCGGGGTAGATTTTGCTCGCGGCCGAAGTCATCGTGAAAACTGTAACCCTGCCATGGGCGAAGTGCGGGACCACACCTTTGGGATGTGGTTCTGCCGCAAAGGCAGCTAGCTCGGGCGCAGGCGTATGCGTCGGCCCCAGGATGAAGTTGCCATCAGCGCCCGGCGACGGGAGATGGCCGTCGGGAAGCCGCACAGCCTTCACAAAGCCCGGGCTGTTGGGGTCGCGCGTCGGCGGCGTGGGACGCTGCGCCGGTGCGCTCTGCAATGCGAAACCAAAGAACACAGCGGTGAGAAGAAGAGTTGCTGGCCGGGACTGCAAGGCAGACCTCCGCGAAGGAAACCGGGATGGCCGAATTGTAGCGGGTCGGACTCGTGGCTATCCACTGGTCAGGCAAGAAGACCGGAGGCGAGAGAGGATCTCGGTTCCTGTTCACGAGATTGCCATCCGATCACGGAGGACTGTGTCCCACAGTGCTACACTCAGAGGAGTTTTCCTGTGGGAGGGTCTACCGAAGCAGCCGTGAAGGCGGCGCCTTCTCTGGGGAATTCGCTGTCTTCAAGGCTCTGGCGAGTTTCCTGGCGAACTTCTAGCCCACTCTCGATGCAACCCCGCCTCAAGGAACCACCAGGCATGCTCTTCAAAGCTCGCAGCGCGGCCGTCTACGGAATTGACGCTCACATTATCGACGTAGAGATTGACTTCTCCGGCACGATCGCGAAAGAAGAGATCTTCGCCACCGTGGGTCTTCCCGATGCCGCGGTGCGCGAGAGCCGGGACCGGGTTCGCTCGGCGATCAAAAACTCCGGCTTCGACTTGCCTCCCACCCGCATCACCATCAACCTGGCTCCCGCCGATCTGAAAAAAGAGGGCTCGGGCTTCGATCTGCCCATCGCCATCGGCATTCTGGGGGCTTACGGAGCGCTCTCCATCAAGGACATCGCCGACTTTGTCCTGGTGGGGGAGTTGGGGCTGGATGGCTCTCTGCGCGCGGTTCAGGGGATGCTGCCCATCGCCATTGCAGCCCGTGCGGCCGGCATCCACAACCTGGTGATCCCGGCGGCGAATGCGCGCGAGGCTGCGGTAGTCGCCGGCGTCAATGTTTATCCGGTTCGTTCGCTGCTGGAGGTTAGGGAGCTTTTGAACTCCGCCTCCGGCGTCTCCGGCAGCCAGCCCCAACTGTTTGCTCAACCCCTGTCCGTGGATAGCGCCAGCCTGTTGAATGAAGCTCTGGAGTACCCGGCGGACTTCCGCGACGTTCGGGGCCAGCAGGTGGCCAAACGGGCTCTGGAGGTCGCCGCCGCCGGAGGCCACAACATCCTGATGATCGGCCCACCCGGCTCCGGCAAGACGATGCTGGCCAAGCGGCTTCCCTCCATCCTGGCGCCGCTGCGCTTTGAAGAGGCCCTGGAGACCACCAAGATCCACTCGGTCGCCGGCATCCTCAATCGCGATGAAGGTCTGGTGACCCACCGCCCCTTTCGCTCTCCGCACCACACGATCTCAGACGCCGGACTGATTGGCGGCGGCGTGATGCCTCGGCCGGGAGAGGTCTCTCTGGCGCATAACGGCCTTCTCTTTCTGGACGAACTTCCGGAGTTTCCCCGCAACGTTCTGGAGGTTCTGCGCCAACCCCTGGAAGACGGTCAGGTGACCATCTCCCGGGCGGCCATGTCGCTCTCCTTTCCGGCTCGCTTCATGCTCGCCGCAGCCATGAATCCCTGTCCCTGCGGATACTTCAATGACAAATCCAGGGAGTGCATGTGTACCCCGCCCATGATCCAGCGCTATGTCAGCAAGGTGAGCGGCCCGCTTCTGGACCGAATCGACATCCATATTGAGGTTCCGGCGGTGCAGTACAAGGAGTTGCGGGGAGCCTCCGCCGCCGAAGGTTCGGCGGAGATTCGCGCCCGGGTGCTGGCCGCCCGCGAGATCCAGCATGACCGCTTTCTGCAGTACGGAGCCAAACCCGCTGCCAAAGCCTCCAAAGGCACTCCTCGCGCCGCCGGCGCCTTTGCCAACGCCCAGATGTCCACCCAGCAGATCCGGACCTTCTGCGAACTTTCCACGGATGCGGAGAGGTTGCTGGAGCGAGCCATGCAGCAGCAAGGGCTCAGCGCCCGGGCTCACGACCGCATCCTCAAGGTAGCGCGCACTATCGCCGACCTGGACAGATCCGCTTCCATCTCCGTGCCACACATCGCGGAGGCCATTCAATATCGCACCCTCGACCGCAGCTACTGGTCCTGATGCCTCGCAGACTGTCGGTGGGGAGGTGACCGATCCGCAGCCGGCGCTGAGGAGCAGGAAGAGTCTTGAGAACGGCAAGATCCAATTTTCAATAGATTCAACCCCGTCTTTCACCAAAAAAAGGATTGACCCGGTAACCTTGCACGAGTTATGGTTCAAATAGCAGGAAAAAGGGCCCAAAAGCTGCTTCCATCAGGGATTCAGGATAGAGTTTCTGTGCTGATCTGGTGGGCGTGGCTGATGTCTTGCGGACATTCCTCCCAATGTCGATCTCCGGACGACACGAGAATTCCTCGTAAATCGCTGGGGGGACAGGCCCGCCAATCCCAACCTGCCTCGTGAAGTGGCTGTACCCTACATCTTTCGCTCCGCTGCGCAATTTGCGCAAAGGATGGATGCGCCTTCCTTGCAACTCGCGCGTCTAATACGGTTAACCGGGCTTGTCTGCGGCTTCAAGGCGGCAAGCCACGAGGTATCCCCACCATGGGCGCAGTGCAACGACGCCCGGAACCTCGCTACACCAGGAGAATCATTCATGCGCTCTGATCTGATCTTTGGTGCTCTTACGCACGTGAAGAACCGCTACAAGCTCTGCCAGCTTGCCTCGAAGGCGACTCGCAAGCTGCACAAGCCCAACACCCGCGTGCAGGACACCGCCAACGAAGTCTTCGACCGCTTCAAAGACACCATTCCCATGGACACCACTGCGGAATCCAGCCTTGAGGCGCTCTCTGGCTCAGAGCGTCGCGCCGCCTAACTACAGTCTTGCGTCTACAGGTGACGGCCTCTGTCCACCATCATCTTTTGGAGGCCGTTGCCAGAGCAGCAGCAGATCGCAAACCGAGCTGAAAGCAATCCAGCCGAAGCCGAGTCCGCTTAGCCGGTGCATCTTCATTCCGCTGAGTCTTGCGCCGGAGCTTCCTTTTCCTCGTCCAGGTCTGCTAGGCTGAAGGCAATTTCAGCATCATAATCCGAAGTCATCGCGTACTCCCATACTCTTCGTCTTTCTGCTTCGACCCTCCGCATCACAGGCGCACCCGGCGCTCCGCCGTAGCAGCGCGATTCCGCAAGACCATCCCTTCGCATCATTCCGCCCCCCCCAAAAAATCTATGGAAACCACTCAAGCACTCATGACTATCTCCGAGTTGAAAGAAAAAAGCATTGCCGAACTCGGCAAGCTCGCCCGCGCTCTTGAAATTACAGGCACCAGCGCGCTCCGCAAACAAGACCTCATCTTCAAAATTCTCCAGGCCCAAAGCGAAAAAGAGGGCCACATCTTCGCGGAAGGCGTTTTGGAGATACTTCCCGACGGCTACGGATTTCTCCGCTCCCCGGACTACAACTACCTTCCCGGCCCGGATGACATCTATGTCTCTCCCTCCCAGATCCGCAAGTTCGATCTGAAGACGGGAGACACGATCTCCGGCAACGTGCGCAGCCCCCACGAAGGGGAGAAGTACTTTGCGCTGGTCAAGATCGAAGCGATTAATTTCGAGAGCCCGGAGGAGACCCGCAACAAGATTCTCTTCGACAACCTGACCCCGCTCTATCCCCAGGAACACATCAAGATGGAGACCGTGAAAGACGGCATCTCCGGCCGGGTGATGGACCTGCTGTGCCCCATTGGCAAGGGCCAGCGTGGACTGATTGTGGCTCCGCCCCGCACCGGCAAGACGGTCCTGATGCAGTCCATCGCCAACTCGATTACGGCCAATCATCCGGAGATTGTTCTCATCGTGCTGCTGATCGACGAGCGGCCGGAAGAGGTGACCGACATGCAGCGCTCGGTGAAGGGCGAGGTTATCTCCTCCACCTTCGACGAGCCCGCGGCGCGCCACGTGCAAGTGGCGGAGATGGTGATTGAAAAGGCCAAGCGCCTGGTGGAGCACAAGCGCGATGTGGTCATCCTGCTGGATTCCATTACCCGCCTGGCGCGCGCCTACAACACCATCGTGCCGCCCAGCGGCAAGGTGCTCTCCGGAGGCGTGGACTCCAACGCGCTGCAGCGCCCCAAGCGTTTCTTTGGCGCGGCGCGCAACATCGAGGAGGGCGGCAGCCTTACCATCATCGCATCGGCGCTGATCGATACCGGCTCGCGCATGGATGAGGTGATCTTCGAGGAGTTCAAGGGCACCGGCAACATGGAGGTGATCCTGGACCGCAAGCTGGTGGACAAGCGCGTCTTCCCGGCCATCGACATTCAACGCTCCGGCACCCGGAAAGAGGAGTTGCTCATTCCCAAGGACGACCTGCAGCGCACTTGGATCCTGCGCAAGGTCCTCAATCCCCTATCACCGGTCGAGGCCATGGAGTTGCTCAGCGACAAACTGGGTAAGACGCGCAATAACCAGGAGTTCCTGCACAACATGAGCTCGCTGTAAGAGCTGCTTCCCTGACCTGTTTGCAAACCTGTTCCTATCGTGCGAGTCCGCAACCTCCGCAGACTCGCAAAACGCTGCAGGAGCGCTTCACCTGCGCTCTACGTCCGCTCGATGGCCGGGTTGTCACCGATGTTTGCCCGCCGGACGCCTGAAACAGCCCTCGCCTTCAGGTTTTCAGCAAAGCCAGATGCCTCACCCGCCGCGGTCACTGTAAAACCCTCCTTACCAAAAGGGTGAAGCTTCTCCGTCCATCGAAACATCTATACTTTAAGCATGTCGCAGACGAACCTTCCACGCACCCTCGGCCAGCTTCGCCACTCAGAGTTCACCCCTGAACGCGTTGCCCGCAGCGTAAAAGACGAACTCCGCGATAACCTGATTACGCGGCTGCGCGAGATTGCCCCAGGCGGAGCGCGCGAGGGCGAAAGCCTCTTCCCTGGCATCATTGGTTTTGACGACACGGTAATTCCCCAGATCGTCAACGCCATCCTCTCCCGCCATAACTTCATCCTTTTGGGTCTGCGCGGTCAAGCCAAGTCACGGATTCTGCGCTCCCTGACCACGCTGCTGGACCCCTACTGTCCCTTCGTCGCCGGCTCGGAGATCCGCGACAACCCTTACGCTCCGCTGAGCCGGTTCTCGCGCGACCTGATCGCCTCGCTGGGCGACGACACGCCGATTGCATGGATGACGCCACGCGACCGCTATGTGGAGAAGCTGGCCACCCCGGACGTCACGGTTGCTGACCTGATCGGCGACGTGGACCCCATCAAGGCCGCGCGCTCCGGTCATGAGCTGGGCAGCGAACTCACCATGCACTATGGCCTTCTTCCTCGCGCCAACCGCGGCATCTTTGCCATCAATGAGGTTCCGGACCTGGCCGGCAAGATTCAGGTGGCCCTGTTCAACATCATGCAGGAGGGCGATGTTCAGATGAAGGGCTACCCCATCCGTCTCGAACTGGACGTCGCCATCGTCTTCTCGGCCAATCCCGAGGACTACACAGCGCGCGGCAAGATCGTGACTCCGCTCAAGGACCGCATCGGCAGCGAGATTCGCACCCACTATCCGGAGTCCCTGGATGAGGCGATCAACATCACCCGGCAAGAGGCCTGGACCGAACGCGGCTATGCCGGCGGCGACAAGACCACTAACGAGATGGTGATTCCACAGTACATCCGCCAGATCGTGGAGCAGGTAGCCTTTGCAGCCCGCGAGGACAAGAAGGTGGACAAGCGCTCCGGCGTCTCGCAGCGGCTACCGATCTCCACCATGGAGCTGGTGGTCTCCAACGCCGAACGAAGGGCTCTGCTGCACGGCGAGAAGCTGGCCGTCCCGAGGGTGGGTGACATCTTCGCCGCGCTGCCGGGCATCACGGGCAAGATCGAACTGGAGTATGAGGGCGAACTGAAGGGCGCCGAGACCGTCATTCGCGAGATCATTCGTCAGTCGGTGGCCAACATCTATGACTCATACTTCGCCAACACGGACACCCAGCAGATCGAACAGTGGTTCAACCTCGGCGGAGCTGTCGAACTCAACGACAAGCAGCCATCAAAGGCTGTTTATGCCGAGTTGAAAACCATTCAAGGCCTCTTCGAGAGACTTGCCCCCTTGAAAATTAACGAACGCTCTCCCATCGAAATCTCCGTCTCCGCGGCGGAGTTTCTCCTGGAGGGCCTGACCGCGCACAAAAAGATCTCACGCTCCGAAGCCCGCGTCTTTACGGCGGGTGAAAAGCGCCGCCGCATCGAAGAGGCAGCCGGCTTTGGCGAACATGCCCGTGAGCGCCTGCAGGAAGACGCCCTGAACCAGGTTGCTCGCAACCGCACCCGGCGCGGCTTCAACTAACGCGGCGCCACGCGGAGTTGGAGATTCTCTACCAACAGCATTGACGGGACGCGGTATGCACCACCAGCTTTGGCTCCGTTGACTGCGCTTACAAGCTGCACAGCTTTGCCGTCTTCAGCAGCGTCCGCCCCTGACCTGTGGAGCGGCCCCCGATCCGCCTCAGTCGATCGGCGCTACCTCTTTGGAGCGGAACTTCGGCCTCTTCATCAGGTATCCCACTGGAATCAGGCAAGCGACCAGCACCACGAGCACATGCACGGTATCGACGTAGGCCAGCGTGCTGGCCTGCACATTCATCATGTTGTAGATCCGGGCAGAGGCCCGCGCACCGGCGCCCGCCGCAGAGTAGCCACTGGACTCCAGCGAGGACTTAATGCCTTGGTACAGCGATTGATAGGCGCTCGATCCGTTGTAGACATTGGCGGCAAGGTAGTGTTGATGCACCTGCGCTCGCCTGGCCAGCATCGTGCTGATAAAGGAGATCCCGATGCTGCCTCCAATGTTGCGCGCCAGCGCCGTCATGCCGGAGACCTCGTTGTTCTTCTCCTGGGGAATGCCGACATAGCTCATCACGCTGATGGGAACGAAGAGAAACGGCATGCCCAGCACCATCACCACCCGCCAACTGGCTGCATCCCAGAAGGTGATTCCCGGGTAAACCCCTGCAATCCTCCAGATGCCGATGGTGAGCAAGGTGAATCCATAGGTGATCATCAGACGCGGATCCACCCTTTGGCCCACATAGCCCACGATGGGAAACATCGTGATCAGCACCAGGCCTCCGGCGGAGAGCGCCAATCCGGCCTCCGTGGCCGTATAGCCCATCATCACCTGCAGAAACTGAGGAATCATCACCGTTGTGGCATAGAGCGCCGCACCGATGATCAGCATCACGATCTGGGACATGGCAAAGTTGCGCCGGGTGTACAGAGAGAGATCCAGGATCGGATGCTCAGCGGTCAACTCCCGGTACAGGAAAGCGACAAGACCGCATCCAGCCACGATGGCGCAGGCGACGATGAAGTGCGATCCGAACCAGTCGTCCTCCTGACCCTTATCCAGCAAGATCTGGAGTGCTCCAATGGTGAGCGCCAGCAGTCCCAGCCCAATGCCGTCGATGCCACCGAGTTTGGCCCGCACCCTCTTGAGATAAGGTGGATCCTCCACGATCCGGCTGGTGAGCAGAAGAGAGAGAATACCCACCGGAATATTCAGAAAGAAGATCCATCGCCAGGTAAAGTTGTCCGTGATCCATCCTCCCACCGTAGGCCCGATCGCCGGCGCCAGCACCACAGCCATACCGTACATGCTGAAAGCCATGCTGCGCTTCTCCGGAGCGAAGGTGTCGGCCAGGATGGCGCGCTCACTCGGCTGCAGCCCTCCGCCGGCTGCTCCCTGAATCACCCGCAGGACAATCAGCATGGGCAGAGAGGTCGCCAGCCCGCACAGAAAGGAGAACAGGGTGAAGATCGCGACGCAACTCATGTAGAAGTTCTTGCGTCCGATCCGGTTAGCAATCCAGCCGCTGATGGGCAGTACAATCGCGTTGGAGACCAGGTAAGAGGTCAGCACCCAGGTGGCCTCCTCATAGGTGGCGCCCAGCGAACCGGCGATGTGCGGCAGCGCTACATTGGCTATGCTCGAGTCCAGGGCTTCCATGAAGGTAGCCAGCGTCACCGTCAGCGTGATCACCCACGGGTTGAACCGCGGCGCCCACGGCTCATGATGAAACTCGTCTTCGGAGTCTCTGTTCGGCGCCTTTTCTGCAGCGACAACGGTAGCCTGTGCCATGCCGTTCCTAAGCGAGTGGGGAGGGTTGGGAGAGTTGAGAGGGTGACGAGATCCGGGAAAGGCGAAAATGGCCGGCCAGGAGAGACGTGCTTACCGCATCCTCCTGCGCGTCTCATCCAGTCGCCATCTGCCTTTTTTGTCCCTTCGTTACATTTGCAACTTCGTCGCATTGCGGTCCTGCGGCTTGCCCGGATGGATTGCTCCGCCTAGGGGAGCTTCCCGGCACGTCAGCCGGCCGAGGACTCCAAAACCTTATTTTAACGGAGAAGCCACGCGAATATTGTTGTCCAACGAAAAACTTACCCGCCGTACTTCTCTACCCCCCCTCGCCGGTGAGACGAGCCAGACTGCATGGTTCCATCGCGAGATCGAATCCGGATCAGCATCCGCAAACCTCATCGCGCGTCTAATCTAGAGGAGCGTCTCTCTGTCCAATCTCGCGTTTCCGCAACGTTCCTCTTTTGGCCACCATGAAGCTCACTCGCTACACCCGATTCACCGGCGACCTCTCCTCCAGCCTGGACCTTGAGGACCTTCTCCAAGCCCTCTCGGACTTCCTGCTGGACTCTGGCTTTGAGGATCCCTACTCGTCCTTCTCCAACCCGGACGACTCCATGGAGAGCCTGCGAGAGGCCATACGCCAAGCCCTGGAGTCGGGTGAACTCCTGGATGAAGAGTCGCAGAAGCAGTTTGATCAACTCGAGCAGGAGCAGGTGGAAGATCTCATCGACAAGATCATCGAGCGCATGAAGGCGGAAGCCTACCTCAACGCGGAAGACCCCTCCGACAGCCAGGGCTCAGCCGGAGAAGGCAACAGCAGCGAGGCCCGCTTCGAGATCACCGCCAAAGGCCTGGACTTTCTTGGATATAAGGCCCTTCGCGACCTCCTGGGGCCCTTGGGCAAGTCCTCCCTGGGCCGTCACGATACTCACCATGAGGCGGCCGGCGTGGAGACCAACGGCTCCTCCAAGCTCTACGAGTTTGGGGACAGCCTGAACCTGGACATCACGGCAACGCTCTCCAACCTCTTTGCGCGCGAGGGCGGACCCTCCTCCAACGGCGCCATCAACCTGGAGTACTCTGACCTGCAAGTGCAGCAGGCAGACTACCAATCCTCTTGCGCTACCGTGGTTCTGCTGGACTGCTCCCACTCCATGATCCTCTATGGCGAGGATCGCTTCACCCCGGCCAAGCGCGTAGCCATGGCCCTCTCTCACCTGATCCGCACGCAGTATCCCGGCGATTCCATCGATCTGGTGCTTTTCCATGACTCCGCCGAGCACATTCCCCTCTCCCAACTTCCGCGGGTCAAGGTTGGGCCGCACTACACCAACACTCGCGAGGGGCTGCGGGTAGCGCAGCGCGTGCTGCGCGGCTCCGGCAAGGACATGCGACAGATCGTGATGATCACTGACGGCAAGCCCTCGGCGCTGACCATGGCCGACGGCCGCATCTACAAGAACGCCTTCGGCCTTGATCCTCTGGTGATCTCGGAGACACTGGAAGAGGTCAGCCGCTGCAAGCGTGCAGGCATCATGATCAACACCTTCATGCTGGCCAATGAGTTCCAGCTCGTCCAGTTTGTGCAACAGATGTCGGCGATGTGCCGCGGCAAGGCGTACTTCACCACTCCACAGACCCTGGGCAACTATCTCCTGATGGACTTCATGTCCCGGCGCTCGAAGCGCGTGAACTAATCAGGAAGACGGATCAAAACCCTCAAGTTTTCATCTGTTGGGTATCTCACTTGCTTGACCTGTCTGCATGGTTGCGCGAACCTCTCGGAGTGTAGCCGCCTCACCGTGTCTCTCTCGCCAGATTCGATAGACCCCCCAGGCGGCGGCTGTGCAGTTGTCCATCACCCGTCCATCCAGGAGCATGGCTTCAAACTCATGCACCGCCACCCGATGCACCGTCATATCTTGCTCCTCGGGGTCGCGTTCCGTTTCGCCCTGGCTGAGCCCTTCAGCGAGAAAGACATGATGGATCTGCCGCATCGCTCCATAGGCGATCCAAAGATCGGTCAGAGGCGTCATTTGCTGGGCGCGCAATCCGGTCTCTTCGGCCAGTTCTCCCCGCGCCAGTTCCAACGGATCGACCTCCGCAACCTCCCAACTTCCCTGGGGAAACTCGTAGAAACTGGCCCCCACCGTGTAGCGATACTGATGCACCAGCCATACAAACTCGCCTTCCTCGGTGCGTTCGAGAGGAATGATGATGACGGCCGGCGCCTTTTCCATGACACCGTAGATACCAAACCTGGCCGAGTCCTGTGAACACAACCTGCGCTCAATGACGTCCTCTCGCACCCGGCACCAGGGGTTCCGATACACCTCACGGGTGCTAATGGTACGAATCGGCTTCTCCTCGCCGGCCGGCCTTGAAAGGAAATCATTCGCCACAGGCTGTCCTCACGCCACCATCTTATCCTGTAGCCGCCCTCGGCCTGACGTTGCGCCATCTCCTCCACTGCCTCTCCGTCGCCGCCTCGTCCGTTACCATCTGTACAGAGGTCCAAAGGAGTCGCATCGCGCATGAAACCAGCCGAAGGCCGCAGGAGAGTTGTCATCGAAGAGGTTCAGCCCAGCGTAGACAGCGGACGCTACCCCGTGAAAGGTGTCCTGGGGGAAGAGATCACCGTTACCGCGGCCATCTTCGCCGATGGTCACGATCACGTCGCCGCACGGCTTCTCTATCGCCATCACACCCAGCGCCGGTGGAGGTCGGTCCCGTTTGTTGAACTCGGCAACGATCTCTGGTCGGCTACTTTCTCCGCCTCCGATCCCGAGGATGCCTCCAGACTCGGTCCATGGCGCTTCACCATCGAAGCCTGGGTCGATCACTTCGACACCTGGCTCCATGATCTTGCCAAACGCCTGGCTGCGCAGTCCGACTCCGCGCAAGAGATCCCGTTGGCCTACCGCATCGGCGCCGGCCTTCTGGATGAAGCCGCAGCACGCTGCAAGCCGAGGTCAGCGGATGCCACGCGGATCCAGGGCGCGGCCGCGGAGCTTCGCACGGTGGCCGACCAGGCTCTCAGTATCTATCCCGATCCCGTTACCTCGAAGGGAGTTCTCAACCCCTCCCTGATCGCTCTGGTGCAAAGCTACCCCGACTTGAGCTTCGCCACCCGTCACCCCGTTGAGTTCCCCCTGTGGATCGATCGTGCGCGAGCCGGCTTTTCCGCCTGGTATGAACTCTTCCCTCGCTCCGCCTCATCCATCTCCCACCAGCATGGAACGCTGCGCGATGTGGCCGCACTGGTTCCGGAGATTGCGGCGATGGGCTTCGATGTGCTCTACCTTCCGCCCATCCATCCCATCGGAACAGCCTTCCGCAAGGGACGCAACAACTCCACCACGCCAGAGCCCGGCGACGTCGGTAGCCCGTGGGCCATTGGGAACAGGCGCCTTAGCGCCGGTGACGGAGGCCACACCGATATCCATCCCGACCTGGGCACGTTCTCCGACTTCGACCACCTGGTGCGTACGGCGCGGGAACACAACATGGAACTCGCCCTCGACATCGCCTTCCAGTGCAGCCCCGACCACCCCTGGGTCAAGCAGCATCCGGCCTGGTTCAAGCACCGCCCCGACGGCAGCATTCAATACGCGGAGAATCCTCCCAAGAAGTATCAGGATATCTATCCATTGAACTTCGAGTCCACGGACTGGCGCGGTTTATGGGATGCGCTGTGCAACGTCTTCCTGTTCTGGATCGAACGCGGTGTACGCATCTTCCGGGTCGACAATCCCCACACCAAGCCGCTGCCATTCTGGGAGTGGTGTATCGCCAAGATTCACAAATCGGCTCCCGATGTCCTGCTTTTGTCGGAAGCCTTCACTCGCCCCCACCTCATGTACTCGCTGGCCAAAGGCGGCTTTACACAGTCGTATACCTACTTCACCTGGCGCACCAGCAAGCAGGAGATTCAGAGCTACTTTGAAGAGATCTGCAACCCGCCAGTCTCGACCTTCTTCCGGCCCAACCTTTGGCCAAACACACCGGATATTCTGCATGCGCAGTTTCAGGTGACGGATCTCGACCACCGCCGGGCCATCTTTCGGCAGCGCATCGTTCTGGCCACCACGCTCTCATCCAACTACGGCGTCTACGGCCCGGCCTATGAGTTGTTGGAAGGCCGGCCGGCGAAGCCCGCCCCCGGAAAGACCTCCAGCGAGGAGTATCTGGACAGCGAAAAGTATCAGATCCGGGCATGGAATCGCTCCGCGTCCCACTCCATCGCTCCTTTCCTCACCGAACTCAACCAGATCCGCCGCGCCAACCCGGCTCTGCAGCGCAACGCGGCTCTCCACTTTCACAGTGTCGCCAACGACCAGCTCCTCGCCTACTCCAAATCCTTAGCCGGCAACACCATTCTGGTCGTGGTCAACCTCGACCCGCTGCACCAGCAGAGCGGCGTTCTCGACCTGAACATGCCGGCACTGAACCTTCCCTGGCAGTGCAGCTTTGAGGTTCAGGATTTGCTCACCGGGGCCGTTTATCACTGGCGCGACCAGTGGAACTACGTGGCTCTGACGCCCGCAGCCACCGCGCATGTGCTTCGAATCGTTCCGTAACGGGGCGGAGGATGAACTCAGATTGGGCTCTGAGCCCGGAACGGTTCGGAAGGCCCAACTTCGCGGTCTTGGCTGCGGATGGTTCAAACCGGGCCTTGTAGAACAACTCACCGTCAGACCTGGCATGAGGGCTTCCCTCCGCCATGCGCAAGGCCTGTTCCCGGGGTGAGGCCGCGGCTGATTCGGCTCACGGGCGCATGGATGTCTAAGGGTTCAGCAGGTGACCGGCGTTGCCTGCGGCCCCATGAACTGGAGTATCTCAGCCTCGTGATACCTTCACTCCCGTGCCCGCTTGCACGCAAACGCTACTTCTGCTCGCGCCGCGGTATCCTTATTCCGCGCAGAAACTGAACCTCTACCCTGGAATGTGGTTTTCTCTCCACATTGCAGAGCGGTTGACTCAGACGCTTCAATGCAGTGCAACGAACAAGATAGGAGATCCTTCATGGATTGCCGAGGCGCACGACGTAGACACACACTCCCCCGGATGATCCTGGCAGTGCTTCTCACCGCCGGGGCGTCCGGCCAGACGCAACCTGCGAAGCCGGCCCAGAAGCAAGCTACGCCCTGGTGGCAGCACGCCATCGTCTATGAGATCTATCCGCGCAGCTTTCAGGACACCAAGGGAGATGGCGTCGGCGATATCCCCGGAATCATCCAGAGACTGGGATACCTCCAGCAACTTGGCGTCAATGCCATCTGGCTGACGCCCATCTACCCATCCCCCCTCAAAGACTTTGGCTACGACATCTCCAACTACGAGGCCATCGACCCCATGTACGGAACGATGGCCGACTTTGACCACCTCCTGGCAGCAGCCAGGGCACATCACATCCGGGTAATGATGGATATGGTGCTGAACCATACCTCCGATCAGTCGGCATGGTTCAAAGAGAGCCGCAGCTCCCGCAACAACCCGAAACGCGCCTGGTACATCTGGCGCGATGGAAAGGGTCCCGGAATCCCTCCCAACAACTGGGAGAGCGCCTTCGGGGGCTCGGCGTGGACCTACGATCCCACAACCAAACAGTGGTACTATCACGCCTTCCTGGCGGCACAGCCTGATCTGAACTGGCGCAACCCGGAGGTCCAGAAGGCGATGTTCGATGCCTGCCGCTTCTGGTTGAACAAGGGAGTCGCCGGCTTTCGCCTGGACGCCGTCCCCAATCTGTTTGAAGACCCGAAGCTGCGGGATGAGCAGGTGCTCCCGGGCAAGAACGCCTATGGCGACCCCAATCTGAATCCAGACCGCACCGAGGATCTTCCCGAGGTCCATGACGTGATGCGTTCGCTGCGCAAACTGGTCGACAGCTATCAGGGAGACCGGGTGCTCATCGGCGAGACTTATCTTCCGAACATCAAAGATCAACTCGCCTGGTATGGCGGGGCCCGGCACGATGAGTTGCAGTTGCCCATGGATATGCAGGTGGGCATGATCAACAAGCTGGACGCCTCCCTCTTCCGGGAGAAGATCGGCCAAGCCGAAACCCAGCTCGACGGCCTGATGCCCCTGTTTGTCTTCGATAACCATGACAATCCACGGAGCTGGAACCGCTATGGAGACGGCGTCCACGACCAGGCCATCGCACGCATCATCGCCACCATTCTGCTCACCACCCGTTCGGCGGATCTGATGTACTACGGAGAGGAGATTGGCATGACCACAACCCCTCCCGCATCTCTCTCCCAGGTCCGTGATCCGGCGGCCATTCGCGGATGGCCCGCTTACAAAGGCCGGGATGGAGAGCGAACCCCCATGCAATGGAGTAGCGGAAGAGATGCAGGATTCAGCACAGCGGCTACCACCTGGCTTCCGATTCCAACCAGCTACAAACAGGTGAACGTCGCCGTGGAATCTGCCCAGCCAGATTCGCTGCTGAACTGGTATAAGCATCTGATCTCCATGCGCAGTCAGATACCCGCTCTGGCGCGCGGAGCGAACATCATGGTCGATCGATCCGATCCGAATGTTCTGTCCTACCTACGCCAGGTACCCGGCCAGACCAGCGCCGTGCTGGTGGCCATGAACTTCACGGATCAGCCCCATACGGTCTCCTATGATCTGCGGGACAAAGGCATCAAGGCAGCGACAGCACATGCGCTGCTGAAGGATCAGGGAGTAAGTGAGACCGTGAACTTACACCACCTCACGCTGCCACCCTTTGCAGTCTTCATCGGGGAGATTCAGTAACGATCCGCGGCCGAGAAACCCAACGTTGTCCGGTGAAGATTCCTGACGGCGCGGGCGGCTCGCTGACCGAGTCTGGCCAAGACGCACTGCAGTCGGCGCAGAAGATAGCGGATGGGGCTCCAGCTCCGCGAAGGACGGTTTACAAAAGAAGGTCTATGCGCCGGGCTGGAGATGCTGCTGCCATGGAGCAGCCGACAAGCCTTTCAGGAGAGAGCGGCACGCCGGCGCCACCTTCGCACTGCGTCACTGATTTCACACCGGCACTGGGGTACAATCGATTGCGGTCATGACTCCGCATGAACGTTGAACAAACGACGCACTTTGAATTGAAGCGAGAGAACAAGCAAGGAGTACACCTGCCTCGCCCCAGACGGGGCCAGAGATTTCGCCTCGTTTCACCCCTTGTATGGGGAGTTGTTCTTCTGAACGTCCTTCTGACGGCCCATCAGAACCTGGCCGAGGCGCAGGCGCCAGAGATCGAGATGCGCGAGCTCTCTTCCACCCAAATCAAAAAAGGCGTCAGCGCCATCGGTTTTGGCGGCGATGGGGCCACCTGGGGCAATTACGCGCGCATCTGGCGTGAGGCGAACAGCGTTCCGCTCGACTACGGCGAGTCACAGTTCGACACCGGGAACCGCTTCCACTTCGAAGCCATTGGCGTGACATCTCCGGCCACGTGGCATCACCTTACCTTCTACGGCATCACCATGGTTCAGCACGGTAACGGCATCCGGCTCAATCTTGAAACTCCAGGCTTGGGGCCGGAACCCGTCCCTGTCACAGGCTATGGCTCGGATCTCGGATTCTTCAGCAAAATCGCCATGCCCCTTAGGAAGGGCTTTTCCATCGGCGTCCTGATCTCGCATGAGACATCCCACTTTGACGCTGTGACAGATGCCCCTCCACAGCAGGGAGTTCGCTATGACACGGTGTGGCGTCCCTCTGGAGGTTTGGGGCTGATCTGGCAGCCATCGAGGCGGCTCTTCTTCGGAGCCCGCGAGATGGTGAATAACGACATGGAGTTTCGCACGGATCCGTCCGGCGTCTTCCACGGCGAGGTGCGCAGTTCCGAGTTCCGCCTCGGCAGCGCCCTCTCTCCTTGGAAGGGCGCCTGGTTGGATATGGGGGGGACAAGTCTGATTCGCAGTGATGCTCTGGCAGGGACCAAGAGCCACTTCTACCATCCCAACCTCGGATTTGAGCAAGAGTTCCTGCAAAAGAAGCTGACCGTGCGGGGTGGATTGGATGAGACCTCACCCACCGCCGGCGCAACCGTCAAGGTCAAACGTTTCAAGCTGGATTCCGCCTATATCAAAAATATGGCGCGAAGCCGCATCGGCAATCTCTTCGGCTCCAGCAGCAATAGTGTTCTTCTGACTTTGACCTACAACGATGCAGCCGAGCATGGCGAATAGCGTTGGCTCTCCGCCTGGACCTCCCACGAAGGGTCTTGGGAACATTGCAACCGCCTTGGCCGCCGCGCCACCCCATACATGGCGACTCGCTCTCCTGAAGCAACGAAGAGCAAAGTGGCTTTAAATTCGGCTCTCTGACCGGAGGCGATGCAGGACCAACCGATGGGCAATCTCCTCCGCCGAAATGTGATAAGTCCCCGTGGCGATGGCCGCTCGAATGCGAGCAATCCTTTCGGCACGCACACAGTAGCCACCGGCGGCCAAATCGGTTCTCACCGAGAGATTGGCAGAGAGACCCTGGCCCCCGGTGGCGCCCCCCGGGGGCTGCACCTGGCCCGTCATCGTCTGGTCCAGACAGCTCATCGGCCAGGCAGACCTTGAGGTTTGGCAGGCTTCAGCAGAGCCTGGCTGCCGAACTCGCCGGAGCGGGTCAGGTTTCATCTCCTTTTGCGCCTCCGCGAGATTGATCGAGTTGCTGATCCTTGCCAAGACGAACCACCTTAGTGCCAATATCGGCAGATGGAAGAAAATATCGGCAAGCCGGACAGAAACTTAAGCATTTTTAATATTTGCGGTCTTGATCGGTGGTTGATGTAGCTTTTTCGCTTGGATGGGTCTCCCAAATCGGGCTTGCTGCGGCGTTTTGGTCCCACCCAGCCGGCAAGCTTGCAGGAACCCCGGACCTTGGGAAAGATCCTATCAAGGTCGAGGCGCCGAGAGACACCTTCACGGAAAAGGCCATAGCCGCAAACTGCTCTGTACCGGAGAGCACTATAGAACGGGGATTTTGGGGAGAGACGCGACGAAGCAGCGAGCCAGGCGCAACAGGATGAGACGGGAGACTAACAGTCACACAGGTTGCTGGGGGAACACCCAGGGGCTGATACTCGGGCCGGGATTCTCTCCGCCACTTGAAGTCTGGAACGCAGCCGCTGCACCGCGGAGGAATGGATTTGGGAGACGCGCGACTCGACCACGCCCAGAGCCAGACCAATCTCCTTCATGGTGAGTTCCTCGAAGTAGTAGAGCGTAAGCACCATGCGCTCTTTCTCAGGAAGCTCCTCAATGGCGTCGATGAGCCGCTGGCGCATCTCCCCCTGCAGGCAACGAAACAGCGGATCATCCTGAGGAGATCCGGGAATGCAATCGAGGTGCTCTTCGCCGGAGTCCTCGTTGTGCTCCAGGTTAAGACTTCCTATCTCCAGGCCTTTCAGTTGACCCAGCAAAAGCTGATACTCGTTGAGGTCAAGGTTCAGCTCCCGTGCGATCTCCGGCTCGGTCGGAACCCTCTGCAAGCTGCGTGTCAGAGCCAGAATGGCGTCCTGCACAAGGCGGCCCTTGCGGCGAAGCTCGCGCGGGCTCCAGTCCAGAACCCGCAAGAAGTCAAGAATGGCGCCGCGGATGCGAAACTGCGCATAACTCTTGAACTGTACCTGTTTCCGGTGATCGAACTTGTTGAAGGCGTCGATAAGCCCGACGACGCCGGCCGAAATCAGATCGTCCAACTCCACGTGCTCGGGGAGCCGTTCATGGATGCGACGCGCAATGGATCGCACCGTGGGAAGGTGACCGAGCAAAAGACGCTCACGCTCTTCACGCTCCTTGCTGGAAGTGACAGAGCCGGTGGCCCAGAGATCAAGGCGTTGCGGAGAACCCGCAAAATCAGAGCTTGCAAGATCAGAGTTCGCAAAGGGTGAGGTTGTAACTTGTGAGTTTGCAAATTGGATTGAATCGTTGCTGCGGTTCATGGCCATGACCCCTCGGATCTCCTGCTTTCGCCGCTCTGTGTTGTCTCGGCGAGATCGTTTACGGCACGGGGATGACCAAACTTTGGTGTATTTTTCTTAGAGATTTTTAGTTTTTCTAATGATTGAAGACAGCCAGAATAGCTGTTGCAAAGCAGGTGCATCCGGTCCGAGAGGAATCGCTCTGTCCGTCCAGACCTTAACTTGAGCATCTCCCGCTCGCTGCCGGCCACTCCCCTCTGCATGCGCGGCTCCGTCTCGCCGCGTCATCGATGAGAGTCTGCCCCATCAGAACAGCGGGGCTCGCTTTCCCTCGGATTCGCCACTAAGGCAGACGGCTCTTAGCATGGGAGGGCGGACAGCGTCAGGAACGAGGATCCGCGCCATCCAGGCCCAACTACTGTCTCCGTGGCTCCGCATCCTTGCGAAGCCATGTTCCAGGCTTCAGCAGGTTTCTCAATGAGACCCTCTGAAACCAGCTCCGAATCTGCCGCGCCCGGCGCGATCCGGGGTGGACGAGAAGATCCTCAGGATTTGCGAGTGCGTCGCAGCCGAATCTCCTCCGCGCCAATGACGGGCAGATCCTCGGCCAGGATCGAAGCCCGCTCCAGTACGTGAGCCAGCTCGCGTACGTTGCCCGGCCAGTCATGCAGACAGAGCTTTTCCAGCGCTGCGGCAGAGAGCGTCTTGCGCGGCGCGTTCCTACCCAGCAGGGCGAGAAAATGCTCGCTCAGTTCGGGAATATCCGCCATGCGGTCCCGCAGGGGAGGGATATCGATGGGAAAGACGGCCAGACGATGATAGAGGTCGAGGCGGAAGCCGCCCTCCTCGGCGAGCCTCTCCAGAGGCCGGTGGGTGGAGGCGATCACTCTTACATCAACGTTGACCAGATCGTTTTCGCCGACTCGCTGCAACTCGCCGCTCTCCAGAAAGCGCAACATCTTGGCCTGAAGACCGAGTGGCATCTCTCCGATCTCATCCAGGAGGAGCGTTCCACCATGAGCGGCCTCGATACGTCCGGTTCGAGACTGAACGGCGCCGGTAAAAGCCCCGCGCGCATGACCAAAGAGCTCCGCCTCCAGCAAGGCTTCCGGGATGGCGGCGCAGTTCAATACCACGAACGGCTTGCTGGAGCGGTTGCTCAAACCATGCACGGCGCGGGCCACCACCTCTTTGCCTGTCCCGGTCTCCCCCTCAATCAGGACCGTGGCCGAACGAGGCGCCACCAACCGAATGGTGCGCGCCAGCTCCAGCATCTCGGGCGATCTCCCCACCAGGCCGGCGATAGGGGCGCCGGCACCGGGCGCCAATGGAGGGAGCGCAAGCACACGAGGCGGCCTGGCCTCAGAAGGGCTCTGCCGCCGGACGGAACTGCCGGGGCTCGTCTCCACCGCGTCGATGACGCTGGATCCAACCTCCCGGGAGCGCGGCTTGCGCACCAGCGCCTGCGGCACAGGGAAGGGCCGCGAGGACTCTTCTTCGCGCGAGGCTCTCCACCTCGCAGCAGCCAGGTCACCTCCCCAGCCAGGCGCATCCGGAGAGGCGCCGCCCTCTCGCAGGAGCGATCCTTGCGCCTCGCGCAACGCATGCAAAAGCTCGTGCCGGCGCGGACCCTTGACATCGCCTTCCAGCATCTCTCCGTCGATCCGGAGCACCTCCATCGCCGGATACATCACTCCAATCTGCTCGGCCAGCTCCACCACCTCAAGATCGGGCAGCCAATGATCGAGCAGCAGAGCTCCGCAGGGCCGGCGGTCCAACATCTCCATCGCCTCCGCGCCTCCGCGAGCCTCGCGTACATCCCAGCGCAACCCGCTCAAGCTGGAGTGCAGCTGCTGACGCAAGGAAGCGTCCGCACTGACCAAAACCACCGACTTGTCGAGATCCATGCTTCCTGAAGTCATTCGTTCTCTTTCCGTCTCCTCTCACTGGCTTGCCGCCCGCGCTCCGCTCTCCCCTGCGGCGCTAGCCCTTGGCTCCGCTCTTCCTCCTGGGCAAGTCGACAGCGCATACGCTCGACCACGGCGAAGATGCGCCGCGTCTCTTCCAAAGCATCCTCGATGACCTCTTCCAAACGGTCGCCTCTGGATGCAATCCGGCTCATCTCCAACCGGCATCGCAAGGCCGTCAAGGGCTGGCAGAGATCATGCAGCTCGGCGTGAAGCGGATCC
>JAKAQS010000111.1 GCA_021819585.1 Acidobacteriota bacterium
CCGGCGGCGGGCGGCGGCCTTCAACTCGCCGGTCACATTGAACACATAGGCCGGCAAGCGGGCTAGCCGTCTAAACTCTTCCATTGCAATACCACTTTCCTGAAAATCTGAACTTTGACCAGAGCCCGGAGCCTTATCGCCAGTTCGATGGGGAGTTGGGCGACACCGGAGATTCTCTCGTCACAGCCTCAGCTTCCATTAAAACAGAACCCTGTTACAGCCTGAGCGCTCGGCCCTCTCCTCCACACATCCTGCGCCTTCTCCGCTGCAGCCGCAGGCCCCCGGCAGTCCTTGATCTCGACCGTCCGCCAGGGATGTCCGCCATCACATCGGCGCCGTGACAGCGCCACTACAATCCCTCCAGGAGCTTGGCCCGGTGAGGTTCCAGTCTCGATCTGCGGAGCGCAAAAAAACTCGCCAATGGCTTGGCCGCTCCTCGGCCTGGCCAGCATCCAACCTCTGCCCGCATCTCTTCTCAGGGACTGGGGAACCTTCGCTCCGCATCCCGTCCTTGTCTTTTTCTTTGCACTCTCGATCTTCCGTCTCTCGAACTCGCTTCTCCTCGCTGAACCATGAGCAGCTTCGGCTCCGTCACGCCGAAGCTCCTGCTCCACCGGCATCCTCAACCGGACTCCCGTCCGCCACCGGATCCTTTAGCCCCGCATCCCGCGCAGTGACCGGGCAAGCGCGCCCAGTGTGGTTGGGAGATCGAAACTTCCTTCCGATTGCGCAGGGAAGGACCGGAACCGGAGAGGCGATAAGCAAACGCCTATGAATCCGCCACTCTCAGCTCGGCTCAAGATCTCGACCCTCATCGACAGACTCCGCCGCCTGAGAGGCGGACGAGAGATCGACCTGCTACTGCTGCACGCGCCCAGCGTCTACGACTTTCGCGAGCGCGCCATTCTGTACGGCCCGGTCAGCGACATGATTCCCTCGTCCACCGTCTTCGAGATGTATCCGTTGGGCTTTCTGACCATCGCCAGCTACCTGCAGTCCAGAGGCATGCGGGTGCGCATCGTCAATCTTGCGCTGAAGATGATGAATCACCGGCGCTTCGATGTGCCTGGCTTTCTTGCCCGGCTGCATCCCAAAGCGGTGGGAATTGACCTGCACTGGCTGCCCCACTGCCATGGGACGCTGGAGGTAGCCCGCATCGTCAAGGAGTTACACCCCGAGGTTCCCGTCATCCTGGGCGGGCTCTCCTCCACCTACTTCCATCGCGAACTGATCGGCTACCCTCAGGTCGACTTCGTTCTGCGGGGAGACAGCACCGAGCCGCCCCTCCACCAACTGCTGCTGGCGCTTTTGAACCGCAGCGGCCCGCACGCCCCTCTGGATCTCTCCTCGATTCCCAATCTGACCTGGAAGGACTCCGCCGGAGTACACATCAACCCCCATACCTTCGTGCCCATGGCGCTGGACTACGTCGATTTGCGTCCCGATCGTATAGCGGAGATGGCCATCCGTTACGGGGATCTGGAGAGCGTGCTTCCCTTCAACGGCTGGTGGAGCAATCCCATCACCGCCGTCTTCACCGTAAAAGGCTGCGCCTACCAGTGCGTCACCTGCGGCAGTTCCAGCACTACCTGCACTCACTTGACCAGGCGCAAGCAGCCGGTCTTTCGTTCTCCAGAGAGTATTGTCGCCAACATGTGCGCCATCAGCCGGCTTTCGCGCGGCCCCATCTTCCTGGTTGGAGACCTGCTGCAGGGCGGCGCCGCCTATGCCGCTGAGGTTCTCGGCCGCCTCCACAGGGCCTGTCTTCCCAACGAGATCGTCTTCGAGTTCTTCACCGTGCCACCCCTCTCGTTCCTGCATGATATCGACCGCTCCGTCCGCTTCTGGAGCATGGAGTTCAGTCCCGAGAGCCACGAACAGGCGGTGCGCGACGCGCAGGAGGGAGAAGCCGGTTACAGCAATGAGCAGATGGAAGATCTCTTCCGGGAAGCGATCAAGCTGCGTTGCCATCGCATCGACGTCTTCTTCATGATCGGCTTGCCCGCGCAGACGGCCGGCTCGGTGGCGGCCACCATCGACTACTGCGAGCATCTGTTCCGGCTTGGCGACTCTCGTCTCTCCTGCTTCATCTCCCCCATGGGCCCCTTCGCGGATCCAGGAAGCCGCGGCTTTGAAGAGCCCGGCCGATTTGGTTATACCCTCTTTGCTCACACCCTGGAAGAACATCGCCAACTGCTGGTGCAACCCACTTGGGAACGGATTCTGAACTATGAGACCCGGTGGATGACCCGTACCCAGTTGGTGGATGCCACCTATGACGCTGCCGAGCGGCTGAACGCGCTGAAGGTTCGCTACGGCCGCATCAGCCGCGGGCGCGGGGCCAAAGTGGCCAAGGCGATCGCCGAGGCCCGCGCCCTGCGCCGGCGCATCGATGCCGAACTTCCCCTGCGGGGGCGGATCGCCTCCCGCGCGTTGAAGGGTGAGATCAACCGCTTCAGCATCTCCACCGTCTGCGACAAACGCGAGCTCTTCTGGCCGCGGCGGATCTTCAACTTCCGCATCCGCGAGATCCTGCGCATCCTCTGGCGCTATGGCGCCGTCAGCGTGGATGGGCTCCAACGCCGCAACCGCTAGGACATCAGCCGCGGAGGATGCTCTATCTTTGCGGAAGATGGGAGTTGTCTGTTCGACGCAGGAAGAAGATCTTTCCACCCTGCCGCCGGCGCGGCTCGCGCTCCGCAGTATCATTCCCCTATGGCCAGAAAGATCCGCCTCGGAGTCCTGAGCACCGCCAACATTGCCGTCAAAAAAGTGATCCCCGCCATGCAGCAGGGCGAGTTCACCACGGTTACCGCGATCGCATCCCGTGACCTTGCCAGGGCGCGTGAGGTGGCCGCCAGGCTGGGCATCCCCACGGCCTACGGCTCTTATGAGGAGCTTCTGGCCGATCCCGACATCGACGCCGTCTACAACCCGCTGCCCAATCACCTGCACGTTCCACTCACCGTGAAAGCCGCCGAAGCCGGCAAGCATGTCCTCTGCGAGAAGCCCATCAGCCTGACCGTGGCGGAAGCCAGGGGCCTGCTCGAGGTGCGCGCCCGCACCGGCGTCAAGATCTCGGAAGCCTTCATGATTCGCAGCGCCAGGCAGTGGCAGCGCGTGCGCGAACTCATCGCCCAAGGCCGCATCGGCCGGTTGCTCGCCGTCAATGCGCACTTCAGCTACTTCAACATCGATCCCGCCAACATCCGCAACCATCCTGAGATGGGCGGAGGCGGGATTTACGACATCGGCTGCTACTGCATTCAATCCGCGCGCCTGGCCTTCGATCAGGAGCCGAAACGGGTGGTGGCGCTGGTCGAACGCGATCCCGGGATGCGCACCGATCGGCTGGCCTCGGCCATCCTCGACTTCCCTGCCGGACAAGCCATCTTCACCTGCGGTACTCAGATGATCCCCTATCAGCGCGTCCACTTCCTGGGTACTGAGGGCCGCATCGAGATCGAGATTCCCTTCAACGCGCCCAACGACCGCCCGACGCGCCTTTTCATCGACTCCACCGGGGACCTGGCCTACAGCGGCATCGCGACGGAGAGCTTTCCCATCGCCGATCAATACACCCTCCAGGGCGACGCCTTTGCCCGTGCCGTCATTGACAACAGCGAAGTCCCGGTTCCCCTTGAGGACTCCATCGCCAACATGGCCGTGATCCAGGCCATCTTGCGTTCTGGAGACTCCGGCCACTGGGAGCCGGTTGCGCCGTAGCCGGGAACCCGTCCAGCAAGAAGACGGCTCGCGCAGGCATGATCAGGCGGCTCGGCCTCGGGCTCTGCCTCCGGCCGGTCTTTGCCCGATACCTATGGCAGCGTCAACATTTCAATCCATCGCCTTGCGCCCCATAGACGGTGATCCGGCTGTCTCGGCTGCTCCAAACCAGGCCTCGCCATTGGCGCGCCAGAGGCTTATCGAAAGAATCAATACCGTTTGCCGCCCGGCAGTGACATAATTTGAAGGTCCCTCAAGTGGAGCCTCTTGTTTTGTTCCATCGCCCATCGGCAAACCCATTCCCTTCTGGAGTGATTCTCATGAACTTCCGTCGCAGTTTGCTCTTCTCTGCCGCATCGGCATTTGCGTCCATGGCGATCCTTGGCACACTCTTTCTGGCCGGGTGCAAATCCTCGTCGCAGCCGCAAAACGGCCCGCAAGAAGGGCCCTCGGTCGCGCCCAATGGACCAGCCTCTCCGGCGCCGGGCCCCAACGGCGCAAATCCCTCCGCCTATCCCGGGCAAGGTGGTCCATCCGGACCCCCGTCCGGTCCGTATCCGCAACAGTCCGGTCCGTACCCGCAGCAGTCCGGCCCGTACCCGCAGCAGGCGCCTCCGCCGCCGCGCGTGGCCGATCTCCCCGCCGGCACGCGGCTGCGCATAAGTCTCGGTCAGGATCTCGGCTCGAAGATCAGCGAGCCCGGCGAGACCTTCCCCGCTACCATCGTCGACAATGTGGTGGTGAACGGCCAGGTCATCATCCCCCAGGGGGCTCGCGCCCAGGGTACGGTGATTGACGCCAAGCCACTGGGCCACTTCGCGGGCGCTGCCCTCCTTGAGGTGCGCCTGGATGGTGTGCAATCGCGCTGGGGCATCTATCCAGTCTCCACCACCTCCGTGGATCGCGTGGAGAAGGGTAAAGGCATGCGCACCGGGCTGTTCGCCGG
Source organism: Acidobacteriota bacterium (assembly GCA_021819585.1). Lineage (GTDB taxonomy): Bacteria > Acidobacteriota > Terriglobia > Terriglobales > Acidobacteriaceae > Granulicella. The sequence goes on from JAKAQS010000111.1 coordinate 4,673, forward strand.
TGGCGGCGCCGGGCTGGGCGCTCTGATCGGCGGCCTGGCCGGCGGCGGCAAAGGCGCTTTGATCGGCGGCCTGGCCGGGGCCGGCGCGGGCACCGCGGGCGGCGCTTTCACGGGCAACAAGGAGATCTATCTCCCCCAGGGGACGTACCTGACCTTCCACCTGGAACGCTCCGTTGCCATCACCGAGCAGCAGCAGCCGCAGCAATCTCCCTACCCTCAATCCAATCAGTATCAGTAGGACATTGCTGAAACGAGTGGCTCCTCTGGGGCCCTCAACACAGCGAGCGGTTACGCCAAAGGGCGCGGCTTCGGCCGCGCCCTTTGGTTTGCGGCAACCCGTCCTATGATCTTTGGGTCGACGATCTTTGGGCCGACCCCGGCAACGATCTCCGCTCGCCCCCCAGGCTGCTGCCCGTCACATTGTCGGCGTGAATCAGGGGCCCGGAAAAGCCGGTTACATGCACATTGCGAATCTGCGCATCGCGTATGTTGGCCAGCAGAAGCCCCTTTTCACACGTGCCGCTGACGTTCTCGAACGTAAACCCCTGCAGAGGCTCCTCCGCCGAGATCCTGGTCGCGTCCACCAGCACCGGACAATCGGCCACCCGAATTCTGGAGAAGCGGAAGTCGCCACTGCGCGGAATACCGGCTGCTCCCGGCACCGGATGCTCCCCCAGCAGACCGCTGCTGAGCAGATTTATGCGCAGAAATCCTCCCACCATCCCAGAAGCATCCAGATCCGTGGCGAAAATGTCCTCCAGAAACGCTCCTCGGCCGACACGCGACTTGATATAAATCGCGAAGCTGCGCGCGTGCGCGAAGCGGCAGCGCTCAATGCGAACCCCGCGGATGCCGCCGGAGGTCTCGCTGCCAATGCCGATGCAGGCGAAGATGGAGTCCGCCAGCGTGCAATCCGTAATCCGCACATCCTCCGTAGGTTGATGCAGGTTGTAGCCCTCTTCGCCGCGGCCGGACTTGAGCGAGATGCAGTCGTCGCCCGTCGAGATGTCGCAGCCTTCAATCCGTACGTGCCGGCAGGAGTCCACATCGATCCCATCGCCGTTCCCGCCCGTGCTGCGGATCGTCACCCCGCGCACCACAACGTTCTCACAGGCCGTGGGATGAATCGACCACATGTGGTGGTAGCTGGTGGAGAAACCCTCCAGATGCACCTCGCGGCAGCGGATAAACTCGATCAGCGCCGGCCGGCGCAGCGGATCCTCCGCTGTCGGTCTTCTCCCAATCTCCTGGTCGCCGGCAATCTGGCCGGGCCCCGCGATTCCCACCCGCTCGGCATCGATCGCATAGACCAGACCGGCGTGCCCCTGGATCCACCTACCCTCCCAACGCACCTGGGTCACAAAGTAGTCGGCCGGATCCGGTGATCCCTGCAAGATGGCGCCCTCCTCCAGACGCAACTCCGTGCCGGAGCGTAGGGCGATCGACCCGGTCAGGTACGTCCCCGCGGGCACTTGAACCACCCCGCCGCCGAGCACAGCGCATCTGTCAACCGCCTCCTGCAAAGCCACAGTATCTTTGCCGCGGCCATCTCCCGCCGCGCCAAAGTCGCGCACGTTCAGCGTCACCTTGGGGACGGGCTTGGTTGCCGATTTTGATTCCGCACGGGTGTCCGCGGTCTGCGCCGCCCAGGCTGAGGGAACCACTGCGGCCACAGGAGCGGCCGCGATTGCGCACCCCCCCGCGGCAAGGAAACGGCGTCGGTTCAATCGAGGATTCTTCATGGAATGCCAGCGCTCGCTCTCGCGGAAAGTCGGTCTGTCGGCCTCGCCAGACCTCCGCACTCTTCCCCGGCAAGCCTGCGGAGCAGACTGACGCGAGGCAGGACGGCCTCGTCCCCGGTCCAGCCGCAGGCACGCTCGGTCGAGCAGCGCTTAAGGTCTGACCTGATCTTCAACGCGCCTCCGACCATATCAACCCCCGGCAGCGCATGTCAATCTCAGACCAGGCATCGCGCCAATGCTGCCCTCTCCGGCATCTTGGTTCATCTCTCCCTAAAATAACTGCATGATTCATGAACGGCATGGAAGCCTCGCGGGTCTTATTCCCGACCGACGGACGCCTTGACCCCCTCGCTGGCGGAAAGATAGCATGGCGTCGGTGGTCTATCCTCTTGGCCGCCTTTATCAAAACTGTGTGCCAAAATCCGCCGCCCGGCATGACGCCCCGCACCCCAGGAGCTTACGTCCGTCCATGCACAGCCTTCGTTGGTCGCATCTTCTGCTGCTTCTCTCTTTGACATCTAAGCTGTATGCGCAGGATCTGCGCCACGTCACCGAACCGCGGATTCCCCAAGCCTGCACCGTTCTGCAAGCAGATAAGGCGGCCGTCAACGGACATCTTCCCGCCGATGCTGAAGACCATCTGGACACTGCTCGCATCCAGCAGGCCATGGATCAGTGCTCTGCGGGGAAGGCTGTCGTGCTGGAGTCCGGCGCCGGCGGCCAGGTCTTTCTCTCCGGCCCGTTGACGCTGCGCTCCGGCGTAACTCTGGTGATTGGCCCGGGAACGCTGCTGGCCGCCTCCGGCAACCCGCGGCTTTACGATCTGGCGCCGGGCAGTTGCGGCGTTCTGGGGCCGCATGGGGAAGGTTGCAAGCCCTTCATCAGGGGCGACGGAATCGCCAACAGCGGCATCATGGGACAGGGGGCGGTCGACGGCCGCGGCGGGGCCACGCTGCTCGGGCAGAAGGTGACCTGGTGGCAGTTGGCCATGCGGGCCAAACTGCTGGACCTGTATCAAAAGGTCCCCCACCTGATCGTCCTCAACCGGGTAAAGAACTTCACGCTGTATGAGATCACGCTGCGCAACGCGCCCGGGGGCCACGTCGGGGTGCGCGGCGCCGACGGCTTTACCGCCTGGGGCGTCACCATCGACACCCCAGCCACAGCACGCAACTCCGACGGCATCGATCCCGGCTCCTCCACCAACGTCACCATCACCCACTGCAACATCCATAACGGCGACGATGAGGTGGCTGTCGGCTCCGGCGGAAGCTTCCCCGCCTCCCACCTGTCCATCCTGAACAATCACTTCTACGCCGGCCATGGCATGTCCATCGGCAGCGGCACCAGCGGCGGCGTCGACCACATGCTGGTGAAGAACCTCAGCATCGACGGAACGCAGAACGGCATCCGCATCAAATCCGATCCCAGCCGCGGCGGCCTCGTCCAGCAGATCACCTATGAGAACGTCTGCATCCGCAACGCAACCAACCCCATCGTCATTACGCCGCATTACACGGACTTCTCCGGCGACCGGCTGCCGATCTATCAGCAGATCACCCTGCGCAACGTCGAGGTCCTCACCCCGGGGAACTACATCTTCTCCGGACTGGATGCGCAGCACCCGCTGGGGCTGACGCTGGATAACGTCTCAGCTCAGGGACTCGCTCGCTCCCGCATGCAGGCGCTGGATGCCGCCATCACCATCGGGCCGCGGCGTGGCAATCTGCTGCCCCAGGGCCAGGACGTGACCATTACCATGGAGTCCAGCGCCCAGCCGCGCTCCGAGCCCAGCGCGGAGACCAACAGCGCGTCCGCTCAGCCGCTCTCCTGCGCTGCGGCCCTGGTACCCTTCACCGATCCCTCCACCGCGCCTCATCTCGACCAGCAAGTTCCACCCGTGGATCACACCTTCTACGTAGCCGCCGACGGAACCGGCGACTTCTACTCCATTCAGCAGGCCATCGATGCCGTTCCTGACACGGGTGGGCTGATCTCCGTGGCCCCCGGAATCTACCACGAAGTCCTTACGGTCAAAAAACCTCACGTCATCCTGCGCAGCCCGTACCCGCAGGCTGACCGGACAGTAGTCGTAGCGGGCAAGAGCGCGGGCGACTCCGGCGGCACCGGACACTCCTCCACCGTCAACATTCTGGCCGACGACTTTATGGCCCAGAACATCACCTTTCAGAACAACTTCAATGCCACCCACCCCGAGCTTCCTCAGGGCTCGCAGGCCGTGGCGCTGCTGGTGCGGGGCGACCGCGAGATCTTTGACAACGTCCGCCTGCTGGGCAATCAGGACACGCTCTACGCCGGCACGGCATCCTGCAAGGCGCCCTCCTGCCCCGCCGCGCGGCAGTACTTCAACCACTGCTACATCGAAGGCAATGTGGACTTCATCTTCGGCGACGCCAAGGCGGTCTTCAACCAGTGCGAGATCCACAGCAATCGGCACCCGGAAGGAATGCTCACCGCGCAGAGCCGGATGTTTCCGGACCAGGACTCCGGCTACGTCTTCAACGACTGCAAGCTGACCGCCGACCGCGGCGTCAGCAACGTCTATCTGGGCAGGCCGTGGCGGCCTTATGCCCGCGTCATCTACCTGAACACCTGGATGGGTCCGCAGATCATGCCCGCCGGTTGGATGGAGTGGCACGCCGGAGAGACCCATTCGCTCCAGACCGCCTACTATGCCGAGTTTCACTCCACCGGGCCGGGCGCGAATCCCTCCCACCGGGAGCCTTACTCTCATCAGTTGACCCCGGACCAGGCTGCGCAGTTTGCTCCTGAAGTCTGGCTGCGCGGCAGCGACGGCTGGGATCCAGCCGCCAACCTGAGCAAGCAGCCATAGCGACGCTTTGGCTTTGAAGTCGCGCGGCGCGGCGCGGATGGATCAGGAGCTGTTTTGCGGCTGCGGACAGCATCGTTCGCCGAGCCTGCGAGGCTAAGCGGGGAAGGCTGCCGAGAAGCAGCAACCGCGCATCGGCGTGGGCGATGCGTGGAAATCCGGCCAAGGGCGCAAGACCCGCAGCCGTTTGCATTGCCGCGGGTCGCCGGGGCCTCGGGAGGGGGTTATTTCTTCGAGATAAGGTCGACCTTCTTGAGGTTATCGTCGGGGATGCGATCGATGAGAAGCAACAGCGGATCGACGCCGGCCTTCTCCGGAAGCGTATCCGTGACAAAGCTGTAGGTGTTGTTCGCTCCCGTATTTCCGCTGACGATGTGGACGCGCTCGCGGGCCAGAACTGCGCCGTAGTGGAAGCCTTTGGGTGGCGCGGCCAGAGCGCCGACGTCGATCCAGTCATTCATCGGCACTTCAACCTCGTTGCCCTTGGCGTCGGCCTTGTATTTGTGCGTCTGGATGACGACGGTGACCTCATATTTGCCATCGGGTCGCTTGACGGCGGTGGCGCTGAGGGCGCGGTTGGAGAAGATGGTGATGTCCTTGAAGAGATCCTGCATCAGGTACTGGTACTGCGCGGGAGTCTGCGCGGAGAGCGCGTTGACCAGCGCCCAGGAGGTGGGATAGGGCGCACCATGGTAGCCGAATTCGCCGAGGATCTGGCGCAGCGCGGCGTTCACGTGATCCTCGCCGATCATGTCCCGCAGGTAGTACATGACCACGGAACCTTTGCGGTAGTGGATGTAGCCCTGGCTGGCTTCGACCCGCATGAGCGGCCGCTCCTTCAGCCGTTCAGTGCCGCGCGCGCGCAGGTAAGCATCCATCTCATACTGGAGGAATTTGCGCATCGCATTCTGGCCATACTCCTTCTCCATGACCATCAGCGCCGAGTACTGGGCGAGCGTCTCCGAGAGCGACGTCGCGCCTTCCATATTGGCGCCGATGAGCTGGTGCGCCCACCACTGGTGCGCCATCTCGTGCGCGACGACGTAAAAGACCATATCAATGTCGTCGGGCTTTTCAATGTCGGCGATGAAGCCAATCGACTCCGAGTAGGGCATGGTTCCAGGGAAGGCCTGAGCGAAGCTGGCCACGCGCGGGAACTCGACGATGCGCGCCTCGCGCTGGTAGTACGGGCCGAAGTTGGCGGTGTAGTAAGCGAACGATTTCTGGACGGAGTTGAGCATGCGCGGAACGTTCCACGGCTGCTCGCGCAGATAATAGACCTCGATCAGGATCGTCTGTCCGTTGGGCGCGATCCAGGTGCGGCGCGCAATGGTGTAGTCGGCGGAGAGAAAAGAGTAGAAGTTGAGTGCGAAGTGGTCCAGCTTGTACTCGTAGTAGTTCCGATTGCCCTGAACCCACGAGCGGATGAGCGAACCGGGCGCGATGGCGGTCTGGCTGCGGCTGGTGCTGATAACGGTATCGACGTTCACCCAGTCGGAGTTATTTGAGATGTAGGTATTGCCGCAGTCGGCGGTACAGTTGACCTCCAGCTTCGGCATGAGGTCTTTTTCCTTGAGGCCGAAGCGATGGCGCACGTTGGGATCGGTAAGCTCGTTGTCCTCCTGATAGCCAATCTGCGGCAGGATTGTGTCGTTGAAGAAGCTGCCGTTCTGCGCGACGCCGGTCATCGTGGTCTGGTTTTCAAAACCATGCGGATGGCTTTCGACGTCGAGCTGGAGCGTGCGCTGTTCGCCGGGCTGCATGGGCGTGGTCAGGTTGTAGATGCGGAAGCCGGTTTCGGTGTCGTTGGTGGCCAGCTTTGCGCCGGGCAGCGCGATGCGCGAGGTGAAGTTGCGATCGGTCGTAAACCAGACCTGAGAGATCGGCGCCGAGGTTTCGTTCTGAATTTGCTCGGCCGCATGCAGGACCAGGCCGCGGTGACGCGGGTAGATGGCCACGTTATAGCGCACATCGGTGATGCGCGGCTGGGGAAGGTTCTGGTACTTCTTCCAGTGCTTCTCGTAGTCGGCCTGGCGGCGCTGAGCCTGGTATTCACTGTCGAAGTGGTTCAGGATCTCCGTGTTGTAGTAGACCCATGCACCGGTGAGCAGGAAACCTGCGAGGCCGAAGAAGCCTGCGGCGCGCACCACGCCGTGGAAGCGCTGCCGCGCGTTGAACAGGCGCGCGCGCCAGCGCGTGTCGCATCCGCGCTGCCAGAGCAGGACGCTGACGACGGAGAGCAGCAGGCAGAAGAACCCCCAGTAGGCGGCGAACCAGCGCCAGGAGACGATCCAGGGCGCGAAGCCGAAGAAATCGGAGTAAGTCATCGTGGGCAGCGAGCCGAACTCCAGCATCCGTGAAGCAACGTGCAGCGGACGCCACATGAATGCGTTGGCAACCAGAACACCGATGAAGGCAAAGTAGCCGACGTATTTGTTCGGCGAGAGAACGTGGACAAAGAAGGCCAGCGCGGTGAAGAAGGCAAAGCTGACCATGACGTGAAAGAGCAGCGAGTCCACATAGAGGCCGATCTGGAAGCGCGTGTAGTGGTCGAAGGCCTGAACGATGACGGAAACGCAAAGCACCAGAGCGAGGATGGAGACAATCGCAGCGAGAAGAGCGAAGAATTTGGCCACGAAGCTCGGCCACTCCGGCACCG
>JAKAQS010000112.1 GCA_021819585.1 Acidobacteriota bacterium
GGTTGAGCTGCCGCTCGCCGAAGATGGCTTCGCGCAGAATCTCAAAGTATTTGGAGAGTTTCTTGGCCGCCTCGGCATCGTCGGCCGGAAGCTCCTTCTTGAGCTGGTCCTTGATCTCCTTGACCTTGGCGTAGCTCTCAAACTTCGGATACTTTTGGGTATCCAGCGCATCCTGGAGGCGATCGCCGATCTTGGCCCGAAGAGCCCCCAGATACTCTTGGTCGATTGCAACTTCAGGAACCTGCCGCTTGGCCTTGCCGGCGCGGCTGACAAGATCCTCAATGGCGGCAACGATCTTCTTGATCTCGACGTGGGCGAACTCGATGGCGCCGACAACCACCTCCTCGGAGACCTCCGAGGAGCCCGACTCCACCATGACAATCCCATCTTTGGTGCCGACCACCATGATGTTGAGCTTGCCGGCCAGACGCTCAGAGTAAGTCGGGTTCACCACGTACAGGTCATCGATGAAGCCGATACGAACCGCGCCCACCGGGCCGTGAAAGGGAATATCGGAAAGCGCCAGAGCGCAGCTCGCACCGTTGATGCCCAGCACATCCGGATCGTTCTCCCGATCCGCCGAGTATACAAAGGCCACCACCTGCGTCTCGTTGCGAAACGTCTCCGGGAACAGCGGGCGAATCGGGCGGTCGATCTGACGCGCGGTGAGAATCTCCTTTTCACTGGGACGCCCCTCGCGTTTGATAAAGCCGCCGGGAATGCGGCCGCCAGCATAGGTGAACTCGCGGTACTCCACCGTAAGGGGGAAGAAGTCGATGCCCTCTTTGGGGTCGGGGGAGGCCACGGCCGTGGCCAGCACGGCGTTGTCGCCACTGGTGGTAAAGGCAGCTCCGGAGGCCTGTTTGGCGATACGCCCGGTCTCAAATTGAATCCGCTTGCCGCCGGCAAGCTCTACTGTCACTTCCTGCTTCATAGATGTTCCTCGTTTTCTCTATCTTTGCTCTTCGTATAAGCCTTTTCGCCGCCCTGCACGGACCATCGATCCGGATCCGCCAAGACGAAAGCCCCGTCGAAGCTGCTTCGGCCGGGGCTCTATGGTTTCTGGCTGCGAACGGAACAGCGCCGCAGGACGCTTGCCTGCGAAGGAGAGAGGATGGAGACGCTCTCGCCTGCCTCCATCCCATCGATGACCGTCTGCGGATTCAATCTTTCACCACTCCCGGCTTCGCACCATCTCGGGCGAACTCCTGTGGCATCCCCTTCGTCCCTTCCAGGATTGCATTGGCGATCCCGAACCCTTGGCATCCGGACTCGGAGCGGACCAATCCGTAGCATCCGGAATGGACTATTTGCGGATACCCAGCTTGGCGATGACGTCACGGTAGCGATCCGAATCGGTCTTCTTGAGGTAGTCAAGCAGGCGGCGACGCTTGCTCACCAGCATCAATAGACCACGGCGCGAGCCATGATCCTTGGTATGGGTCTTGAAGTGCTCGGTGAGTTCACCGATTCGTTCACTGAGGATCGCAATCTGCACCTCGGGACTTCCAGTGTCCGAATCATGCGTGCGAAACTTGGTAATAATCTCTGTCTTCTTCGCTGTTGCCAACACGGCGGGTCTTGCTCCTGATCTTCTATGAGTCTACTTGATCGTAGTTTCCACCTAAAGAATATCATGCGGAGACTCTGGAGCCGGACGCCGCGCATCGAAATCCGGCTCCCAGTCCCCTCTGTGAACTGGGAGCCCAATCACAGTCTTTGTTCGATTCCGCCCCGATGTCGGCTAGCCCAGTAGATGCTTCCCCAGAAACTGCAGCGTGCGTTCCCGCGCCAGCTGGGCTGCCGCGGGAGAGAAGCTGCCGCGAGCGTCGCAGTTGAATCCGTGCTCCGCCTCAGGGTAGACAAAGATCGTGACATCCGGGTAGTTTTGCTTTCGCACCGCGTCAATCTGCTCAGAGCCTATGTGCGTATCCTTTTCTCCAAAGTGGAGCAGCACGGGGCAACTGGGCTTCTCCGAAGCCACGCCGCCGATTCCTCCAGGGTAGTAGCCCACCGCACAGTCCGGCCGCATTCCTGCTGCCGGCCCGCGGGTTGCGCTCATCCATGCCGTCAAACCCCCATAACAGTAGCCAATGACGCCGGTTTTGTGGCCGCCCTGCACGTGTTGAAACGCCGAGGCCACATCCAGCAAGGTCGTCTCTGGTTTCAATTGTTGGTAAAAGCCAAAGGCGCGCTGCATGTCGGCGCCCTCGTACCTGAGTTCGACCCCCCGCTCAAAGCGGTCAAAGAGCGCCGGCGCAATGGCCAGATAGCCCTCCCTGGCAAAGCTATCGGCCACGCCGCGGATGTGGGCGTTGACCCCAAAGATCTCCTGCACCACCACCAGAGCTGCTTTCGCCGCTCCCTCCGGCTTTGCCAGGTATGCGGATAGTTCGTGGCCATCGGCCGCCTTCAGTTGTACCCATTCGCTCATGCTGATCTCCTCCCCTTAAGGTACAGTTCCTTTCCTGCTGGTGTCCCGCTGCGTCCCCACATCGTTCGCCGGCCCCTCCATCAAAACACGCCGGCGCGTCGCCGCCGACACACTTTCCCACAGGAAGGTCTCTCGGAATCTTAGATGCCCTCCGGGGGTGCGATGGAGCACGGCGCAGTTCCCTCCCGTTCATCCTCATGCGAACCCAGCCTCGGGCCGAGTATAATCGTTTGCGCACTGAGTATCTGTCGGAGACGCCGCCGGCTTAAGCTCACGCCGCGGAATGCCGGAGGAGATCATGTGTAGAAGAGAGAAAGCACCGGCGATAAGCCGCCGGAGTCTGCTCCGCACCATGGGAGCGGTGGCTGGAGGGGCTTTGTTCTCCGCAGCCGGCTGCGGCGGAAACGCATCGCAATCGACATCCGCTTCATCCGAGTCCGCTTGGCCACCCAACTTGCCGGTTGGAACCTTCTCACCCTCCGCGGCCGATGAGTCCTTTCTTGACGAGATCGAACAGCAGGGCTGCCTCTACTTCTGGGAACAGGCCAGCCCTGACAACGGTCAAGTGCTCGACCACGCCGGCTATGACCTCAACGGAGCCATGGACACCAGCACCAACGAATCCAGCATCGCCGCCACAGGCTTCGGCCTGAGCGCGCTATGTATCGCCGGCCAGCGGGGTTATCTGCCCCAGGCCCAGATCATAGAGCGCGTACAGACCACGTTGGACTTTTACCTGAACTCCATGCCCAACGAAAACGGCTTCTTCTATCACTTCAACGACGTAAACACCGGTCAGCCGCTCTCCGGCTCCGAGGTGTCGTCCATCGACACCTCCATCCTGATCTGCGGCGCGCTCACCGCGCGAGCCTACTTTAACGACGCAACCATCACTTCGCTCGCCACGCAGATCTATGAACGGGTCAACTGGCCGTGGATGCTCAATGGCCAGTCGACCTTCGCCGAGGCATGGTACCCCTCAAGCGGCTTTGGGCCTTATTACTACAACACCTACTGCGAACTGATGATGCTTTACCTGCTTGCTATCGGATCACCCACCCATCCCATCGCTCCTTCCTACTGGAACAACTTTTCGCGGCCATTGCTCACCTATGAGGGATACACCTACATCAGCAGCAACAGCGATCCGCTCTTCACCCAGCAGTACTCCCAGGCATGGTTCGACTTCCGCAACGTCGCCGACGCCTACGCCAATTACTTCAACAATTCGATCACGGCCACCCAGGCCCATGAGACGTTCTGTCTGGGGTATCCGTCGCCGCAAGATCCCTGGTATACGCAGGACTACTGGGGCATCACCTCCTCGGATTACGTGGGAGGCTACACGGCCTGGGGCGGACCGCCGGCGCAGGGCCCCATCGACGGCACGGTAGTGCCCTGCGCCGCGGCGGGCTCGCTGCCCTTTCTGCCCAATGAGTGTCTTTCGATGCTCGAGGCTCTCAAAGCCGACTGGGGAGGGTCCGGGGCATGGCGCCGATACGGATTCGTGGATGCCTTTCACCCCTCGGCGAACTGGTATTGCCAGGATGTACTGGGCATCGATCAGGGGATCAGTGTGCTCATGGCGGAGAACCTGCGCACCGGGCTGATCTGGACGACCTTCATGAGCAACCCGGAGTGCGCTCAGGCGATGCAACTGGTCGGATTCAAGCCGCAGAACGCTTCGTGAATCTCCTGCGTGTCAGAAAGCTCGGCAAACTTTCCACGAATCGTTATCCCATGGGAATGGGATTGGCGTCTTCCGTTGGGGAAGACTCTCCTCTACGGAAACTCTCCAGAGGGGCTCCCTCAGAAAAGAATGCCTTACCCGTCTCCTACGGGAATGCCGATGCGCCGGCACGCTCGTTTCCAGGTTGAAGCGGTCAGGGCAGGGCAGGCCGACACTGGCGTGCAAACAAATTGCCCCGGATAGAGGCCCAAGTCCTCTATCCGGGGCATGAAAAGAAACAACATTTAGAAGGTGTAACGCGCCGTCAGTTGGACGATTCGAGGCGCCGCATCGCCACCCAGGAACGACCCATAGACGCTGGTCGGTGGGCTAACATCGCTCAAGATCTGCCCGAACTGCGCGCTGCTGACGTCGAAGACCGGGTTGGCAAAGTTGGGGTGGTTCAGGGCGTTGTAGGCCTGGACGCCAAGCTGGAGCATAGCGATCTTCGTCCCAGGAACCTTGAACCCCTTCAGGATGTTGAAGTCGATGTCGAAGTAGCCGGGGCCCGTAAACTGGTTGCGGCGCTGTCCCCCGAATCCGGTCGGATCCGTGAAGTCTGAAGCCGTCAGACACGGAGTGGTGGGGTTGGCAGCCGAGCTTCCACAATGCATGGGAATATTGGCGCTTACCGGAACCGCCAGCAGCGTACCGCCATAGGAGCCGGTATTATTCACCTCGGCGGTGGCGGTGCTATCCGTCACGCTGAACGGGAAGCCGGAGTGCCAGAAAAAGTTGCCACCGAAATCCCACTTGTCGGTGAGGATCCTGGGTCCGCCGAAGTACGGGATATGGATCAGGTAGTAGCCGTCCAGGTTCTTGCGGATATCGTAATCGGAGTTGCCGTAGTTCTGTAGCCTGAGGTTGAACGGGTCGATGGGACTGATGATGTTTCCTCCGAAGGGCAGAACTCCACCATTCGAAATCTCGTCCATCGCATGGCTCCAGGTAAAGTTGACCGAGACAGTCGCCATCGCTGACTCGTGCTTGTAGGTTGCGAGCAGTCCGTTGTAGTTCGAGATGGCAATGCTTCCGACCTCCGTGACCTCATCAAAGGATGGTAGCGCCGGATTGGCCGGCAGCCCGGAGAATGGGATCGCCGAGCCCGACTCCGAGGCGTTGACGCCGTTATCTTCCACCGGCTCATGGTAGCCGTGGTTGCCGACGTAGCCCACCTGGAAGCTGTCGTACTTGCCGATCTGCTGCTGCCACTGCAGGCTCCACTCCTCGTAGGTCGGATAGTGAATCGAGTCATCGGGATTGAGCACATTGGGCTGGGTGAAGTTGGGGTCTTCCGTGGAGAGCTGGTTGTAGCTCAAACCGCTGGCGAAACCTGTTTTGAAGTAGCTGTCCGTCGTAGCCAGATTTCCGGTGAAGCTACCCGCAACCGACGGATCATCCTGATTGAAGAGGCTCACAAACTCAGGATTCAGCGGCGCATTGGTTAACATCGAGTCCGCAATCGTTCCCGGGAAGATGTCGGTGAAGATGCCGAAACCGCCGCGGAGCACAGCTTTCGGATCTCCCTGCGGCGAAAAGGTAAAGCCGACCCTCGGATCGACCGTAATCTTCTGGTAGTTGTGGAAGACGGTCCTTAAATTGGTGGAGAGGATCTGATTGTATGGAGTTGAGAGACCGGCGGTCACGTTCTCGTAGCTGTTGGGCAGATAGTCAAAGCAGTCGATGACGCACACCACGTTGGAGTTATGCTCCACGCGCAGACCGGCGGTCAACTGCAGATTCGGCTTGAGCTTGTACTGATCCTGCGCATACAAGCCAAGGTTATAGAGGCGGATCGGCTCGCTCGACCGCTGGGGAAAGTTCTCGATGCCCTCCAGCATGGTTCCGGCGCTGAAGTAATCGAAGGACGAGAACGCTCCCTCTGCCGGTCCAAATTCATACCCCAAGGGCACCGTAAGGACTCCAAGATCGGCATCAGTAACATCGTCGCGCTTGAAGAGCACGCCGAAGGCCATGGAGTTCTTGCCCTTCGTCCAGCTCAAGTCATCGTTGATCTGGTACTGGGTGACGTTGCGTCCCTCCGGCCATGCATCCTCGTCGTTGCCTAGATTGCTGAAAGAGCCGTCACCCATGTCTAAATCATACGGAAAGGCCGACAGCGCCGTTTTCGCGTTGTCACTCAGGAAGTAGGCGCTGTACCACATGCCGGAGAGAATGAACTGATTGACGAGGTTGGGGGTGAAGATATGCGTCTCTTCAAGCTGCCCTTCATCGTCCGGCTGCTTGCTCTGCGCGTTGAACACCGGGTTGATCGGATCCACGTAGGTCGGCTGAACGCCGTAATCGTACTTGTAGTGAATGAACGCCTGGTCCTTGGGGCTGATGGTGTAATCGACCCGGACCGTAGTCAATTGCTCCTTCAAATGGTCTCTGGGTGACTCAGTGACGACGTTGGAGTAGGTCAACCCGTCGGGCAAGATGTAGGTAAGCGGAACCCCCGTGCTCGATGTTAACGCAGTAGTTCCAGCGGGCTGAACACCGGAGGCGGTTGCCGTCGAAGCCCGCGGGGCTCCTGCCCAGAGCTTGAACATCGTGTTATAAAAGCCGCATTCGTTGCCGTTCCCGTTGGCGTAGAGAGAGCTCGTATAGTCGTCGCACGCGCCGTCTTTGCCCAACACGCTCGGGTTGGTGACGGTGTACCCGAGGGACCCAGCGGGAGCGTTGGACCCAGGGGGAATCGGGTTGGCCTGAACCGTGCCGGCCGGATTCTGCTCGTACAGGGCGGTGGGAATGTAGGTCTGGTCCACCGGCGAAGTTTCAAAGTCCAGGCCTTCGTAGTTGAAGAAGAAGAATAGCTTGTTCTTCTTGATGGGGCCGCCCGCCGCAGCCGCCCACTGATTGGCATTGGCATAGGGCTCCGGCGCCCCGGATTGATCGTTGAAAAAGTCGTTCGCGTTGATAAAGGCGTTGGTCCAGAAGTAGTTCACGTTGCCGTGAAATTCATTCGTTCCAGAGCGGGTGGTGATGTTCTCCTGGATGCCGCCCAAAACTCCATACTGAGCGCTGTAGGCGTTGGCCACCACGCTGACCTCAGCCACATCGTCCTGGCCCAGCAACAGGTTGCTCGGGCCCGAGTTGTTCAGGTTCAGGAAGGGGTCATTGTCTTCCGCGCCATTGATGGTGAAGTTGTTGGACGTCGCCGGCAGGCCAAAGGCCTCCGAGTTTCCATATCCGCCCTGGGTATTCATGACCACGCCCTGGGTCAGGTTGATGTAATAGGTCAGATCTTCGCCGGGGTTGGGCAGCTCCTGAACCTGCTGTTCGCTAATCGTCGTAGAGATGTCGGAGTTCTCCGGCTGGAGCAGCGGAATCGCTGTGCCCAGCACCTCGACGGTGGTCGAGCCCTTGGCCACATTCAGGCTGATGTTCAACGCCGCCGTCTGGCCAATCTGCACAGCGGTCTTGATCTCCGCCGACTGAAAGCCATGCGCCGAGATCGTCACGGAGTAGTGCCCCGGCGGCAGGAAACCGATCCGGAAGTCACCGGCAGAGCCGGTCTTCACGGTCTTCACCTCTCCGGTTCCCAAGTTCACCGATTTGACCGCAGCATTCGAGATCACCGCTCCAGTGGGATCGGTCACGGTGCCGGCAATATCACCTGAGATCACAGTCTGGGCTCCCAGCGTAGAACCTGAGAGCAGCAAAAGCAACATGGCGCCTAAAACAAACAAGGGCGAGATCCAACCGATCCGCCTCCCGACAATCTGCTTCATACACTTACCTCCGACCCGCTGGGTGACTAAAAGAAAAGATCATGGCATCAGAGACAGCCAAATCAGAATGCTCTCCAAAGGCTTTGAACGAGTAGCCCACACTCCACCAACCCCTTGCATCAGGATTCTGTACTCCTAAGTAAGCAAGCGATTTGCCAAATCGAGCACAAAGCGAAATTTGTGTGAATTTCTTCAAAATATGCGCAAATGGTAAAGAAAAGAACAGAGATAGCGGAAATGACTGCGCATCGCTTCCCCCCAAAATCGTCGGAGCCGAAGCGGCTTTCATTCCTGTTTTCATAATGATGCGGACTATAATATGAAAATCTGTATAATTCGCTCACCCAAACCCTGCTCCGTACCCACCAAGCAGGCTTTCAGAAGCTCCCGGCACCGCCGCAAACCCAACATATGGCCGAAAGTTGCTGAAAACATTCCATTTCATGGAGGATTCTACCCCCATCCAAATTCTCATTGGCAAGTAGGTGTTTCAGAGTTTGCAGAAGAGGCTCGCTCAAGCGGCGAGCGAGGCGCCGGAGAGTGTGGAACGCCCCACCAAGACGCGCTATGGTTTGGGTAGCCTATTGGCCAAGACGCTGTCTTTCAATGGAATCCCGGGTCTGCTCCTGCTGCCCCCATCTTTCCATGACGGCAGCTACCAGGCTTTTCAAATTCGGCTCCGCCGCCTCGGCGTGGGGCGGAAGGCCAAGGTCGCATAACGTCTGGCTGGTGATCGGACCAATCGAGATTCGCGGGATCTCCTGCGGGAGGCGGAGGCCTGCGGTCTCCAGCAGAACAAGCAGGTTGGTAACCGTAGAGCTGCTGGTGAAGGTAATCGCATCCGGCCACTGCGCTCGCGATGAGAAGATCTCTCCCATGGCGGCGATGGATCTCTCAGGGACGATGTTTCGGTAGACCGGCGCCACGGTGACCTCGGCGCCGGCGCTGCGAAGGGTGTCGGGAAGGATCTCCCGGGCCACTTCGGCGCGCAGGAGAAGCAGGTGCGAAGCAGAGCCATCCGGACGGCGCGCATGGGGCAGAAGCGCCTCCGCCAGAGACTCCGCGACTGCCTGGGGCGGTATCAAATCAGCGCGCCAGCCCACAGCCTCAAGGGCGTGAGCCGTAGCCGCTCCGATCGCAGCCACCTTGGGCCCGGAGGGTAGCCCGGTACGAACCAGCGCCATACGGCGCGCGAAAAACTCCACGGCGTTGGCGCTGGTAAAGAGCAGCCAATCGAACGCCTCCAGACGCTCCAGAGCCTGATCGAGCGCAGAGTAGCTGGTGGGCTCTGCGAGTTCGATGGCAGGAATGAGGATCGGCTCTGCTCCTGCGGCGCGGAGTTGGTCTGCCAGTTGCGATGCCTGCCGGGACGAACGGGTGACAAGGACACGAGGAGATTTGATCACGAATTGGTTCCGATCAGCCTCCAGCATACAACTCGGGGTCTCTCGATGCTCCCCGTTCGCATGGCGAAGACAGACAAAACCGCGTGCAAAGTCATATCGAAAAATCACGCGAAGGAATAGCTACGGCAGGCTGGTTGCGAGGTCTCGCACAGAAGGAGGGTAGGCCGGAGATCGTCCGTCCTCCCCCTCATTCTGTCCTTCCGTCTACTTCTTACTTCCCTACCTGCGCCTCCTTCACCGGATAACCTACCTCCAAGGTGAGAATCTCGTAGGGTTTGATGGGAACGGTGACGATATTGTCCCGCAACGGCAGGTGCTCAGCGCCGGGGATGGGATCCTCCATCAGGTTGGTCTCCATTGCGTACGTGGCGCCATCCGGCACATGCAGCCTCACCTGGGTAGCCTTGCCGGCCCACTCGTACATGCGGATGATCAGGGCCTGGGCGTCCTCCGCCTTCTTGACCGCGCTCAGAGTGACATTGGGGCTGTCCAAAGAGATAAAGGAGTGACTGGCCGGCATCTCGCCGCTATGGGGGAAGACCTGTTCGCCCAGCAGCGGGGTGTTGAACTCATATCCGCGGCGGACGGTGAGAGCCTCCCGCCAGCTTCCGCGATGAGGGTAGATCTCATAGGTGAAGTGCTGGATGCCGCGGTCGGCGTCCGGATCAGGCGAGGTGGGCGAGCGCAGCAGGGTAAGGCGCAGCAGATCCCCGATGGCATCATAACCGTACTTGCTGTTGTTCAGGATGGACACGCCAGCCGTGTCATCGCCCAGATCGGCCCAGCGCAGAGCCGGAACCTCAAACCTCGCCTTCTCCCAGGAGTTATTGCGGGTTGTCGGCCGCTCGATGTTTCCGAAGGGAATCTCGTAGGTAGCCTGACTGCTGGAGTGCGCCAGCGGAAAGGCGGCTTTGAGAAGGACGTGAGTCTCGCGCCAATCGACGGTGTTGGCAACCCGCACCACATCGGCGTCGGCGTCGAGCGAGATCTCCTGAACAAAATGCGACTTGTCCCAGGTGCGCTCAATCCGGATCGTCTTGCGCAGCGGGCCATTCTCGCTCACCGCAATGGAGTCCAGCGCCATGATCGGCGTCGGATGGTCCAGCGTGCCGTAGTCGATGTTCCAGGCGTCATACTGCTTCGGCTTGTCGACAAAGGTCTGGAGCTGGTTGCCACAGCCGTTCGCGGCGATGTACTCTGTAGCCCCTGTCGTCAGGCTGGTGATGCAGCCGCTGTGCCGGTCGATGACCAGCTTCAGGTGGTCATTGGCCAGGGTATAGGCTTCGGCCGTCTGCTGCAAACTAAGGCGGCCGGCAGGCGACTGTGCGGAACCCGGCTCCGCATAAAGCTCCGTATAGCCCATCGCAGGAACATGGTTCACCTGAGCGAGCACGGTGAACTGATGGGTAGCCGCATCCCTGGAGATCACCTGGGTCAGGACGGGACGGTGACTCGTGTCCAGAATCCGGATGCCGGCAGCGGCTTCCGGAAGCTGAAAGCTCAACTTGACCGTCTCCGATCGCGGCCAGGCCATGGTGTTGTAGATCAGGATGGGCGTGGATCTGGCTGCGCCTGCGATCGGAAGCGTGTCAATCCGGGCATCCAGGGCGCCGAGCGCAGCCCGGTCGATGTTGTGGTCGGCGTTGTAAACCTGGGTAAAGTCGTTGGCCGCATCGCGATAGATGACCGCAATGCCGGAGCCGGCAGCCAGATCGTGGAACTCGTTGAACGTGATCTTCTCCCAAGTCCGGTTCAGGATCGCATCCGGATACGCCTCCCCGTCCAGCCATGCCAGCGAGGCCAGCTTTTCCGCATTGAGCGTCAGGGTCTCGCTGTGGCGAATATTGCGCTTGTGGGCCGCCTGGGTGGTGAAAACGCCGCGATGGAATTCAAGATAGAGTTCATCCTTCCAGGTAGGAATTCCCATCTCCCCGTTTGGGCCGGCAGGCGGAGCGGTGTAGCCCTTGGCGATCGAAGCGTAGTCCCAGGTGGGAGAATCCGGGTTCAGATGCTTCTGAACCTCGTCAAAGTAACTCTGCGCTGTACTGAAGCGCATCTCCGGAAGCGCCGAGTCGGCTTTGGAGCTCAAATCCATCCAGTGGACTCCCTGGTCCAGCATGGCCCGAGTGGGACCTCCGCCGTGGTCACCCACGCCAAACAGGTCCAGTTGCTCCACAGTGGCCGGATTGCGCTGCGCAGTCTCGGCGAAGTCCGCCGAGATGCGGGCTGGATTCAGGTCCAGGTGGACGTAGTCGGTGGGAAAGTACGTCAGCACCCTGGATCCATCCGGTGATTCCCACCAGAAGAGCCGGAAGGGCAACTGGTTGGTGTCATTCCAGTGCATCTTCTGGGTGACAAAGTAATCCAGGCCGCTGCGCTTGTAGATCTGTGGCAACTGCCAGTTGTACCCAAAGCTGTCCGGATTCCAGCCGATGCGCGCTGTGACTCCATACTCTTTTTTGAAGAAGCGTTGGCCGACCAGAAGCTGGCGGACCTGGCTCTCGCCGCTGGGGATGTTCAGGTCCGGCTCAACCCACATTCCGCCCACCACCTCCCAGCGGCCCTCCTTGATGCGCCGCCGTATCTGGTCATTGAGATCG
>JAKAQS010000113.1 GCA_021819585.1 Acidobacteriota bacterium
GGCGCGCCACACAGGTCCGCGGAGCCGGTCCATCTCCATCATATGGTTTCCACCCTGAGATCTTGCGAGACGCCGGCGTCCATTGCCTTTGGTCCACTGTCTCTCATCCAACTCCAGGCTCGCCGGAGGCGGCAGGCGTCGCGACAACCTGCCTGGCCGCCAAAGCAACTGCCTGAGAACCGGAGCGGATGGTTCTGATGCGTGAGAGACTGAGTGCAGAGCGGATGAAATTCTCTACGCGGACCAACTGGAACCTGGTTGAGAACGAACTGGCGGCGGCGGTCCGCCGCCGCCGCGCCGCAAGGCTTGCGCCGGTCGATCTTACCCTCTCCAACCCTACCCACTGCGGCTTTGCTTACGATGCAGCGAGCGTGCTTTTGCCCCTGCACCACTCTGACGCCATCGGATACGATCCGGACCCTCTGGGCATGATGAAAGCCCGGGAAGCGGTGAGCGGCTACTACGGCGACGCAGGGGCCACAGTGCCTCCTGAGCGGATCTGCCTGACGACAAGCACCAGCGAAGCCTATAGCTTCCTGTTCCGTCTGCTGTGCAACGCCGGCGACGAGGTGCTGGTGGCTCGTCCCAGCTACCCACTGTTTGATTACATTGCGCGCCTGGACGATGTGGAGCTTCGAGAGTATCCGCTCTTCTACGATCCGAACGCGCCGCACACCATGAAATCGGATGCCGGCACTCATCTGAGTTCAGACGCCGGAATCGACGCCGGACAGGGGTGGTCCATCGACCTTCATGGCCTGCGTTCCGCCATCACCGATCGGACCCGAGCGATCCTGGTGGTACACCCCAACAATCCGACGGGCAACTACGTCTCCGCCGGCGAGCGCGAAGCTTTGCAGACCATCTGCGCGGAGCGGGGACTGGCGCTTATCGTCGATGAGGTCTTTCGCGACTACCCTCTTGATGCGGCAGCGCCCAGCTTCGTGACGTCCAGGATCCCAGAGCCGGAGTGTCTCACGTTCGTCCTGAGCGGGCTGAGCAAGGTCTGCGGCCTGCCGCAGATGAAGGCATCCTGGATCGCCGCCTGCGGCCCTTCCCCTGAGTTGCGGAGCGCTATGGATCGCATCGAGGTGATCGCCGACACCTTCCTTTCCATGAACGCTCCGATCCAGCATGCCATGCCCGCGTGGCTGGCGGCCCGTCATTCGCTGCAGGATCAGATCCGGCAGCGGATGCATAGCAATCTGGAGTCGCTCGATCGCCGGCTGCGCGGAAGTTGCGCCCAGAGGCTGGCGATTCAAGGCGGCTGGACGGCCGTGCTGCGCGTTCCGCGAACTGTGGGAGATCAAGAATTCGCTCTTGCGGCTCTGGACCGCGGGGTGCTGGTGCAGCCGGGCGAGTTTTATGGCATGGGCGATGGACGTGTGGTGCTCAGTCTCTTGACTCCACCCGGCCGGTGGGCTGAGGGACTCGAACGGCTCCCAATCGATTAATCGCTACAAGGTGGTCAACGGCTGCCTGGAAACGTCGAGCCGCCGGATTCCTCCTGCTCGCGGAAGCTATGCGCTATGGAGCCAGAGCCACTGACGTCTTAACCACATTCCATCCGCGTAGCTTCAAGCGGAGCCGAAGTTTTGCATCCGCAGCAGGAATATCAACGGTCACGGTCCGCTCTTCTCCGGGCAGCAAGGAGATGTAATTGTCGCTGTAGAAGGCCGGCAGGATCTCAGCGCCGTTCGACTCCCTGAAAGCGCCCAGTTTGACATTCAGCGCCGGTATTGAACCCTCATTCTTCATCCGCACCTGAATCCTTTGCTCCTCGGGCGCGTCCGCCCCCGGGACTCGCTGGGCCGTAAGCATGACCGGCGCGGGAGCCAGCGTATCCAGCGCGCGATATCCGGCATCGGATGCGGCGCGCCAGTAAAAGTTCTGCGAGAGCAAAGAGCCATCACCGGCATACAGCCAAAGCTTCACAAAGACGGTGGAATTTCCCATCAGCGGATCGAGCGCAAGCTGCATGGCGGGAGTGACATTGTCGGATTCCGCATTCAGAGTGATCTCGCGGTGCAGCAGCAGGTTTCCTTGCAGCCCGTACACGTTGGCCTCCACCTTTACCTGATGGAGCGAATTTCGTGTTGTATCCACCACCTGCACCTGATTGTTTGCCGGGTCCAGTTGCACATGGATCGGCTCGCACGCCTCCTTGGTTCCGTAATAGGATGCCTGCGTGTCGCCGTCGGAGGTAAGGATGCCCCACAACATGCTGGGCCACGACGGCTGCGTCATCCAGAGCAGCCGGCCGGTATTTGGACTCCACAGCTTCGCATTGAATCCTTCAAAGAGCGCGCGGAAGTCCACATAGTTCATCATCTGCGCCTCGCGAACGTACTGGCGCAGGCTGTTGGCCGCGCCGAACTCCTTCTCCATGGTCCGGGTGAAAGAGCTGTACGGATGCCAGTTGTGGTAAGCCCAGTCGTCGGAGATGGGCCAGCGATCGGCACTCGGGAGCCATCGGCTGAACCATTCCAGGGTCGGCAGGGATGGAACTCCCACTTCCACCGCAAATCCCTGATCCAAAGTGGAGTAATAATCCGCCGGCGGTTCATAAGAGTAGGGACCGCTGGGCAAAAGGTTGATCTGGTTGGAGGAAGGTGAGTAATAGCGGGCGCCGTCCAGAACATGCGTCAACTTGATCAGGCCCTGGTTGATGATGGGCTGCGGAACCCCTTCGTTCCGTCCGCACCACATCGCGATGGAAGGATGGTTGCGAAAGCGCAGAATCGTATCCTTGGCATTGGCCAGGAAGAGCTGCGGATCTTCCGCCTCCGCGTTCGAATCGCCTGTGACCTCCCAGAAGTCGTTCCACACGAGCATGCCGTATTCGTCGGCCAGATCGTAAAACGTCTCCTCGGTATTCTGTCCCTGCCAATTGCGGATGATGTTGAGATGGGCATCGCGTTCATAACGGAAAAAGGGCTCCAGCCGCGCGCGTGAGACCCGCTTCCGGGAGTCGTCCATCCCCCAGCTTCCGCCTCGGATGGCAATCGGTACACCGTTGACCAGGATGGAGAGATACGGCGTCGCGCGCGTATCGGTCAGGGTATGGAGGGCCGGGGAGTTGTCGTCGCCGGCCGTAATCGAGGCAGCCCACCCCCCAGGAACCTGCCTCATGCCGGCATGGGTCACATTCACCTGCGGCTCAGCGTCCTTGCGGCCCAGCGTAGGGTCGTACACGACACGGCGCAGCGCGCCGTGGTTATCCAGCAGACTGATTGCATAGGTAATCTCGCGCACCCCGAAGCGAAGACTCTTCTTGCTGGGAGGCGCGCCGGCTGTGGTGAACGTGGTGGTCAGGCGATACAGGTTCGGTTTGCCGTAGCCATTGGGCCACCAGAGCCGTGGATGCTCCAGGTGCAAGGCCGGGAACTCCCTGGGCGAAAGATGTACGGTGATGCCCCCTGGAGGAACCGTCACGCGCTGATGAACCTCCACGCTCCCAAACTGCGCCGTCAGCACGCCTGTGACGGGCTTGGCGGAGCTACTCTCCAAAGGGACGTTGAGGGTGATGTTAGCCTGCGTAGTGTCGGGCAATGGAAGCTGCGTGATCACCTGCTGATCGCCGATCGAGACCGGACCCGAAGCCAGTAGATGCACATCCTGCCACAGTCCTGTGTCCCGGTCGCGCATGGGAGGGTTCCAGTCCCATCCCTCAGTCGCCAGAAACGTGGGGCCATCCAACTCCATGGCCCCGCCATTCAACCCGGAACCCAATGCGATGGATTGCACATTCGGTATTCCCGGATGCGGCACAGGAGAGATCAGAATCGCCAGAACGTTCTCTCCGTGAGCGTGAAGGAGATCGGTGACGTCAAAGAATCCACGGATGAACGCTCCCGTCATCTGGCCCAGATTGTGGCCGTTGAACCAGACCTCCGCGTGATAGTTGATGCCGTCCAGGAGCAAACGCTCCTGGAGACGCCCGTGCAAAGGAGGCGCCTTGAATTCGACGCGATACCAGTAGCTCTGCCGGTTCAACTTCTCCGGAATGTCGAGATTGTTCAGGCCATAGTAAGGGTCGGGGTAGATACCGCGCCGGATCATGGTGGTCAGCACCGTACCCGGCACGGTCGCCTCCATCCATCCGGCGGTGCTGAATCCCGGTGTGGAGATCGCCTGGGGCGAGTCAGCGACCTTCGCGGCGACCGCAAGCTGCCAACCTCCGCGCAACGTCCAACTGCCGGCCGAGTCTGGAACCAGAGTTGTGATTGTGGGGGGCGCGGGCTGGACCACCGGCGGGCTGAAAGGAGCATTCTGCTTCGGCATGGTCCATGGCGGCTGAGGCGCGGTGTTGCCCGCGTACTGGACGACCTGGAGCGGCCAGGGCTTGGAGCCCTCCTCAAAGTCAATCAGATCCGGCTGCGGCTTCTCCCGCGCCAGGGCCGCAATGCGTTCGGGGGAGAGAACACCGCGGGCGAGCGAGAACTCCGCAATGTATCCGCCAAAATGAGGCGTGGGAGGAGAGCCGGAGGTTTCCACCGGAGCCAGCATCAACTGCGGCGCAATGGCCGCCATCTTCAACTCGCCGTGCGCCTGCTCCACGCCGTCGATATAGAAACGCGTGAAGACGCCGTCGAAGGTCGCCGTCAGCAGATGCCATCTTTGGCGAGGGATCGTCTCGCCCACAACCAGTTGTTGGTTGCTTCCGGTCCGTAAGACGGGCTTTCCGTCCGCGAGGGCGAAAAAGCGGTAGTCCTCGGAAAATGGATCGCCGGCGCCCGCAATCCAGACCGTGGATGGGGTGACGGAAGAGAGCTTGATCCAAGCGGAGAGCGTCCAGGGGGTGAATGCCTGGAGAATCGGGTCGCGCGCCGGCAAGGATTTGGTCAGTCCCCTACCCCCGGCGAGAATGTGCGCGTTGTAGGGCCCATACTGCTGGAGAGGCAGGAATGGCGGGCGAAGGCGCAGCGTCGGAACAGTCATCGGTTGCGCTGACTGAGCGGCGATGACAGCAGGGAAAGCGATGGCGGCGAGAAATGGCAGAGCTGCCGCACGAAGCCGCCGCGCCAACGAGCCGATTAAATTACGCATGACACTCCTGAGATGGGGAAAACGTTGGAAGTCGTTCGCGCGCATCGCCTTGGGAGGAAGTCCCGCAGCGACAAATCGTAATGCGGCGGTTCGACAGGATCCTGGAAAAACATAGGCTGCAAGCTCTATTACGCAGGAAAGCCGCCGTAAACAGAGCCTATCGCACGAGCCGCTAGCAGGGGAAGATGGACGAACACGAGCCGGCCAAACTTGCGACCGCGAACAGCAGCCGCCCTGCCGAAGGTGGACCCGATCGCTCGCTCCCCGTTTGGCCCGGAGAACCTGAGCGGAGCGATGTAGCGGAGTTGGCTATCATACAAGGCGTACCTGCACTCGCCGCCGTCGAGAGTGGACGGCGCGCCTCAGTGTTCCATCGCCGCTAAAACCGGTCCCGCCTCTCGGGCGAGCAGCTAGCCGTTGAGCATACATGACGAATGCAAGGACTTTTGGAGTAGGGGCTTTTCGGGCTTGTGTCGAATGCTCCCCTTCTCCGGGAGGCCTGCGGAATCGAGCATTCCAAGCAAAACTCCCCCCAACGAACCGTTTCCGTCTACCAGCCATGGGGAAACTGGCCACATTGAAATCCTGGAATCGTTCCTCCCCCCGGGGCATCGAAACTTGAGGATCTTTCCTCATGGCTCAGCAACAACCGACGCAACCGGGTCAACGAAACGACGACGCCGAATCGCCTGAACGAAACCTCGCCCGACGCATCATGATCATTCGAGGCGGGCGGACGATGCCCATGATCCCCGCTAGCAACCCCGGAGACAGGACCGCCACCGCCGCCATTGTCGCACCGGGAGTCACGATCGAAAGGCACGCGTTTTCCGCCTTGGAAGTTTCGCGGCATTTCCACCCTACACACTGCCTCCATCTCCAAACCGCAGGCGTTAGCCGGGTCCGCTGGTCCGCGGAGGGAAGGAGCGGAACGGAGACGATGCGCGCCTCCAGCCTTATGCTGCATGCCCAGGGCACGTCGGATTCGATGGTCTTCGCCGGCGACTCTACACGAATTGTGGTGTCTCTCGACCCCGCCTCCATGACAGAGATGACGCGGGGCGGCAATGAACGGCCCTCCTTTCAGATTCCGTCTCGCTGGCACTTTCAAGATAAGCAGTTGGAACTCCTGGTGCGCAACCTGGAAGCGGAGGCGGCGAATGGCTTCCAGACTGGCCGCATCTATGGAGAACTGCTGGGCCTGGCGATCTCCGAATACTTGATGCAACACTTCAGCGACGCCGCGCTCTCGCCGCCATCGTCAAAGGGCGGCCTGCCCAAGGGCAGGCTCAATCGAGCGCTGGAGTACATTGCCGCCAACTTGGCAGAGTCTTTGTCCCTGACGGAGATTGCTGCTGTTGCCGGTATGAGCAGCTACCACTTTGCCAGGCTCTTCAAAACCTCCACAGGACTTTCACCCCATCAGTACGTTCTGGCCCAGCGCGTCGAATGTGCCAAGCATCTCTTACTGAGAGGACGGAGCAGCATCATGAATGTTGCCATCGAGAGCGGCTTCAACGACCACAGCCATTTCAGCAAAATGTTCCGCAAAGCCACCGGCGTTCCCCCCCAGAGCTACCGCGGCCATCACAACGAAAAGATGTTCGCAAGATAGTACCGCCGGAGCAAGTTTCTCCAAGCACTCCCATGCCCGCTCCTGTTGCAATCAAGTCATTAGCAGCCTTCCGGCTTCCGCTAAGAACAGGCTTGATATGCAAATCGAACAATCTCCCGACGCGAAAACCACCGGACGCAGGCTTCCTTGCCGTTTGCACCGGGTTGCCGAATCCACTCTGGTTGCAGTCACCGCGCTGCTCCTTACCGCGGCCGCATATGCGGCGCCCGCCACGTTTGTTACCGCGCTGCCGGTATCCACCAGCCAGATCCTCTCCCGCTTCAACTGGGAGCCAACCTTCAGCAACAACGGTCTCACCAGTGTGCAGTTCCCAATCGATCTGGGTTATGGCATTACGGCGCGATGGACGATCCTTGCGACATTTCACGAGGGTTATGCGGCCATGGATGTGCCCTCCGGCGCCGGCAGCCTGGAGCAGCTCCACTCAGCCGGGATGGGCGATACGCTGGTGTTTCTACGTTACACGCTGATCAAGCATGACAAGATGCACTCCACGCTGCGCGTAACGCCGCTGGCAGGGGCTGTGATTCCCAGCGGCGATAGCCAACTCCAGAGCCCCAACGGCCTGTTGCCGCAGCCACTGCAAACGGGTGGAGGCACGTGGTCCCCTTATGTTGGCCTGGCCATGGGCTCGTATCGCTATGGCAACGGCTTCTCCGGTGACATCACCTATCGCTATAACCCTGTTAAAAGCTCAGGCATCACTCCGGGGGATCAGGTGCGTGCGGACTGGCAGGAACAATGGAGATTTTACCCGCTCCATCTGCAAGATGGGTTTCCACACTTTGCTCTATTGTCCCTGGAGGAGAACTATGTTCATAACGGGCAGAGCCATAGTCTGGGGCTGCCCGTACCGCAATCGGTGGGGTTCTTCTATACCCAGGATCTTGTCGCCGAGTATCAGAGCATGAATTACCTGATCGGTTTTGGCGTAAGACGGCCAGCCGTGCAGGACTATACGAGCCCCACGGCTGTGCGGCAGCGGGGCGGTCTGCTGCTGGTCTTTGAATACAACTTTTCCCGGCACTAAACAAAGACGTTTCCGGAACCAAGGAGGAGCGATGAGAATACGATCACAATCTCCAAGGCTGGCCAGGGCGACCGCTGCGCTTTGCATTTTTGTAGCTATGGCCGGGCATGGCCATGCGCAGCCTTGCCGGACGGGACCAGATCCACTGCCCGCCGGAAGCAGCCCGAGTTACGAGCGCATCACGGCCCATTTGATGGGAGTCTACGGTCCACGAGGCTACTTCAATCTGATCGTCGGGCTCTACTCCTGCCCAATCGCGGGATTGCATGGTGCGCAGTTCAATGTGAAACAGGGATTGATGGTGCTGGATGTTGCTCCCGGCTTTCCGCGTGTGAGCGTAGAGCAGATGCACCACATCGAGACGATCTCCGGGTATAGTCCGGGGCCGGTCGAGATCCAGGAGATTCAGCCGGACAATTTTGCCGAAACGGGCCCCGGCTGGAGAAGGATTCAGCCGCCGCAAGCCAAGAACCCATTTGCTCGGTGGATCACGCAAAACTTCGTCAACCACCACTATTAGTTGATTTGTTTGGAAGTTTGGTGGCGCATTCCTTTCCGAACACGGGAAGGGGTGGCTCTTGGCCGGATCCTTGCCGGGAGCGCCGGTGCTCATGGAAGTGAAGGGCGGAAGGATTGGAGTGGAAAGGTTTAAACAAAATGGCTGGCGCCTGAACCACCCGCAACGCTTGGATCGGCGATCCCAGGCGGCTCTACGTCTCCAGCAGAAAGGGGTTTTGCTCGCGCTCGGTTCCGATGGTGGTCAATGGACCATGGCCGGGAATCACCGCTGTCTCATCGGGCAGCGGCAGCAGACGCCGGCGCAGGCTGTTGAGCAGCTTGTTTGCATTGCCTCCGGGCAGATCGGTGCGGCCCACGCTGCCGGCGAAGAGCGTATCCCCAGCCAACAGCAGATGATGTTGCGGTAGATAGAGGCAAAGGCTGCCTTCCGTGTGCCCGGGCGTAAGGATCACCTTCCCCTCCAGGCCCTGGACACCGATCGCTTCCTCATCCTGGGGGGAGTGATCCGGCCCGAGCACGGTGGGCGGAGGCACGCCGATCCATCCGGCCTGGATATCCATCATCGCCACCAGCGGCAAGTCAGCCTGGTTGTAGAGCACCGGCGCTCCCGTGATCTCTTTCAGCGTCTGGGCGCCGGCAATGTGATCAATATGCGCGTGGGTGACGAGAATCAGCTTGACTTTCAGTTGATGCTTGGCCAGCAGAGCCAGGATTCTGGGGATCTCATCGCCGGGATCGACAACCATGGCTTCATGAGAGGTCTCATCCCCCAGGATGGTGCAGTTGCAGCCGAGCAAGCCCACCGGCAACGTCTCGCGAATCATCGGCGTACTCCCTTTGCTTGAGATCTCTTCCATGAATCTGGGTCATCCAAGCCCGGCGTACGGCAAGCGTGTCCTGGGAGATGACGGCCCTCCACGCCAAGCCTGACGCAGAATGCCGGCAGGATTGCAGCTTCACCGCGGTACGGCTGCGCGCGGCCCCCAGCGGGAAGGGAGGATGTCATCCGCGCGTCGGGGTTCCGGACGCCAAGGCCACTGGAGAGCCGATGGCGGCCCGCACAAACCGGGGGAATGGAAAAGCGGGCTTACTTCTTGGCGGGAGCGGACTCGCTTTGCATACCGGAGAGCACCGAGCGGTTCTTGCTGGTATGCGACATCGAGATCGTCAGGGCGATCGAGGTCAGCATGAAGATGATGGCCGACCAGGTGGTCAGCCGCGTGAGCAGATTGGCCGCGCCACGGGGTCCAAAGGCGGTCTGCGAACCCTGCCCGCCAAAAGCGCCCGCAAGATCTGCCGACTTGCCCTGCTGAACGAGCACCACGACGATCAGGAACAAGCAGACAATGACATGCAGAATGACCAGAAGAATGAACATATTCGAAACAGCAACCTTGGCGGCCGCACAGGCGGCGAAGTGATGGTGGTTGGACGAGGGAAGAAAGAAGAATCTCTTTTCAGCACGCCATTCAAAACAGCGCCCCAGCCTAAGTCCAGAATTTAGTGTATCACCCGCAGCCTAGCCGTCTCACCGCAGGCTAGAATGCGTTGCAGGCAGAGGCTTGGTCGGGGTGAATCGAGGTGTAACGGGTGATGCCCACCATGGTGAAGACCTTCTGGAAATGAGCGCTGAGACCGAAGGTGCGAATGGTCCTGCCTTGCTTGTTGGCTGCAATGAGCATCTGGATGACCAGGGCAATGCCGCTGGAGTTCAAATACTCCACCTTGGAAAAATCCAGGAGAATACGTCGAGTCGTCTCGGACAGGCCCTCGTAGGTGCCCAGAATGGCGGGCTGCGAAGCGCTGGTAATATCCCCGGCGAAGCGCAGGATGGTAATGGGACCATCCCCATTGGGAGCCGCAAATTCTTCAATGCTGACGCGCGTGACCTGTTCTTGCATGGGAGTCTCCAATGTTCAAGATTGTACCTTTTGTGATGCGGTCGGCCGGAGAGTTGACCAGGAAGCCGGCGGCCAGGCCCGGCCTTGAAACGTCCAGGAACTACCGGTCTGGACGCAGATGAATGACCATACGGGCGTAACTGCCGGCAGGCGGAGAACTGACCCATTCGGCCTCATCGACCAGAGCCTGGATGAGGAACATCCCCATGCCACGGGCTTCTTCCTGTTCGTGCATCTTTTTGTCAATATCGGGGGCCGCAGGGGTCTCGCTTCCGGAGCGGGAAGGCCCCTCGCCCGTGTCAGTGACCTTGACCTCCAGGGAACCCGCATCCATGGAGAGAATCACCCCCACGCTGAGGGAGTCGTCGAGCTTGTTACCGTGCTCCATGGCGTTGATGCAGGCTTCGGCTACGGCAGTCTTCAGATCCTCGACACGCTCATCGCAGAAGCCCATCAGGTGCGCGACGCTGGCTGCGGCGCTCATCGCCACCTTTTCATATCCCAGACGCGATGGAAGGCGCAGCTCAATGGTGTGGCTGGCGGAGCGCTTGCCGGTTGCCCCGCCGGCGGCGGGAGTTTGGGCGTCGCTACTGGTTCGCTTATCCAAGACCATCCTCCTCCTTTATCCCTCCGGGAGTGAAGGACGGACTGTCATCCCCGGCCTGATCCGCCCGGTTCAGCACCAAGGCTGTCATGTCGTCGGACTGCTCCTGATCGCCGAAGCGGCCGATGGCAGACCAGACGGCATCGAGAATCTGTTCCGGAGCGGCTCGGGCGGAACAGTCCAGAAATGTTCTCAGGAGCCGGTCTTCGCCGAACTCCTCATCTGCGGCTCCGCTTTCTCCCGAGCGAAAGACCTCGGTCATGCCGTCGGTGTAAAGCAGCAGGCGGGCGCCTGGAGGAAGGGGAAACACCTCGACCGAATAGGTGCTGAAAGGGAGCATTCCAATGGGAGTGCCGGACGCATCGATCTTCCGGACCGATGGCTCGCCCTGGACGGCTGAGTCTTCGGCAAGAAGGAGAAAGCCGGGATTGTGCCCGGCATTGACCACCTGCATGCAGTGGCGCTCCGGATCCAACTCCACGAAAAAAGCCGTTACGTACCGCCGCCTGGACTGCTCCCCTTCCGCAAAATGCAGGGAGTTCATGCGTGTAGCGATCTCCAGCAGGCCCAAACCGGCGTTGACCATCGCTCGAAAGGCAGAGCGGAAGCTGGTGCCCACCAGCGCCGAGGCCAGCCCCTTCCCGGCGACATCAGCCACGACCACGGTGATATGCCCGGAGGGCGTGGGCACAATATCCAGATAATCGCCGCCCACCTCGTAACAGGTGACCGAACGCATGGCCATACTGTAACCAGGGATCCGCGGCATCCTCTGCGGCAGCAGGCTGCGCTGCACCTGCCGGGCTGAAGCCAGATCGCTCTCCACGCGCTGCCATTGCACCGTCCGCTCATGGAAGCGCGCATTCTCGATGGCTACGGAGGCTTGCAAAACGAGGCTCTCGATGAAGTCCACCTCATCCAGCCCCAAAGTACGGCGTTGCGGCGGGAGCACCACCAGATCTGTGAACGGAACTCCCGACTTGTCGAGCAGGGAAAACCGGATCCAGCGGCCGACACTCCCCTCTGCATCGAGATCCAAGGCCGGCGCAGGGGAGCCGGTCGCCGCATCCTGCGCGACGCTCAGCGCCTGGCGCAGATCTTCCGGGACGTCGCCATAACGATTCGGGAAACTGGTGAAGAA
>JAKAQS010000114.1 GCA_021819585.1 Acidobacteriota bacterium
ATACCGCGCAGCGTTCTTGCAATCCCTGCATGTAGCCGGCCTAGGATGGGGCGGCAGACCGAGCCGAGATTTGTGGACTGGGCCTGGTCTTGATGGGAGAGCCGTTTCATCGCAACGCAACGTTCGGGCGTCTGGCAGGGAGCCGGAACAAGAGCATCGGAGTCTTCGGCTATCCAACGCTGTTCACAACTTAACGCCGCGAGTGTTGTATAAAAGGAATCTCAGGGAGCGACAGACGGCTCCCGCGCCTACGTCAGGCTGCACGCCTCACTCCCTATAAACTGGATTCACTCATGCGCCGATCCTTTTTTGCCGCCGGATTTTGCCTGTTGGCTTTGTGTGCGTCATCCGCCATGGCACAAACGACCAACATCTCCGCCGTGCCCAGCTTCGCGTTCCCATTGGCGCAGAGCGAGAGTTCGTCTGCCGAAGTTTCACCTGTGAACTGGACCTTCACGACCGATCAAACTACCTCTGACGCTGCAACGGCAAACTCGGCAGCGGCCTCGCCGAATCCTCTGGTTCAAAGTGGAGAGCCCATCTGCGGGATCTCCCATCTGGTTCGCTGTTTCGAGGATCTGGGCAAGGATGATGAGGGAATCTTTACCAGTCCCTTCCACATCAAGCCGCGAGATGCCTATTGGTTGATGCCGCTGGGCGCCTCCACGGGGCTGGCCTTCGCCTATGACCAGGATGCGGAGCAGGCGGCTGGAGTGGATCCCAACCGCACCAAGATCGCGGACGACATCGCCAACTTTGGCTCCTACTATGCCACCGGAGTGGGAGGCGCGGGAGTCTACTTCCTCGGGCTTGCAAAGAAGAACCCCAAGCTGGCGGAGACCGGCAGGCTGGTTGCCGAGGCGGTGATCGATTCGGCAACCGTCACCGCGGCCTTGAAGATGGTCAGCAACCGACAGCGACCCTTGCAGGGAAACGGACAGGGAGACTTCTGGGCGGATGGAACCAGGCACTGGGAGTTTGACTCTTCGTTCCCTTCCGACCATGCCTCGTCCTCGATGGCCATGGCCCGCGTCGTCTCAGGAGAGTATCCGCACTGGTATGTGATGGTCCCGGCTTACGGATTCGTCGAAGCCGTCAGCATCTCCCGTCTGCTCGCCAACCAGCACTTCCCCTCGGACATCGTTGTCGGTCAGGCTGTGGGCTTCCTCACGGCCACCTATGTACTCAACCACCACGCCTTGTACCGGCCTGGAAAGAAGGGCCTGGTGGACCGCCTGCTCAGTACCGTCACACCCGTTGCGAACGCTCAATCCAGAACCTTTGGCGCTTCCATGCAGATCCCCATCACGATCTTCCGGGACCGCTGAAGAGCGCAAAAGAGAGAGCGCATGAAAAATGTTTTTCATGTCTCGTTCAGGAGCCTTATGAATCGTCGTGAATTCAGCCAACTGGCAACCGGAACAGCGCTTGCTTCCTCGTTTCTTAAGTGCAACGCTCAAGATCTTCCTGCTACTAAGCAGTTTCGTTTCTCTGTCATGATCTGGACGATGGACGCCGGCTTGCCTGTGGAGCGCTGCATCGAGATTGCTGCGGAAGCTGGATATGACGGCGTCGAGTTGGTTGGCGAATTCAAGAAATGGTCGGCTCAGGATACTCATCGGATTATGGCCAAGATGCGCTCGCTAGGTCTGGTATTCGATTCAATCGCCGGCTGCAAAGTCACGCTTGCTGATCCGGCTGGATCTGCGACACTCGTCGCACAGATCAAAGAGCATATTGCAGTCGCAAAGGATCTCGGAAGTCCGCAAATCATTCTTACCTCTGGCAGACGCATGACAAACTTATCGCGGAAGATCCAACACATGGCGTGTATCGATAATCTCAGGCACATTTCCGATCTGGCTGCTAACAATGATATTGAGATCGTGATTGAACCAATCGATCTGCTGGAGGATAAGTTCGCGTACCTGAATTCCGTCAGCGAAGGATTTGAGATCGTTCAAGCTGTGGGGAGCAAGAATATAAAAGTGTTATACGACTTCTATCATGAGCAGCGCGGCTCGGGTAATTTGATAGAAAAGCTGGATGGAAACATAGATTGGATCGGCTTGGTTCATATAGCTGACGTGCCCGGCCGTCATGAGCCCGGCACAGGAGAGATCGATTATCGGAATATCTATCGAAAGCTCGCTGCGCTGAACTACAACAAGTTCATAGCGATGGAATACTACCCAACGGGCGATCCAATGACTTCATTGAAACAATCGCGGCTTGTTGCGCTGCAATCTACACGTTCGCTACCAGAGCCTTATAGGCTGCGGCCGGCTGGATAAGTCACATAGCGATGCGCAGAAACTTCTTCTGACTTCTGGTAATACCGGAGCTTCCGTTTGAGACGGATAATAGACGCAAGCCCAAGATGGTGCGAGAGGAAGACATAATGGTCAACGTCGATTTGTCGAAGGTGCGCTTGCCGGACTGGGCCCCATATTTCCTCGGCGTCGTCCCCGGCCTGATCTTTGAAGCGGCGGTCCTCATCAGCGCGCCAGAAACTGCTCAGAAAATTGTCGGCGACATAGACAGGGTATTCCGTCTTCCGACAGACGCCTTGCTCGTAGGCTTCGTCGCTTCAGCGTTCGTGATCGGGCAGATCTTCTTGCAGCTTGCATGGTTCGCTGACTGGCTCCTGGGCAAAACTTGCGAGGTCTGGTCCCGCGTATGCAACAAGAAATCCGGGCCCGGCGCCTCCCGCAAACGGACCGATAATTCCCCAGATATGCCCGACGCACGCAAGACCCACGCGGAGTTTGCGCAGACATCTCTATGTGAGGCCACACGGAAACTATTGAAGACGCGATATGGAATCAGCCTGGCGGAGCGTCCCGCCGGCGAGGAATGGCCCGCATGGCTCCGCGCCCTCGACAAACCGCCTCGCTACTTCTTGCAAGGACGAAGGCTCGCGCGAATCAGCCTTGCCAGCGGGCTTGCAGGCTTTCTGGCCCTACTGTTCAGGCCAAGTCTGGGCAAATGGTACTTCTTCGCTGCATGCGCCGTCTTCTCCGTTACTGGCTTGCTCATAATGTGGCGCCAAGCCCGATGGATAGCTGATCCGGACAAGCTGAATCTCCTGATGCTCCAGTCCGCGCTATCGGACCTGGCCGAGGCTAGAGGCGTAAAACCTGCCGATAAAGACGAGGAAGAATGACCGTCTTTGGGGCTGACTCGCCGCGGGTCGATCGGTCCCGTGCCAGGGGCCGCGCCGGCAGTCAAGGCAGCCGAGGGCGCGTTGTCACCCCCGGCTCGCTTCTTTGTGAGATGCGGGGTCGCAAGACGCTCCCGACGATCCTTGACCGCACCCCCTCTGGAGTGAAGGCCGGGCCACCCGCCGCCACCGCCACCAATATTCGCGTTTTATGCGGCATTTGATTGATATTATTAAGATATTTGGGTACACTTGTTCCGGAAGGATATTTCTATGGCGGCTGCCGCCCAGCCTCGTCCTGATCTCGCAGCGCACCGGGAAGCCATCACCTTGCGATGGGAGGAAGTGGTCAGCCGTCTCGTCCAGATCCTCGGGAAGAAGCTCACAGCTTTCATCGCAGGTATCCGGGACGTTCGTGCCCTTGACCGATGGATGAGCGGAACCGCGCCGTATGGCGATGTGGAGGCGAGACTTCGTTTCGCCTATCAAGTGGCCAAAACTTTGGCCGAGCACGACTCGCCGCAGGTTGTTCAAGCCTGGTTGACCGGTGTAAATCCAGAGCTTGGGGATCGGGTTCCGCTGCGCTTGCTGAGAGAAGGCGATCTGGACGCGATCGCTCCGGAGATCCTGGGAGCTGCGCGTGCCTTTTTGGCTGGAGCTTGAGCGAATGCTGGAAACACGAACGCCGCCGGGGCCAATATACCGGCTTGGGCGACACCCCGATCCCTGGGCGCCCCCAGACTGGTCACGCGCCCAGCCGGACGGTACGTTCGGCAATCGGTTCGATGATCCCACTGGCTATTACCGTGTGCTTTATGCCTCCAGCCGGCGCCTCTCATGCTTCCTGGAGACCCTGGCTCGATTTCGCCCGGACCTGACTTTGCTCGCAGAGTTGCAGGAGATTGAAGGCGAGGATGATTTCTTTCCCTTGACTCAAATTCCGAAGGCGTGGTGCAAAGCGCGCCTGCTCGGAACCGGCAGAAGTCGAGGACACTACGCGGATATTTGCGCAGCCAGATGGGTGGGGCATCTGCGCAAAGTACTTTCGATGGAGTGCTGGAAGCTTGGCCTTACCGATCTGGACGTAGCTGTCTTACAAAAGGGGCAGCCGCGCCGGCTGACGCAGCTTGCCTCTGTCGAAGCCTACAAAGCTGGACTCAACGGCATTTATTACCGCTCCCGCTATGGCAATGATTTGGATAACTGGGCAATATTCGAGCCGTTTGATGTAGAGGTGACAGACGGCCCCGAACTCATCATGGAAGACGATCCCGATCTTCTCGCCGCGTGCGCTATTCTCGGCGTTGTGATTGAGCGATAAGGGCCCGGTCTTCCGTGAATGAAAACGGGTGGCACGCCGGGTTAAGCCGTGAGCAGCTTCCAGGCAGCCAAGAAACGACGGCCTGGAGACGGACTGCCCTCCACCCGAGCGGATCTCGCGCAGCACACCTTCTTGCATAGGCAACGCGCCTACGCGGAGAAATCTTCCAACTGCCGCTCCAGCTCTTTCCGTACAGGTGTAGTCCGATGCCTCGACCCTCATGGGCTTTTCCCCAATGACAATTGCACGCCAGGCCCGCACCGGGAAACCCATCCCCGCAGAAATGCAGTAGACAGCACGATGTGGACCCGTCATGTGCAGGGTGTCTTCGTGAAGCACTATAGAGCGATGCGGCGCGCATGAGCCGACGAAGCAACGAAAGAGCCGAGAGCTGACTCCGGAACACCTTGCAAACTTCAGCGTGGCGTGAGGTTCTGGCGTGACCCGACCGATTCCCTCCTCCGCCTTGCAAGTGGGAGAAACAAGCCCGAAGGCTCGGGGTATGTTTCAATGGGTGTGGCTTTGAAGGAGTCAAGATCGTGTCGAGCAATGTGAATCCATCAAGGATGCCGCGCCTGACCCGGCGCAAGATGCTACAGGGAACGGCGGGGCTCGGAATAGGAATGATGCTGGACAAATCCGGCCTGGCCCTGAGCGCCGGAGAACATGGCCCGATCTCGTTCGATCTGGGCGGCAACCTGTGGACGCTGCATCAGCAAGACGGGCAAGAACAAGTACAAGCATCGATCCCCGGCAGCACCTATACGAACCTTCTTGCCGCCGGCAGGATTCCAGATCCGTTCTACGGGGAAAACAATGGAAAGGTGCAATGGGTTGCGGAGAAGACGTGGCTCTTCGAGCGCAGCTTTGAAGCTCCGCCTGACCTGCACGCCAGGCAGCATGTGGAGCTGGTCTGTCACGGACTCGACACGCTCGCCACCATCGAGTTGAATGGCCACAGCCTGGGCAGCAGCGACAACATGTTCCGC
Source organism: Acidobacteriota bacterium (assembly GCA_021819585.1). Lineage (GTDB taxonomy): Bacteria > Acidobacteriota > Terriglobia > Terriglobales > Acidobacteriaceae > Granulicella. Next base: position 5,474 of record JAKAQS010000114.1, read on the forward strand.
ACCTGGATGTTCGATATCAAGCCCCACCTGCGCAAGGGAACAAACCGCCTGCGCATTCGTTTTGATCCGCTGACTCCCTACGTCCAGAAGCGGCGAGCCGCTTATCAACAGAAGTACGGAATCGACCTTGCGAACCAACGCTCCTGGGTCCGCAAAGGGCCGTACATGTGGGGCTGGGACTGGTGCCGCCCGCTCCTCACCCAGGGCATCTGGAAGAAGATTGAGCTTCTCGGCTATGATTCGCGCATCAACGATGTAGGCATCTTCCAGGACCATGCTGCGGACGGATCGGTACAGTTGGAGATTCATACGGCGCTGGCCGGAATCGCCTCTGGACTCAGCCTGGAGGCGCAGATCGCGCTGGCGGGCGACACGATTGCAACCGCACACGCTGCCGCCACGGAATCCGAGACGGTTCTCCATGCGGTGATTCCGCAACCGCAACTCTGGTGGCCCAACGGCATGGGAAACCAGCCTCTTTACACCGTGACCATCCAGTTGAAGGATGCGCAAGGGCGCTATCTGGACACGGCCACTCGCCGGATCGGTCTGCGAAAGGTCGAGGTCGTGCCGCCCAGCGGCGGCGTGTCCCTGCATCTGCGCGTGAATGGCGCACCCGTATTCGCGAAAGGCGCGGACTGGATTCCGGCCGACAACCTGCCCACGCGCGTGACGCCGGAGATTTTGCGCTGGTATCTGTCGAAGGCTGCGGAGTGCAACTTCAACTTTATCCGGCTGTGGGGCGGGGGCTACTACGAAGAAGATGAACTGTTCGATCTGTGCGATGAGTTGGGGCTGATGCTGCAGTTCGAGTTCAAGTTCGCCAATGCCGGCTATCCGGTCCAGGACCAGGCTTGGATGAACAATCTTCGTGGAGAGATCGAGCAGCAGACAAGAAGATGCCGCAACCACCCTTCCATCGTGATCTGGAGCGGAAACAATGAAATCAAGTTCTTCGAAGGATATAACCACCTCTTCAAGGACTTCATCGGCGGCATCGTGAATCGCCTTGCGCCCGGCGCATTCTATGAGGTTGGCAGCGGCGCTCACGGCAGCGGAGACATCCACTCCTGGGGCGTCTGGCATGGAAACAACCCCGTGGAGAGCTACCTTAAGGTGGAAGGATTCCTGACCGAGTTCGGCATGCAGTCAACCCCGGTTCCCAGGACGGTCCGCGCCTTCACGGACGCAGCCGGCCGCCAGGATGTCGCTTCAGCGGTGATGCGCTATCACGAACTGGACATCAGCCGGCAAGGGATTGAAATCATCATGAACTATACGGAGTCAAACTTCGGCAGCGCGCCGAAGGACTTCGACGACACTCTCTGGCTCACCGATATCAATCAGGCGTGGATGATCCGTTATGCCGTGGAACATTGGAGGCGCGATATGCCGCGGTCCATGGCGGCTGTAATCTGGCAGTATAACGACTGCTGGCCATGCTCTAGCTGGAGCATGGTGGACTACTTCCGGCGCGCCAAGGCGCTGCTCTACCAGTCGAAGCGCTTTTTTGCCCCCGTCCTGGTCAGCGGCCTGCCGGACCCGAAGACCGGCCAGGCGGAGATCTTTGTTACCAGCGACGATCAGCAGGATACTCCGGGCGAACTGCATTGGAGCGTCACCACCATCGCCGGTGAGTTGCTGCGCCAGGGAGCCCAGCAAATCAACATACGGGCACAGACGAGCCGGCAGGTGGAAAGCCTGGATCTCTCTGACCTTGTCAGCTCCCACGGCGCGGCGAACTTGCTGATCTGGCCTGAAGTGACCATCGCCGGACGCACGGTGGCGCAAAATACGCTCTTCTTTGGACGGCCCAGGGATCTGAGGCTCAAGCAGCCGCATCTGACGGTAACCGCCTCCGGTGGTGAAAAGCGATATCGCGTGGTGATAGAGACTGACGTTCCCACTCTCTGGGCCTGGGCCGACGTCCAGGATACGCGCGCCTCCTGCTCGGACAACTTCTTCGATCTGCGCAGCGATCGCGCCGCTGCGATGGAAGTTCTGCTCGACGAACCTATGGAGCCCTTTGAATTTCGCAAGAGGTTAAAGGTTCGCAGCGTCTATGATGTTGCGCCGGCCATGCGAAGTTGAATCCGCCACAGCGAGGCAGTTCCCTGGGCACAGCACATTGCAAGGCCCTTGAGAACTCGCAGTCCTGGTCCGCCGGCGCCTCCCATCGGCCGGACGGAATCTCCAGGCATCTCTCCAACGCAAACGCAAACCCGCAGACGGCTCGTCGCCAGACCCACCCCCCGATGCGTGCGCCGCGCTTGCCCTGCCTCTGCGGCTAACTGACGACCGCCTTCAGCGCCGCGCGAGCCGCCTGCAAGATCAGATCCACCTCTCGATCCCCGTGCGCCGCGCTGACAAAGGCCGCCTCGTACTGGCTCGGAGGCAGCCAGACGCCATGCTCCAGCATGGCCCGGTGAAAACGGGCGAAGGCCGCCGTATCCGAAGTGGAGGCGGACGCGAAGTCCCGCACCGGGTTCGGAGTGAAGAACCACGTGAACATGCTGCCCACGCGATTGGAGGTGAGCGCGACGCCCTGCTCTGCCGCCAGCAAAGCTACGCCCTGCTCCATGGCCGAGGTGGTCTTCTCCAGCCGGCTGTACAATTCGCCGCCTGCGGCGAGCAGCGCGGAGAGCATCGCAATTCCGGCAGCCATCGCCAGCGGATTGCCGCTCAGCGTACCCGCCTGGTACACTGGCCCCAGCGGAGCCAGATAGTCCATCACCTCCGCGCGCCCGCCCAGCACGCCCACCGGCAGGCCTCCGCCGACAATCTTACCCAGGGTAGTCAGATCCGGCGGACCGTCGAGTTCGCCGGCAAAACGCTCCTGAGCTCCGCCGGCCGCCAGCCGAAAGCCGACCATCACCTCGTCGAAGATCAGCAGCGCTCCGTGCTTGCGGGTGAGCCGGCGCAGTCCCGCCAGATAGCCGGGTTGGGGCGGGATGACGCCCGCATTGCCCACCACCGGCTCCAGGATGACTGCCGCGATCTGCTCCGGATGCAGCGCAAATGCGTCCGCAACGGCCGGAAGATCGTTGTAAGGCAGCGCCAGGGTATGCATCGCCGTCTGTTCCGGCACGCCGGCCGAGCCGGGAATGCCAAAGGTCGCCACGCCGCTGCCGGCCTTGACCAGCAGCGCGTCCGCATGGCCGTGATAACAGCCTTCAAACTTGATCACAAAGGGCCGTCCGGTAAAGCCGCGCGCCAGCCGGATCGCGGACATGCAGGCTTCCGTGCCGGAGCTGACAAAGCGCATCTTCTGCATCGACGGATAACAGCGCTGCACCAACTCCGCCAGATCCGCCTCCGCTGCCGTACTGGCGCCGAAGGAAGGGCTTCTGCCGGCGGCCTCGCGAATCGCCTGCACCACGGGCGGGTAGGCATGACCCAGCAGCATCGGGCCCCAGGAGCCAAACAGATCCACGTAGCGGTTGCCGTCGGCGTCCAGCAGATAAGCGCCCTCCGCCATTTCTACAAACGGCGGATGCCCGCCCACGGCGCGGAAGGCGCGCACCGGCGAGTCCACGCCTCCGGGTAAAAACCTCTCCGCGCGCGCTTGTAGCTGTGCCGAACGCTCCCATGAAATGCCCATAGCGCACAGTATAGAAGCCGGCCGGCAGGGACACCGGTGATCGAGGACCGTCCTCTTCCGCACCTCCATGGCTACTGGCTGGGACGATTGGCGGTAAAAGAACGGCTCACACACTCGGCTGGTAAACTTGACTCCTGCATCGTCATTCAGCCGAACCAAAGGGGGCCTTTGTGGCAAAGTCAGTCTCCGGCAACGCCAAGCCCTCGCTGCGCGCGCCTGATGCTCCCCGGGGGCTCCGCAAGCCGGACGGACCGCAGAGCACAGGCGCACTCTCGCCTGGCCCCGCCACCATTCTGCCGGAACCGACCCGAAGCCGGGCAGCGCTGCCGGAGGACCACAGCCTGGCCCCCACCGATCGCCATACACTCTCCCAGGATCGCATCAAGGGACTGGCTCGCCGCACCTTCAACCGCAACGTACTCAGCGAGATCGGCGGCTTCTCCGGCCTCTTCACCGTGGACGGCGAGCGCTTCCCCGACCCGGTCCTGGTCGCCTCCAGCGACGGGGTGGGCAACAAGCTGGAGCTGGCTATCCATCTCGGCCTGCACTCCAGCGTCGGCGCCGATCTGGTCAACCACTGCGTCAACGACATCGCCATCCAGGGCGCCACACCGCTGTTCTTCCTGGACTACTTCGCCACGGGCCTTCTGGATCCGGAGGTGGTGCAGCAGGTGATCAGCGGTCTGGTGGACGCCTGCAAGGCCAACGGATGCGCTCTGCTGGGAGGCGAGACCGCCGAAGCGCCCTGGCTCTATCGCGAGGGAACCTATGAGCTGGCCGGCTTTCTCACCGGGGCCGTCAGCCGCTCCCACCTGCTCACCGGCGACGCCATCCGCGAAGGCGACTGCCTGCTTGGCCTGGCTTCCAACGGCCTGCACACCGCCGGATACTCCTTCGCGCTCCAACTGCTGCTCAAGACGGCGCGCTACCGGCCGGAGCAGTACGTCAACGAGATCGGAGACAAGGTAGGCGCCGCTCTGATGCGTCCCCATCGCAGCTACCTGGCTCCCATCCGCAAGCTGATTCAAGCTGAGGCCGCCAGCGGCTTCTCCCATATCACCGGCGGAGGGCTGACGGAAAATCTTCCCCGCATCCTTCCCCGCGGACTCTGCGCCCAAATCGACCTCTCGGCCTGGGAGCCACCACCGCTGTTTACCCACCTGCGGCAGCTCGGCGGCCTGGAGATGGAGGAGATGTTGCGCACCTACAACATGGGTATCGGTCTGGTCGCCGTGGTTCCACCGGACCGGCTGAAGAAGGCGCAGCAGACGCTGAAGCGGATCAATGAGCGCTCCTGGGTGCTGGGACGGGTCGCGCGCAGAGCCTCCTCCCGCGTCGTCTACTGTTAGCACAGAGCCAAAGAGCCGAGAGATTCAGAGGCGGCATTGACCTTCCGAGAGCAGCCGTCCGGGGCGAGGACCCGTCTGCGGGAACCCTGGCATCCTGCTAACCCACATCTCAAAAAACCGAGATGTGGGGCGCCCAATCCAGTTGGAGAAAGGACAGGAAGCACGCCACCCGCCTCTCCTCACCATCTCGGGAGCCCGCCAAGGATAAGGATCTCCCGAGACTGAACAAATGCAAGCTATGGGCGCCCGCTCGACAGAGGAACAACGTCCTGACCTTACTATAGGCAGCCGCTCCAGGTTGGCAGTGGAGAGAACTTCAGTGCGCCGAAGCAGCCATTCCGGCGAACTGGGTGCGGTAGACGATAACGCCCAGAATCAGCACCAGCGCCTGGAAGTAGAGAAACGTCTTTGTGCTGGGCTTCTCCGGCTCATCCCGGGTCAGGCATCGCCATCCCATGCCCACGCCCACGATCAGAAAGATCCAGATCGTCGCGGCGCCGAACAGATTCCCATTCGGCACAGAAAGAGCGAACAGCACTAGGCAGGTGGCGGCGATCAGCCCGCGCTGCAACCGGGACAGGGCATAGGTGGCCTGCGCCCCGTCCAGCCCCAGCACCGGCAGCAGATTCAGGAAGTTCACCCAGGCCCCCACGTACACCAGCACCATGAAGATGGCGGCGTGCGTGGCCACGAACAGCCCATAACAGGCCACGGCCGCCAGCAAGCCATACAAAGGCCCCGCCAGAGAGATGGAGGCCAGATCTTCCAGGGAGACGCCTTGCGAATACCACTTCACATAAGCGCCCATCAGGGGCACAAACACCGGCAACTCCGCCCTCAGGCCGCGCCGCTTGAGAGCGACAAAGTGGCCCATCTCATGGATCATCAGACAAACCAGAAACCCGGCCGCGAACTGCCAGCCGAACAACGCCCAGTAGATTCCGAAGAAGGCCAGGAAGCTGAGCAGAAACTTCAGCTTGAAGAGCAGGAAGATCGCCGACTTGATCTTCATCAGAAACAGCGCGATCGGAGCAAACGGTCCCAGCCGCTTGGTCCACTTGGCCTTGGTATCTTGCTCCGCCTTGATGCGCGCATCCAGTTGCGCAATGTGCTGGCGCACGCTCTGGGCCTGCTGCGCACCCTCCGGCAGCCAGGCCAGCGCCGAGATCCACCGCTCCCGCGCCTGCGCCCACTTCTGTTGTGCCTCCAACTGCTGGGCCAGGAAAGCAAGCTGGCTCAGATGCACGCCATAGGTCAGCGTCTGGCAATCCGGACAGGCCAGCGAACCCTCCGGCAGCCAGTGGCTGCACGCAGGACAGTTGTGGATGACCGCGGGGGTCGCGGGTTCGGGTGGCAGCACGGTTGTATTCACGGAAGGAGACACAGCAATCTTATTGTATTGGACGCGACCAGCCCGTATCGGACGCAGGCCGCGCCCAAATGGCGCTGGAATAG
>JAKAQS010000115.1 GCA_021819585.1 Acidobacteriota bacterium
CAGAAGAGCCTGAGCCGAGCTCTGGCGCAGGCCTTTGGCATAGTTCAGGCCAAGGCGCAGAGAGAGCGCGCCGTCAGGTTCTTTTTCCAGTGTGCAGCGCCAGAGGGAGCGTTGGACATCGATGGGGTGAACGCGCAGGCCGTGGCGCTGGGCATCCTTGATGAGGACGGCGGGCGAGTAGAAGCCCATGGGCTGGTTATTGAGCAGGCCGCAGGTGAATGCAGCCAGGAAGTAGACCTTGAGGTAGGCGGAGGCGTAGGCGATGAGCGCGAAGCTGGCCGCGTGCGACTCCGGGAAGCCGTACATGGCGAAGGAGCTGATCGCCTGCACGATGTTGTCCTGGGCCTGGGCTCCGATGTTGTTGCGCGTCATGCCGGCGCGCAGGCGTCCTTCCAGGTCCTTCATGCGCTGCATGGAGCGGCGCATGCCGACAGCGCGGCGCAGTTGCTCCGCCTCGGCGCCGGTAAAATCGGCTACGGCCATGGCCATGCGCAGCAGTTGCTCCTGAAAGAGCGGCACTCCCAGGGTGCGTTTGAGCACAGGCTCGAGGAGAGGATGCGGATAGCTTACCGGTTCCTTGCCCTGACGGCGGCGCATGTAGGGATGCATCATCTTGCCCACGATGGGGCCGGGACGGATGATGGCCACCTGGACGACAAGATCGTAGAAGCGTTGGGGGGCGTTGTGCGGAAGCGAGGCCATCTGGGCGCGGCTCTCCACCTGGAAGATGCCCACGGTGTCCGCCTGGCGCAACGTCTGGTAGACCAGAGGGTCTTCCGGCAGCGCAGCCAGATCCACCTGCCGGCCATAGTGGAGGGGAATGAGATCGATGGTCTCGCGGAGCACGGCCATCATGCCCAGGCCGAGCAGATCCACCTTGATAAGGCCCATGTCGGCGCAGTCCTCCTTGTCCCACTGAATCACGGTGCGGCCGGGCATGGAGGCGGGTTCGATGGGAACCACGCGGTTGAGCAGGCCAGAGCAGATGACCATGCCGCCGGAGTGCTGACCGAGATGACGCGGCAGATCCTTGAGGCGCTGACAGAGATCCAGGTAGCGAGCGATGCGGGGATGGCGGAGGTCCAGGCCGGCCTGCGCGAAGTGCTGATCGAGGGTGTCATGGGGTCCGCGCCACTCCCAGTGGCCCAGCAAAGAGGAGAGGCGTGTGATCTGCTCCGGTTCAAAACCCATTGCTTTGCCCACCTCGCGCGCGGCCGAGCGGCTGCGATAGGTGATGACGTTGGCGGTCATGGCGGCTCCGAGCGCCCCGTAGCGCTGATAGAGGTACTGGATGACCTGTTCGCGCTCCTCGCCCGAGGCAAGATCCAGGTCGATGTCCGGCCACTCGCCGCGGTCTTCGCTGAGAAAGCGCTCGAAGAGCAGTTCCATGCCGACGGGGTCGACGGCCGTGATCTGAAGGGCGTAGCAGACGGCGGAGTTGGCCGCTGAGCCGCGTCCCTGCACGAGAAATCCACGGCTCTGGCAAAAGCGGATGAGGTCCCAGACGATGAGGAAGTAGCCGGAGAAACCGAGCTTTGCGATGAGCGCCAGCTCATGGGCCACCTGGGTGCGTGCCCTGGCGAGCAGATGCCGCTTGCAGGATGAGCCGTAACGAAGTTCGACGCCCTCGGCGACGCGGCGGGCGAGAAAACTGTCCATGGTCTCTCCCTGCGGTACGGGATAATGCGGGAACGCGTAGCCCAGCTTGTCGAGCGTGAAGCCGAGGCGGCTGCTCACGATGCCGGTGTTGGCGATGGCTTCGGGCAGGTCGCGGAAGAGCGCGGCCATCTCCGCCGGGGCGCGCAGGCAGCGCTGGGAGTTGACGGAGAGCAGGCGGCCAGCCTGCTCCAGCGTGGTGTGATGGCCAATCGCGGTCATCAGATCCAGCAGCTCGCGGTCTTTCTCCACCGCGTAGCGCACGCCATTGGTGGCGATCACAGGCAGGCGGTGCTTTGCGGCTGCGGAGAGCAACTCCTGGTTGCAGTGCTCCTGCCGGCGCTCCTGGTGGCGCTGCAGTTCGAGGTAAAGATTCCCGTGGCCATAGATGGAGACCAGCCGGTCCAGCACAGGATGCATCTGTTGCCGGCCACCATGAGCGAGCGCGGCGGCGAGCGGTCCTTCCTGGCCGCCGGTGAGGCAGATCAGGCCGGAGGAGAACTCCTCCAGATCGTCGAGCGTCGCCGCGCCCTCCGCCTTTGTGCCTGCCCGCATCTTGAAGCGGGTGATGAGCTGGCAGAGGTTCTGGTAGCCGGTCTGCGAGGCGCAGAGCAGGGTGATGCGCGGCGGCTGGGCCGGATGGACGTGCGGTAGCCAGAGTGGCGCGAGCTGTTCGCCGAAGCAGGCAACGGCAATCTCTGCGCCGATGTGGGCCTGCAGGCCGCGCCGCCGGGCCTCGGTGTGGAAGCGCGCCGCGCCGTAGAGGCCGTTGCGGTCGGCCAGCGCGATGGCAGGGATGCCCAGCGCCGCGGCCTGCTCTGCCAGTGCCTCCGGCTGCGCTGCTCCGGCGAGGAAGCTGAAGGCGCTGGAGGCGTGCAGCTCGATGTAGGCGCTTCTTGGCGAAGAGGAAGCGCGAGCCTGCGACGGCTGCGCGGGTGGACAGAATGCGTCGTTGGGGTGACAGGCCGGCGTGCCGGCTGAGCGTGTGTTGGGAGGGTGGGCGTCTGGCTCAGTCATAGAACGCCTCCAGATGCCAGGTGTTGCGCTGCGGATCGTGGTTCAGGAGGCAGACGCAGGGTGAGCCATCGGGTGAGGTGGCCAGCACATCCCACTCGGCGCTGCTCCATGCCGCGCTGCCATGGGGCTCCGGGCCGATCTGCCAGGCTGCGGCAGACCACCAGCAGCCGCTGCTGTTCCAGGGGCCGTAGGCGGCCGTGATCTTGAAGCTTTGCTTGCGGTCGTGAAAGGCGGCGGGCCGGCCGGCGCGCAGCAGAACGTTCACCGGCCGCGGAGGGCGCATGCGGCGCAGACAGAGCCGATGGAACTGTCGCTCAGGCGCTTCTGGAGCCTGGCCAGAGATGTTTTGCGGTCTCTGGCCTGCGCCGGCGCGTTCAGCCATCAAGCTCAGCATGTGAAAGCTGTCTGCCCGGTGAGTGTCTTCCAGCACGGGCGAGCCGACGCGGTCTTCTCCCACGATCAATTTGAGGCGCGCCAGAGTGACGTCCAGCCGCGAAGGTTCAGGCATCCGCGGGGCAAAGAGGCCAAGCTGCATTTGGCGGCTCCGACCAGGCTCGGCCTGGAGCAGCAGCGAGGTAACCGCGGCCTGGGGCGGATGCGCTCCGATCTCCATCTGTACGAGCTTGAGCAGGAAGCGGCGGTCCAGCGAGGGCAGCGCGGGCCGGATGGCGCGCTGATGGGAACTGCCGTCTTCAAGCTGCATGAGTGCGGTAACCGCGGCCAGCGCCAGCGCTCTGGACTCTGCGCGCTGGACAAGGCAGTCGATCATGCGAGCGGCGGTGAACAGAAGCGAGTCCATCTGCGCCACCGGAGTCTCGAAGGCGCAGAACTCTTCCAGCCGCAGGGCAGGCTGGATGGGGCGGAAGAGGTGGGTTGCCCGGCCCTGCGCCAGAGCGCTCCAGGCGCGAGCCTTGGCGCCGAGGCGCGTCACCAGCTCCGCCTCCGGCAGAGCGGCCAGCTCGCCCAGGTTGCGGATGCCCCAGTGGGCAAGAATCTCCGTCAGATCGGCGTCCGATGCGGCGTCCCTGCCAAGGGCGGTCAAAGGAAGCCCGGCCAGCATGGCCGCCTCTTGACCTGCGGCAATCACGCGGATGCCGCCTCTGTGCGCCGCGGCCAGACGCGCGGTGTGGAAGTTGGCGCTCACCGCGATGGAGACGTGAAAGCCTGCCGCGGAAAGGCAAGAGCGCAATCTTTGCGCCAACTGCTCGGGCGCGCCAAAGAGCCGCTCCGTGCCCTGGATGTCCAGAACGAAGGCGCAGGCTGTGGCTTGATCGGCTTCCCTGGCTTCGCCCCAGAGAGCATCCGGGAGAGCATCTTCGATGCGGGGCGAAAATTGGGACACACACTCCAGCAAGATCGAGCGTGCGACCGTCTCCGCCTGGGGCGAGCGCCGGAGCAGCTTCATCTCCGGAAGACTCTCGGCGTCCAGCCGCGCCATGCCAGGCGCGGCCCCGCGCCGGCGCGCGCGTTGATTCAACGCGCAGACGGTCTGCTGCGCCGCCGGGCCCTCCAGCACGACGACCGGCTGGGCGCGTAGCTCGGGGCGCAGGCGCAGCAAGGCCTGTGCGGGCAGCTCGGCTGCATGGACGCAGGCGTAGAGTTCACGGCTCATGCGCGCCTCGTTTGCTGCGTCCAGCCCGGCTGCGCGGTCCAGGTGGAGGCCGTGGGCCTCCGGGCAGGGAACGGGCGCGGAGAGATGCAGTCAGAACGGTCCCTTTTGAGGGTTACGCTGTATTCCAGACTGGAGAGGATGGTCCCGCCGCTGGTTCTCGCCTGGCGCGCAGCACACTCCAGCACGATCGCAGCGCTGGACGGAGCATAGGCCGCGCGGCCCAGCACAACCAGCGAGCAGTGGGTGCTGCCGGCAGCCTGGCGAAAGCGCCACCAGGTAGCCGCCGGGATGCGGTTGCCGTGTTCCTGGGCGGTGTTGGCCAGATCCAGCACAATGGCCGCAAAGCCTCCGGCATGCAGCAGCAGATCCGTGGCGCGCAGCGCCTGATCGAGGCGCGCCAAGGGCAGACCCTGGACCCTCCGTCTCTCTGCTTGAGGTACGTCTCTGGAGCTTGGAGAGCTTGGCGTGCCCTGGCAGCGCACCCAGAGCAACTGGCTCAGGTTGACGCCGTTGCCGGCGGCTGACTCCGGGTCAAAGGCGTCGCCGGCATCCACCCAGGCACAGACGCGGCCCTCGGCGGTACGGCTTGCCACAAAGGCCAGCGCCAGGCTGGTGCGCCCTGAGGACTCGGCCCCGATCAACTCGCTGACGGCGCCTGCCGGCAGTCCCCCGTGCAACAGGGTATCCACGGCAGCGACGCCGGTCGACGCTGTCTCACGTAGGGCCTGCGGCGCAGGGGAGAGCGCTGCTGGAAAGCGTGCGGCTAGGCTACGTTCGATCTCCATCTGGAGCACTGCGGCGGAGGGCATGGTACGGCTCACTTTCGTTTTTTCTTCGCTTTTTAGGATCGATCGAATCGCTCGGTTTGTCAAAGGTTCCAGCTTTTGCCAGAGATTCCGGCATTTGCCAAAGATCCCAGCCGAGGAGACCTCTGAAAGGCTGCATCCGGAGAGCGCCGCGCGATCCCTTCGGGGTGGCCGGCGCGGCGGGCGGCCCGGTTGGGGGCGGCCGGGGAGGGTATGCGGCTCCGTTGGCCCACCATTCCTCCCGCCGGCATCTCTCCGCCGGATCTTCCGGCGCGGTAAGCTCAGAGAGTGCCGTTGCCTTCCAACTTCTCCGGGTTCATCGGTAATCAACCTACGGTGGATCACCTTCGCGCCGCCATCGCCGCAGGCCGGTTACCCCATTCGCTGATTCTGCTTGGTCCCCGCGGGGCGGGGAAGTACAGCCTGGCGCTGCTGCTCGCGATGGCGCTGGAGTGCGAAGCGCAGCCGCGCGAGATCGCCGCCGGCGGCAAGCATGACGGTCAGCCGCTGGCCGGATTCTGCGGCTGCTGCCGCAACTGCACCCGCATTGCTGAGAGCGCCGATCTGGAGGCCAAGATCGAGCAGGCCGTAGCGGCTCGGGAGGAGATGCGTGAGGCCGACAAGAAGGATACCCGGGTGATGATTCAGACGCATCCGGACGTGCTCATTCTGCCTCCCGATCCGCCCCAGTTGCTGATCAAGCTCGGACAGGTGCGAACCTTGATCCAGCGTGCGCAGTACGTGCCAACGGAAGCTCGGGCCAAGGTCTTCGTGTTCACCTCGTCAGCCTTGATGAAGGAGGCGGCCAACTCCCTTCTGAAGATTCTGGAGGAGCCACCGGCTTACGTTCATATTCTCCTGCTGGCGGAGAACCTGGGGGAGTTGTTGCCCACGATCCGTTCCCGATGTGGGGTAGCGCATCTGGGATCCCTGCCAGCCGCTGAGGTCGCGGCCCTGCTGGCCGAGCGGCGTCCCCAGCTCAACCCGGCGGAGCGAGAGCTTACCGCAAGGCTCAGCGAGGGGGCGGTGGGACGCGCCTTGGGTTTCGATCTGGCGGAGTATGCTGCTGCGCGCGCCGATGCATTTACCATCCTGCACACCGCGGAACGTTCCGGAGGCATGGAGGATCACTCCACGCTGTTCCGCATGACCGAAACCTATCGCGCCGGAGCAGAGGGGCAAAGCAAGACTGTGGCTTTGCTGGGCGCCCTTTCGAGCCTGCTGGAAGACATGCTGATGCTGCACTCCGGGGCGCCGGATCGAGTCCGCAACATTGACAAGCGCGCCGAACTTCAGCGCCTGGCTGACACCTTCACCTTTGGCTGGATCGAGCAGGCCGTACAAGCCATGGATGACGTACAGCGGGGCATGCGCCGCAACCTGCTCCGCTCCCTGAGCCTGGACGCCCTGACCGTTGAACTGGAGGTCGGCCGGCGTTGAGAGCTTGTTGAAAACGCGCCCAAGCCGCAAGCGAGGCGCAACCGAGGGTGGAGCGGTGGCGGAGGTGCGCCATGGGATGGGAGTCTTTGGCTTGTAACTTGTTCTCTCAACAGGCTTTTGGGGGGCATTGAGAGTTATCGGCCAGGCGTTGCGATGCAAAGCGGCGAAACCAGCCGCTGAGGCGAAACGAACAAACCTTTTCCTCCATCTCATCATCAGAACATACATAGTTACGATGGGATGAAACCGGGCAGCGGCAGTACGACCTCAGGCCGGGTTGTCACCTTTCTTGAACTCTGGATGGATGCATTGACGGATGAATGGAGTGGCTTCTTTGGGCGCACCTTCTTGCCGTGCTCAGAGGAGGTTCCGCAATGCCGGTAAAGAGAGCGTTCATGGAAAGCAGAACCGTATTTCGTAGCGATGACAATACTTTCAATGGAACGCGCAAGCTGGTGCGTCCACGGCTTCCAGTCCTGGAGCACCGCCGTGAGTTGGGGCACACGGAGGATCCGCTGACCCATGCGATGATCTCCGATGCTCATGGAACTCCGGAGAGTTCGCACGCTGAAGCATTTTATTTCCAGAAGCAGATGCTGCAGCAGACGGAGATGACCATCATCCTGGAAGATGGCGAGCAGATTCAGGGTGTCATCCAGTGGTATGACAAATGCACGCTCAAGCTGCGCGTGGGACGCAGCCGAGTTCTGGTGTTCAAATCCGCGATCAAATATCTTTACAAGACCAGCGACGCCCATACCGCGCCAAGCGTGATGAAGTAATCGGGCGTGGTTGCCCTGAAGGGCAGATGCACCGGATCCGCGGCTCCTTGGCGGAAATCACTTCGAAGCAGCGTTGGAGCCGCTTCAGGGGCGGGCGGCTTTCTCCAAGCGGTCGCGGATCGCATCTCTGAGTCCACCGGGGGGTGGCAAGGGACACAGGATGGTCTGGACATCGAGGTCATCCAGTGCCCGGAGGCCGGCGAAGAGGCCGGCGGCGAGCGCCTCTGGGTCATTCCAGTAGCCCCAGGGCGCCGAGACCACATCAGGTCTGGAGCGAAGCTCTTCAGGCAGATCCCAGTCGCCAGGCAGGAGGATTCCCACCCGTCGGCCGGCGCTTTTGGCCGGGTCCGCGGTCGGGGTCTCAGCCTGTTGCAATGCGGTGCAAAGAGCCTGAATCGAACCGTCGACCAGTTCGAGCCGTGCCTGCGGAGCATAGTGCCGTATTCCCACTCCGGGCGAGGGCAGGGCCGAGGGCTCCTGGGAGGGAATGCCGGGAGAAGGAACGAATCGCTCGACTGCGATGCCGGTCGCGGTCAGCAACTGTTCCGGGGTGACTGCTCCCGGACGATAGAGCCGCATGGGAGTCTGGGTAGGATCAAGCACGGTGGATTCGACTCCGATCGAGGTTGGACCGGCGTCCAGCACGGCGTCGATCCGGCCTTTGAGGTCTGCCAGGACGTGCGCGGCTGTGGTGGGGCTGGTGTGCCCGAAACGGTTGGCGCTGGGCGCGGCGATGGGGAGCCTGGCGGCAGCCAGCAGGGCGTGGGCGGCTGGATGCCGCGGAACTCTGACGCCCACCAGCTCCCGTCCCGCAGTGACAGCGTCTGGAATCGCCTGATGGCGCGGCAGAAGCAGGGTCAAGGGCCCGGGCCAGAACGCCTCTGTCAGGCGCTCAATCCGCTCGGACAGCGAGGCCGGAGTCTGCGCCACCTGGGCAAGTTGTTCGGCGGAGGCCAGATGCACGATCAGCGGATCCCAGGCCGGCCGCTGCTTGGCGGCAAAGATGCGGGCCACTGCCGGCGCGGAAACGGCGTTGGCTCCCAGCCCATAGACCGTCTCGGTGGCGAAGGCAACCAGTCCTCCTTGGCGAAGAATGGCCGCAGCCCGGTCCAGCGCCGCCGGGTGAGAGGCGTCGAGATGCAGGGTCTTGATCATAGACGACTTTCTCATCGTAGATCATGGGCTGCGGCGGATGTTGCTCGACGGCGCTTGCGCCGGAAGCCGGCCGGCGCGCGGTTTGGAGGGGTGGCTCGACGTATACTGGCCGCATGCAGGCTGCTGAGATCGAACTCAAGTTTTCCGTGGAGGATGTGGCGGCGCTTCGATTGGAGGCGGAGAGGCTGGGATTCAGGCTGGTCACCGATCGAACCTTCGAGAGCAACATTCTCTACGACACGGCCGATCGCAGACTGCGCTCCCGGAGGCAGATTCTGCGGATCCGGCACTATGGGACGCGCTGCACGGTGACCCACAAACGGGTGGCGGATGGCGAATCAGGGGATGTTCACTACAAGACGCGGATTGAGACCGAGAGCGTGGTGGAGGACGGGGACGCACTGGCCGAGATCTTCCTTCAGTTAGGCTACGGTCCGGTGTTCCGTTATGAGAAGTTCCGCACCGAGTGGGAGCTGGAGGAGGGCCATCTGGTGCTGGATGAGACGCCGATCGGGATATGGGCAGAGCTGGAGGGTTCGCCGGCATGGATTGAGAAGATTCTGGTATCTTTGAGGGTTGGCCGGGAGCGGTGTAGTACGGAGAGCTATGGAGCGATGTTCCTGCGCTGGAAGGAACAAACAGGCAGCGCCGCGCAGAACCTTGCCTTTGACGAGATCGGGGTGTGGGCGGAGGCGGAAGATCTTTCGGCGGCGGCGCCTTAGTCAGAAGCTGGAGAGTAGCTTATTAGGCCGCTTCCTGGGTGGAACCGGGCGCGGAAGATTCAGGAACGGCGTAGAGCAACCGGCATGGATCGGGAGGTTCTTTGTCCAGGCTTTGCCCGGCAAGGAGTCTCTGCACAGAGCCCTCCCGGGCGGCTTCAAAGGATCTGGAAGTTGACCTCGATATACATATCCACGGCGACAGGTTTGCCGTCTTTCATGGCTGGCCTGAACCGGTACTGCCGCACAGCATCCACAGCCTTCTGGTCAAGCCCCATGCCGATCCCCCGGACGACGCGAACGTGGGAGGGCTTTCCGTCAGCGTCTACCCACAAGTAGACGACCACGTTTCCGGAGAGCTTCGCCTTGCGCGCCTCTTCGGAGAACTCAGGCTCGACCTCATAGATCACCACAGGTGAACTGATGTCGCCCCCGATATGCATGACTCCGCCACCCATGTTTCCTCCGGAGCCGGGGCCGATGCCTGAGCCGCTCCCCGAGCCGATGCCGGTTCCCGTGCCGTTCCCTAAAGAGATTCCCTTAAGAGGCGAGGTGGGCATGCCGAGATTTGGTAGAGCATTATTGGCCAGATTTATGTTCTTTTGCACCACCACTGTGGGCACGACGGCCAGTTTTGGGGCCACCGTGGGAGGAGCCATGGGCGGGACGATTTGCTTTTGCGCCAGCACTGGCAGGCGTCCTCGGCTCACCGGCGCAAGGTCATGCTGACCTCCTCCTCCGCCGATGGCCTGCAGCCGTGGCGCGAGCGGTGGGGGTGTGGTAGGGACGCTCACTGTGGCGAGGTTCTTCTGTGATGTCATGACCTTCACCTGGGAGGCGATCAGCAGCGCGATCAGAAGGATCGCGAGGACGTGGATACCCACAGCGATTGCCGCCGAGGCAGGGCTGCGCTTGGTCGCCATGCGGTCCGGCACCGGAATGGGCTTGGACTCCAGCACCAGGGGCGGAAGCTTGGGGGAGAAGAAGGCATCCCGGATGTTTGCGAGCAGAGAGGCGAAGATTCCATCCTCTTTGAGTTCTCCACTGAGATGCACGATCTCCGGCTGGCTGGGCTGGTCCGGCTCAGCGTGACCTGGTTCTGCCTGATGCGTGGGGGGAGGCGGAAGCGTATCAATATCAGCCATAGGGGGTGCGGGATCGGCGCGGTCCAATCTTCAAATCATCGATGAAACATCAACAGCCAGAGCAGTTCAAACGCCGACCTTCAATTTCTGGAAGGTGAGCCGTCAGATCCCTAGGATATTTTACAAACTGCTTCCCGGGTTTGCTCAATTTAATAGACGCTGGCCAGGGGCAAGAAGTCATTGTTTCTTTGTGGGGAGGGGGCGGCAGCGCCCGGGGCGGGGCGCGGGCAGGCGAGCTTCGCCTTTACAATAAGAATTTGACTGTTAATGCGGGGCTTTACCTTGCTCGCCTCTCAGCGGCGTGATCGTCTTGTTTGTACCCCAATATGGAGATGTGGATGTCGGAAGATGACAAGAAGAAGGGCCTGAAGGGGACGCTCAACCTCCCCAGGACGGATTTCGCCATGAAGGCGAATCTGCCCCAGAATGAACCCAAGCGGCTGGCGTTGTGGGAGGCGGCGGGCCTTTACGAGGAGATACGCAAGGCGCGGAAGGGGGCTCCGCGGTACATTTTGCACGACGGACCGCCCTATGCCAACGGAGCGATTCATCTGGGGCATGCCTTGAACAAGTGCATCAAGGACTTTGTGGTCAAAACCAAGACCATGGCAGGATTCGATGCGCCCTATGTGCCGGGCTGGGACTGCCATGGGTTGCCGATCGAGATCAAGGTGGATGAGAAGCTGGGCGGCAAGAAGCTGCAGATGGACCCGTTGGAGGTGCGCAAGGCCTGCCGCGAGTATGCGGCGGAGTTCATCGACTTGCAGCGCGCGCAGTTCAAGCGTCTGGGGGTGTTTGGACGCTGGGAGAAGCCGTACGCCACCATGGACTTCCCTTACGAGGCGCGGATTCTCGAAACATTTTACGGATTCTATGAAAAGGGCTTTGTTTACAAGGGGCTGAAGCCCGTGTACTGGTGTACACATGACCACACGGCTTTGGCTGAGGCCGAGGTGGAGTACGCCATGCACACCTCGCCCAGCGTCTATGTGCGCTATCGCTTGAACAGTTCGCCGGAGAAGATTCATCCGCGTTTGCGTGGCCGCAGGAGGGTGTGGACCATCATTTGGACGACGACGCCGTGGACGCTGCCGGCCTCCATGGCGGTGGCTTTCCACCCGGAGACAACCTACGTCGCCCTGAGTAGCGGAAACGAGGCCGAAGACGATGTATACATCATCGCGGAGGCTCTCATGGAGCCGGTGCAAGCGGCCTGCGATCTGCGGGGAGACCTGGCCGGCGCGGTTCCAATTGTGACCTTCCCGGGATCCAGGATGGAGCGGGCGATCTTCGCACATCCGTTTCTTGACCGCGAGATTCTGGGCGTCAACGCCGATTATGTGACGACGGATCAGGGCA
>JAKAQS010000005.1 GCA_021819585.1 Acidobacteriota bacterium
GGTGCCGTCCGTGCCGGTGTAGGTGAGGGTGACTGGCAGGCTGGCGGGGTTGGTGGTCGCCGTCACAGAGATCGGAGTGCCGGTGTAGGTCTGCGTCGAACTGCCTACCGTCACGGTCGCTGTGGCCTGATTCACGGTCAGGCTGCCGTTGGCCGAAGTGGCCGTCCCATAGTCTCCGGCGGCCGCAATGGTTGCGGTCACCGTATACGGAGTGGAGGATACCGTCAGGCTTGCCGTGGGGACGGAGGCCGTGCAGGTCATCAAGCCCTTCGATGTTTCGCCGCATGTCGCCGGAGCGGAGACGCCGCCCGCGCTGATGGTCACGGTTCCGGTGGGCGGCGTGCTGCCGGAGTAGGCCACCGTGACGGACAGGGTGGTGGATGCTCCGTAGGTGGTGGACGCCGGGTTGGTGGGGGACAAGGTGAGCGTCGGCGTTGCCACGCTCACGTTGAAGCTATCTGGCGTGCTGGTCACTGCCTGGTAGTTGCCGCCCGCGGAGGCGCCGGCCGTCAGCGTGCAGGCGCCGGCGCCGACGAAGGTCACGGTGGCGCCGTTCACGGTGCAGACGCTTTGAGTGGAGCTGTTCAGCGTCGGCGTTCCATAGTAGCTTCCGGAGAAAGTGACCGTTGCTGAACCCCCGTAGATGCCTGAAGAAGGTCCGGTGATGGCCAGCGTGCCTGGCGCGGGGCTGATAGTCAGCGTCCCCGTGGTTGAGGTGCTGGCGCTGAAGTTTGTAGTTCCGCTATAGACCGCTGTCACGGTGTAATCACCGGCCGCGGTTCCGGCAGGAATCGTATAGCTGGCGCTGGCTGTGCCGTTGCTTACGGCGACGTTACCGACGGCTGTGCCGATCTGGGTGGTTCCGCTAGAGACCGTGAAGGTGACCGTCCCCGCGCCGACCGTTGTGCTGCTGTTGGTGGTGTCCGTTACTGTCGCCGAGAGCGTCACCGGCTGCTCGCCCGTGCTGAAGACAGCCTGCGCGGGGCTGACGGTGGTTGCCGTCGCGTCCGTACCGGAGGAGCCGCTGAGCAGGAGCGACTGTGGTGTGCTGGGCAGCGAATTGAGGGCAGCCTGATAGGAGTTGTCCGTCAGGGTGACAGTGCTGGTCGACGATCCGGGCGTCTGCGGAGCAAACTCGTAGCTGAGCGCGCAGCCAAAGCCAAAGCCGAGCGAGAAGCTAGCCGTGCAAGCGGAGCTCGCTCCGGTCTGCTGGACAAAGTCTGTGCTGTCGGTGGCGGCGATCCCCGGAGCTACGGCGGTGAGGTCCTGGTTGCCGATGTCGGTCAGGGTGACGGATTCAACGCCGTCAGTGGTATCGGTAGACCCCACGGGAGTTGGGGTGGGGAAGGGCATGGTTGCTGCTGTCGAAGTAATCTCCTCGACGCTGCCTGCGCCGGTTGCGGTGAGATAGAGATCTCCGGCGGCATCCAGGGCCACGCCGCCGCCGGGCGTCAGCGCTGCCTGTGTGGCTGGAACGCCGCTGCCGCTCTGGCTGCCGCCTCCGGCGATGGTGGAGATGATTCCGGTGGAGGCCGAGACCATGCGCAGTCGGGTTGCGGTTGCGTTGTTATCGAGGACGTAGAGGTCGCCGGCTGCATCCACGGCGATGCCGGCGGGTTGGGCGAAGGTGGCGCTGGTGGCTGCGCCGCCGTCACCGGAGTCGCCGGAGCTCGATCCGCCCTGACCAGGGGTTCCGGCAGTCACCGACAAGGCGCCGGAGGAGAGCGTCAGCTTCCAGACCACATAGTTGCCGGTGTCGGCGATGTAGAGGTTGCCGCTGGAGTCCAGCGCCAGGGCAGAGGGAGTGCCGATCTCCATGTTCACCGCCATGCCGCTGGGGGCGGTGTATCCGCAGGCTCCGGTTCCGGCGATAGTGTTGATCTCACCGTCAGCTGCGGTGATCTCGCGAACCACGCAGGCGCCGGCATCTGCCACATAGAGGTTGCCGGATCCATCCACGGTGACCGCGTCCGGCTCCTCAAAGGTTGCGGCGGTCGCCGGACCGCCATCTCCGCTGTCTCCTTTGTTGCCGATCGTGCCCGCAACCTTGGTGATGATGCCGGTCACCGATGAGACTTCGCGCAGGATATCGTCACCCTGGTCGGCGATGTACAGGTTGCCGGCCCCATCCAGAGCGATGCCCTGCGGAGAGTTGAGCGTGGACTCCGTGGCTGGGCAGCCATCGCCGACGCTGTCGCTGCTGCCCGAGCAGATGGAGCCGCCCCCGGCAAAGAGCGCCGCTGCGCTTCCGCCCTGCGCCAGCTTGACGATCCGGTTGTTTCCGCTGGAGCTGATGTAGAGGTTGCCGTCCACATCGGCGGTGAGGTCGCTGGGCGAGCTCAGTCCGCTGCTCAACAGCGTGGAGAGCGTGCCCGGCTCCAGCGCGGCCTCAGCCCCCATGCCGACGCCGCTGACGTACGCTGTGTTCAACAGCACATTGCCGCTGCCGAAGATCTCTACCGCGCCCAGCCGCAGGCCGGGAGCCTTGGGCGAAAAATTGACGGTGACCGTGCAGCTTGATGGAGAGGAGTAAGTTCCGGAGCAGGTTTTGCCGGCCAGGGTGAAGTCCAGGTTGGGAAACCCTTCGGTGACGACCGCGACGCCGGTGATATCCGTTCCGCTGCTGACGCCGATGCTGATCGGGCTTGTGCCTGGGGTGGGTGAGCCCACCGGATTGTTGGGGAGGGTGGTCATCGTGGGACTGGTGACCGTGTTGGGCGGAGCGGCAAGAGTGCTGATGATCAGATCCTGTGTCGCGCTGCTGGAGAAGGCGCTGCTGGAGGCCGTCGCGCCAACCACCGCCGAGTTGGTGGCCGGCGCGTTGGCGGTGACGGTGACAGCGACTGTGACGGAGTCGGTCGCTCCCGCATCGATCGGGTGCATCAGGGTGCAGCCGAGCGTGGCCACACTGCAGCTCCAGCCTCCGCTGGGGTCGATCATGGAGACAGCGCTCATGCCGCTGGGCAGCGTGATATCCAGCGTTACCGTCGGATAGGTGGTGATCGCGGTGCTGTTGGGGTTGTACACCGAGAAGGTCAGCGTTCCGTCCGTCTCGCCGTCGGTAAAGGTCACGGGCGTGCCGGTCGAGCCGGGAGAGTCGGCTGAGATACTGACCTCAGGCGGGGTCAGGGTGGGCACAGCGAAGCTCATCATGTTGAAGAGGCTGTACTCCAGCATCAGCTCCTGCGGGCTCATCGCGCTGCTCTTGGCGCGGTTGGACCAGCTATCGTCGACGCACTCGTTGGGGAAGACCGTGGAGGCGCTCTCGTCGGCGTTGTCGACGTGATACTCGTTGTACATCACCTGGCCAAACTGGGAACAACTGGCGTTCTGGCAGACCGGGGCGTAAAACGAGAGTTGCATGACGTCGCCGTAGGTGTTGTCCCTGGCCCAGGAGAGGGTGTTATACGCCGCGTCGACGTTGGTCTGATTGTTCCACACGTAGTTGAGCGTGGTGGATCCTTGCTGGGTTGTGGCCCCGAGGTTCTGAAGCCACTCCGCCAGCGTGGCGCCGTCGGGAAAGCCTTGGTTGATGGTTACCGGGACACCGGTTGTGTTGTTGAACTGGGGGTAGTTGCTGTTATTCCAACCCTCCACAGCCAGCGCGGTGTCGTAGACCAAGCTGTCCTGGCTCGAACTCACGTTGTTCGGATTGTCGATGTAGAAGGCGCTATGGTGGGTGGCGAAGATACGTCCACCCGAATTGATGAATCCGGCGGCGTTGGTCTCCCCCTGAAGACTCGTATAGTTCGTGGGATCGGCTTGGCAGGGCAGCAAAAGCACATTGTAGTTGTCAGCAAAGACGTCGGAGCCGGTGGCGACGGCCGTTCCGCTTCCCGAGCCCATCAGCTCGCCCTCTGTGTGCGTCGGACTAACCGCGTTCGAAGACGTGTAGTAGCTTGGCGCCGAGACGCCCGAGTTGCCGATGCCGTTGTAGAGATTGACGCGGCCAGTGGGTCCGGCGGAGGGATCGGAGCTGGTGCTGTTGATGCCCACGCTCAGGTCTGTGAACTCGGAGTCGCTGATGCCCGCCTTGCGCAGGGTACACTCCAGCGCGTCTATCTCGCCGGTCACCAGAGCGATGTGCGGGATGTCGCCCTCTTCCTGATTGCGCGCAAAGCGTACCGTGGTCGGCTCGCCGTAGCCGCTCAGCGAGGAGCTTCCGCCCTGAGTCACGTTGCTGGAGCTGAGGCCGGATGGTTCGGTCTCCGTGGCCCCGACGGTTGTGGTCGAGGGCGGACTGGCCGGAGCCGAGAAGAGATCCGTATTGCCGCAGGCCGTCACCTGGGCGATGACAAACTGACGCCGCCAGCGGCCGGATTGAATGACCAGCGGAACGTTGGTCCCGGCGGGAACGTCAGACAGGGTGAATGTGCCGTTGATGCCGGTGGTGGTCTGAACCATGGGCGAGCCGCTCACCAGATTGGCGTAGCTGTCCAGCACCGGATTCGCCGTGTTCACTCCGTCGGTAAAAGGTTGGACGGCGGCTCCAGGAACGTAGACGAGAATGTTGGGGAGGGGGTTGATTCCGGCAGGATCGTAGACGGTGCCGCTGATCGTTGTGGTCTCCCCTGCCGGACAGACCACCTGCGCGTAGGTGGATTGAGCCCGAGCCGCAGCAGGCCCCAGAAGCAAGACCAAAGGCATCGCCGCCGCCAGGACCGGCCGCCAGAGGCGGCCATCCCGGAGCGCAAGACGCTGAGCGGACTCGCGAATCCACAGATCTCGCATGGTTACTAAAGATGAAACTTTAGTGTTTATCGGCAGAACGGGGTTTGACGATCGATTTTGGTTCAGGAGGGAACAGCCGATAACCCCTACCCACTGGAGTTCATCCGGCAGTCTGTCTCTGCTTCCCGGAAGGCTGGGGCTGGGGTGGGGTGGATTCGAGGGCCTGCCAGCCTCTCGACCGATGGCCTAAACCTATCTTTTTGAGGAGATTGCCTGCCGGCGGGCAGGGGAAGGCGAGCCCGCGCGAATGGCGGTCCTCAGAGGGAGACGGGGCCGAGGAGCGAGGTTGAAGACCCACCCGCTTCGAGATCCGCCAGACGTCCCGCAACGCAACACTCCAGACGAGTTGGGTCGCAGATCAGGACAGAAGGCGGATGCGGTGGGTAACACCCGGGGTCAGGATGTGGTCTCAGATCCGTTGTACTTTGGGCGCACTCGGGGGGTGTTTCGGCTCTCAGAGGGTCCAGGCTCTGAGCTCCCGGCTCAGCGCCGGTCTCTTCTGGACGCGCGTACAAAGTTGCTCACGGAGAAGTAGGCAAAGGCCAGGGACGCTGCACAGAGCAGATAGAACCTCTCCGCCGGGTGCGAGCCCGGCGGCAGATGCAGGGCGGCGCGCTGTTGCCAGACCCCCTGGAGCAGGAAGAGCGCCATCATGGCGAAGAGCAGCCCGGTAACCTGCAACCATACAACGCTGGAGAACCGCGCCAGGGGCGACCAAAGAGAGCGCCCCAGATGCTTGACCTCGCGGGCCGACGGGGTCACGGAGGGCCTGACCGGCGGCGGCGCAGGGCCGGCGGCTGGGGGCTGGGCCGGAGATGCGGCGCGGGAGGGCGCCGGGGACGGCGCTCGAGCTGCATCCGCCGCCTGGAGCAGCGTCTTCGCCGCGTGGCGAGCGCCGTATCCCAGTGCGCGACCGAATCGGACCCTGTCCATAACGCTACCAGTGTAAGGGAAGTGGAGTTTTGGCTCCTACTGCCGATGGTGTTTACAGGTTCTCAAACTTAACGGCGATCTATCCGAGGTTCATGCGTCCAATCACCGACGGCCTCCGGCGTGTCGGATAATGTCTTTATGGAGAGCAAGGGGAAGGGAGCGATGAAGGGATGAAGAAGCTGATCTGGTTTATCGGGGGAGCGGCGGCGGCCGCTGCCGGCTTCCTGGTGTGGAGCAACAAGTTGCGGCCGATTCACGAGCCTGCCTACTACCTGGATGAGGACGTATCCGAGGACGCTACCTTCGTTTAGGCAGGTTGTGCGGTTCCCGCGGCGAGGGCCGGCTGACGGTTTGCCTCGGAGAGGCGCTCGGGGAGGGCGAGGGATGGAATGGTTCTCGCGCGGAAGCAAAAGTTGAATCGGACACCGAAGGCCAGGATAGCCGTGGCGGAGCTTGGCCGGCGGGCATCTTCCCTGATGCGGAGGAATCTGCCCACTTGGCTTTCACAGCGTCATCGGGGTACTCTTGGGAGTAGCAAAGAAGGTTACCCGCAACTGCCGTTCCCTCCCAAACTCCAGCCTGGCAGGGAATACCCAATGCGTGGGATGGGCATTCCAGCACATTGCAGTACAGGGAAGCAGGCCGCTCGATGGATGGCTTGTTTCCCGGCGACGGGGAGGTGGCATTGAACCAGCAGGTCAAAGATCTTATCCAGAAGCTAGGCGAGGCGATTCATGAGTCGGTGAGCGAGTCCGATCAGATCTCGGGCGTCGTCCGCGAGATTCGCGAGCAGGGCTTTGATGTGCTGCTCATGCTCGAGGCGACCATCGGCCTGAACGAGGTGGAACGTGATTCGGAACCGGCCTCTGCCGAGGAGGAAGGTGAGACCGAGAGCGGTCCCTTCACTCGCAGTGATCGCACCTTCTTGAGATCACTGCGCATCTCGACGGAGGATCCGACTGCCGCGCCGGGGGATAGCGTCGAAAGTGAGAACCCGCCTCTCTGAGCGGTACTCGAATCAGCCGGTCTCTCGATTTGTCAAGGATTTCTCTGCGCTGATACTCTCAGGCTTCATGGATGCCGTAAGATGCATCCGAGCTGAGTGTGGGCGATGTTTCATCGTCAAGCCTTGGGAGGATTCCGGATATGAGAGAAACGTTAGGCGTATTGCTGGCAGGCGGCGCTGGAGAGCGGCTTTTTCCCCTGACTCGCGATCGCGCCAAACCCGCGGTCCCGTTCGCCGGCCAGTACCGGATCATCGATATCACCCTCTCCAATTGCATCAACTCGGATCTTCGTCAGGTCTACATTCTCACTCAGTACAAGGCTCTCTCTCTCAATCGCCATATCCGCGAGGGCTGGGGATCGGTTGTGGCCAGCGAATTGGGCGAGTTCATTGACATCCTGTCGCCCATGCAGCGAGTCTCCAAGAGCTGGTATCAGGGAACTGCCGATGCCGTCTTCCAGAACATCTACTCCATCGGCTCGGAAGAGCCGCGTTATATCCTGATCCTCTCTGGGGATCACATCTACAAGATGAACTACGCGCTGATGCAGAAGCAGCACGTGGACTCGGGCGCGGATGTGACCATCGCCACCCTGCCGGTGATGCCCGATCAGGTGGCCGCGTTCGGGGTGGTGGAAGTCGACGCCAACGGTGGCGTGGTCGGCTTTATCGAGAAACCCAAGACCACGACGATCCGTTCTCCCTTCAACCCCGAGATGGTGGACGTCTCCATGGGAATCTACCTGTTCAACACCGATGTCCTTCTGCCCGAACTGGTCCGGGACGCGGAGACGCCCGACTCGCATCACGACTTCGGTCATGACATCCTGCCCAAACTTCTGGGGCGCTACAAGGTGAACGCCTACAACTTTGTGGACGAGAACAAGCAGCGCGCCCTCTACTGGCGCGATGTGGGGACGCTGGATGCATACTACGAGGCGAACATGGACGTCGCCGCGGTGGCGCCCGTGTTCAACCTCTATGACAAGTCCTGGCCCATGCGCTCCCGGGCCTACCAGTATCCGCCGGCCAAGTTCGTCTTTGGCGAACCGGGGCGAACGGGGATGGCCATCAACTCCATTGTCAGCGCGGGTTGCATCATCTCCGGCGCGGTCATCCGCGGCTCGGTGCTCTCCCATGATGTCCGGGTGAACAGCTATGCCGACATTGACTCCAGCATTATTTTTTCGCACAGCAACATCGGACGTCACTGCCGGATCCGCCACGCGATCATCGATCGCGACGTCCACCTGCCGGATGGCGCCGTCATCGGCTATGACGCCAACGAGGACAAGAAGCGATACTTTGTCACCGGCAGCGGCCTGACCGTGGTTACCCGCGACTACTCGGGCTATGAGAACCCGGTGTCTCCGGAGTTCTTGCGGCACTAAGGCTCTCCGCGGTGTATCCTGCACAGCAAAGCTCTTCTTGCCGGTGGTTGGCCCATGAAAACGCCTGGCAACATCGAAGTGTTATTCGTCGCGGGATTTGGTCCGATCCTTCGCGATCCGGCCGCTTGCCGCGGATTCTACTCCGGGACGTTGGGGCTCAAGTTCAACGAAGAGGTCTCCGGCTACCTGTACACGGGAGCGTTGGATGGCGTGAAGCACTTTGCGCTTTGGCCGTTGGCGCAGGCCGCGGAGTCCTGCTTTGGCACGGATCAATGGCCCGATGGCCTTCCTGTGCCTCAAGCCTGGCTTGAATTTGACGTTGCGGATATCGAAGCCGCGACTGCGGAGTTGAAGGCGCGGGGATACAAGTTGCTGGTTGCCTCGCGCCAGGAGCCATGGGGCCAGATCGTCACGCGGTTGCTGGGTCCGGAGGGTCTGCTGGTAGGCATCACCCACACACCCGGACTGCGGCAGTGATTCTTGGGGGCGGCTTCTGTAGCTTGGGAGGCGGACCAGCCTGGAAGCGCCCTTGGCGGACTTTGTGAATGTAGAAGGATCCATGAGGATCCGTGGGAAGAGGAGGAGTGGCTTGCAACGTTCCGTGACGGTCTTGGTTTTTCTCGTTCTGGCTTCCGCCTTTGTGCCCGGAGGTATAGGAAAGGCGCGCGCCCAGGCCGAGCCCTATCCGTCCATGGCTCCTCTGCGCGAGTATCTGATGCCGCGGGATGCGGAGATCGCGTTGGCGCGCAGCGCCGCGCCGGCCTCCATCGCCGGCGGCGCCGGCGTGATGGTGCTGGGACCGGAAGGCTACACCACCGTGGTGCATGGCGACAACGGCTTCCTCTGCTATGTGGAGCGGTCCTGGGCTCATGACACAAGCCATCCGGAGTTCTGGAATCCCAAGATGCGCGCCCCCAACTGTTTCAATGCCGCGGCGGTGAGAAGCGTCTCCCCGATCTATCTTCTGAAGACCCGGCTGGTGCTCTCTGGCCGATCCAGGACGGCCATCGCTCACGCTGTCGCAGCAGCTTTGGACAGTGGGCGGTTGCCTTCAATGGCCCCGGGAGCGATGTGCTACATGATGTCGAAGCAGCAGTACCTCAACGACAAGGACGGCCGTTGGTATCCGCACCTGATGTTTTACGCCAGGGGAGACGTGGCGAAGAGTTGGGGGGCAAATCTACCCGGCTCGCCGTTGCTGGCTGCCGATGATCCGCAAGGCCGCTTCACGACCTTTATGGTTGTGGTGGATCATTGGTCGGATGGAACACCCCGTCCGCCGATCCGGCGCTGACCGGCAAGCGGAGGCCGGATGGAAGCCGCAACGCAGTCTCCGCCTTGGGGCACAGGCAAGCCAAAAACCGGTGGCGCAGCTTTCAGAACCGGAGCCGCGTTATGGTTGCAACGGATGGTCTCCCAGGCCGTCCGCCTTGAGGATGGGTCTGCTGGAGCCGGCGACATGGGGCTTGCTCTGTGGGCAAGATGCGCACGACAGCCGATGACGCCGCACGCCCCTAAGCCAAATTCGGTAGCTGTCCCGCATCTATCTTCTATGCCCAAAGCGCCAGTCCACGCCCAGGGAGATTGAGAAGAAGTACTTGGTGTTCGTTCCGAAGTGGTCCATGGACAGCATCGGCTGCAGACGTATCGCAAAGTCTTTGCTTTGGTTGAAGTCGAAGCTGCTGCCGGCGGCGGCATAGGGGGCCAGATGGTTGCAGTACAGGTGCAGGCTGCCCACCTGGCCAGGCTGCTCCTGCGCTGTGCAGGCGCTCACCGGGCTGCCTCCAGGGTAGTTTTCCACGGCGTGGTTGAAGATGCCGTAGCCGCCGCCTCCCAGCCCCAGAAAGTTGACAGCCACATAGCGGTTTCTCAGGGCGCGATATTCCACGCCCCCGGTGAAGAGATACTCCATGATCGTGACGCGGTTGTAAAAGGGACTGATGACCGGAGTGGTTCCAGCGGCGAATCGAAAGTCCGAGGCCAGAGCGAATCTTCCATTCAACCAGTAGGCCAGCATGCCTTCGGCGCCGCCCATGTTGAAGCGCACGGGAATGTTCTGTCCCGCCTGCCCATTCATGAACATCAAGCCGCCATAGAGATCCCAGCGATTGTCATACTTCGGTCCGGTATAGGGAGCCAGCGCCGCCGCCGTCTCCTCGGACATCGGCGCGGTTCCCGGAGCCGTCGATTGGTTCTGCGTCTGGCTGGTGGAGGAACTGTTGGATGGGGAGTTCGAACTCTGGGCAAACGCCTTGGGACCGGCGAGGCCGGCAGCAGCTCCCAGCACCAGTCCAAGGATCATGCTCAAGGTTGTTATGCAGGCCACCTTGCGGACTTGGCCAGTGGCGGTGTCTAGGGTCTTCGTCATCAGTTGCAGCATCTTCCTCGTGGGCGGCGCTCAAGCGAGCGGCGCGGTCGTTTCGGCTTGCGGGCCTTGGTGAATCCGCGATGAGCCTTGTATCTCTCCAAGGATATACTGTCTTGCGCCGGTTCCATCTCTGGATCTCCGCTTTGCGGCCGGTTCCTGCCCCTGGTTTCTTTGCCGGCGGGAGGCGAAGCGCGGCGGAGACGGGGAGGGATCGGCAGGGCAGCGGACATTTCGGGCCAGTCGTGCGACAATGAAACCGTCGCCTGCTGCCGAGTCTGCGGGTGACAACAGGGAGATTCTCGTATGGGCGATCTATTGCAACCATGGCACATCATTCTTCTGGTGGTGCTCGCCGTTCTTCTCTTCGGCGGCAAGAAGTTGCCTGAACTGGGCAAGGGCCTTGGTGAAGGTCTGCGCGGCTTCAAGGAAGGCATGAAGGGGATCAACGACGAGATCAAGGCCGACGCCAAGCCGGCTGAATCGGCGCGCATCGCCGCTCCCAAGGCCGACGAGGCTACAAAGCCGCCAGTGGCGTAAATCAGCACAGCCAATTGGAGCGTCGCAGCCAAATCGCAGCCAAGCCGTAGCCAACCCGTAGCCCAAGAGGAGAGCCTCGGCTGAGACGAGAGAGCGATGGAATGCGGTCCAAGTTGCCCTCCGGAAGGCATTTCCGGAGGCCGGGGATCCTCCTCTCGTGCCCGCGTCTGGAGTCTGTCTGCGCCCGGAGCCGGGGAAGCATCTCGGATGGGCGAATCGCGTAGATCCCGAGTTCGGTGGCTCCGGGATTCCATGCTCAAGCTGAACCCGCCCATCCCCTGAGCCGGCAGCGGGAAGGGGTTCCAATGCATCGCCATGGCTTTTTCGGTGTGGATAGATCCCCCGAAACGGGTTTGGGGTGGCCTTTTCATTCCACCCCAGTAGGCGAGCGCGCCGGAGATCCCGGATGATGGGGGTGGCGCCCCTGGAGGTGGAAGCGCCGGGCTACACCTGCACGCAAAAATCTCCAACTGTTCCGGTTACCACGGCCAGGGAACGGGTTTTATGCCGGCAGCGTAATCATCATCACTGCCGCCAGTGCGGCCATCATCCCCAGAACCTGGCGCTGTGTGGGCCGCTCGTGGAGCAACCATGCGGCCAGAAGGATGGTTCCGGCCGGATAGAGGCTGGCGAGCACAGAAGCCACATCCAGCCTTCCCATGCGGGTTGCGGCCATGAACAGCAGATTTCCTCCAGTATCCAGCAACGCAACAGCGCAGGCCCATCCCCAGACCGCGAGCCGGTTGGGCCGGAGTTTTGGCGCCGGCTGTTGCGCTTGCCGGAGAGCCGGAACGCATCGCTTGGCGATCGCCGGCGCTGCCAGGACCAGCGAGCAAAGCGTGACGCTGGTGAATCTTGCGATCGCCATG
The DNA here is from genome assembly GCA_021819585.1 of Acidobacteriota bacterium. Classification (GTDB taxonomy): domain Bacteria; phylum Acidobacteriota; class Terriglobia; order Terriglobales; family Acidobacteriaceae; genus Granulicella. The sequence goes on from JAKAQS010000005.1 coordinate 11,836, forward strand.
GAAGCGATCAAGCCCAGAGGGGTGGCCATCTTCAGAGCGATGAAGTACACCCCAAACATCACTCCGGAGAACAGGGCCAGCGTCAGGCTGCCGCGGGAGATGCCGTCACTCTCCGGTGAGTCCCGGGCGGCGATGAGCCATATGGCTCCGCCGGCCAGTGCAAAGCCCGCCAGCCGCAGATCGGAGGGGGCGCCATCGATCCGGCTGGAGGCCACCGCTGGGATTCCCGCAGCCAGCAACCCGCTGAGAGCCGCGGAGATTCCCATGCCCCCACGGCTCAGGGCGATATAAAAAGCCACCAGCCCGAGTGCGCCGGTGAGGCCCGCCAGAATCGCCCAAAGAGCGGCGGCAGCTCGGCCGCGCCAAGCTGGAGCCGCGCTGGGCAGCGGACCCAGCGCGGAAAGAATCCGCAAATAGAGTTGTTCTTGAGGTCGCCCCGCTCGGATGCCCTGCCATGAAGTGCGCCGAATCTGGTTCTGCTGCTCCGGGCGCTGGGGATGAACTGCGGAGTTGGTGTTGTCTTTCTGGTAGTGGAGTGCTGAGCCTTGACTGCGATGGGCATCCCTGCCGGAGGCAATGCCCGTCCAGTAGAGCGCAATGGACACCAGCGCCGCCAGGCTGAGAATGTGGGCCAGAAGGACAAACCGAACGGCCTGTGGCGCCCGGCCGCCGGAGGCCTTCACTCCCATGCCTCCGGAAAAATCTCCGCCGCCCCAGGAGGCGGCGGAGGAGAGCGCAAGCAGCGCGTTGGAATGGATTGCAAGCGCCATCGGAGAACCGGAGTGAAGGCCAGGCAGAGGCTCTATTGAGGCGCCGGTTGATGCACCGGGGTCGCCGCCGCATTGTCCGCGGCCGAGGGATAATATCCGTCCTTGCAGATAATCGTCAGCCCCGGCCGCAGGATCCGAATCTCCGTTCTGCGATAGCTCTCGTCGTACGGGTTGGCGTTGGTGTAGTAGCCCACGGTGTACTGAGCGCGAATCTGGTTGGTGATCTGCATGAAAGCCTGTTCGATCCCTCTTGGCCGGAACTCGGAGTCAAACTCCCCGCCGGTTTTCGCGGCATACGTCGGTAGCACATCGTCGCGCATGGTCAGGGGGATATGCATCCGGTCCAGGAAGCCTACGCCTGGAATGGCCGAGTCGCCCACCTGCGTGGCCCACACCGAAATGTTGTTGGTCAGCAAATACCGGATAACCTCCTTCTGGGTCGCCTGGCTGCCATACTCCTTGCCGTCAGAGATCACATAGATGATTCTCCGCCGTCCTCGGGGCGCAGTGGAGACCTCTTTGGCCGCCTTGAGAATGGCATCGTTGAGCGTGTGGTACTCCTTGGGCACCGTAAAGGCGAGGGTGCCGGGCTGATGGCCGAAGTCAGTAACCCCGTCGATGGGCATATTGTTGATCACCGCGCCATGGGACAGGGGGCCGGTCAATCCCATCAAAGGATCGCGGCCAACGCCTTTGGAGTTGTCCAGCACCGCGCCCAGCCGCGGGCTCTGCGCCGCGGTGAACGCAGTCTGCTCGGTGACGCCGTCGTTGTAGGTGAAGACCGAGACCTCGTCCCAGGGGGAGAATGCGCCTTGCAGCGCATCGAGAGAGTCGTTGATCTTCTCCATCGTGTCATGGGTTACGCCCTGATCGATCACCAGCGCCACGGCCAGCGGCGCGGGGTCGGAGGTAAACACCCGAATCTGTTGTCTCACCCCGTTTTCATAGACCCGGACATCCCGCCAGGTAATGCCGGGAACGAGATTCCCTTTGGAGTCCTTGACGAGAAAGGGAATCTCGTGGAACTGCACGTGAACGCTCAGGGTATTGAGCGCGCTCTGGGTGCTGGCCGGGGGTGGGCCCTGCTGTTGATCCTCCTCTTCATCCGCGGCCTCCGGGGCAGCGGCGGGTTTGGCCGCCGGGCGGGTGGGCGCAGCGGCTGAAGTGGAAGGTTGGGCCAAGCCGACCGGCGTAATGGTGTTCAGTTCGGGCAACGCCTGGGGCTCCGGAGCGTTTGGAACGCTCTGCTGTGTCTGTGCTGTCTGGGTTGTACTCTGCGCCGGCGCCAGACCTGTTGCGGCGGCCAGCAGCAGCGCAATCTTTCCCACTCGGCCGGCTACCCGTTTCGTTTGTGTTCCCAACGTCATCCGTCTTCCTCTTCTTCTACGAGCCAACTGGCCCTCGGCGCAATCTGAGTGCTCCTCTGAGACTATCAGCGTGCGCCGCCCGGTGTCTCTTTTTCATTTTCGCCTTGGCCACGGCGCCTCCGGGAGCGGCTACTGTCTCAGACGCCGGCTTTGGGAGGTTCGTTGCGCGAGCTCCCACTTCAGCTCGAATCCGGTGTAGCCGGGTTCACCCTGCGGCCAAGGCTGGGGGCAAGATTCAGGTTGAGGCGAATCCCATCTTCCCGGCTTTCCGAGTAGGGAATCCGAATCCAGCTCGGCTCCGCCGGCGCCGGCCAAGGCGGACAGGCGGACGGAAGGAGGCGAGAGACGGTGCGGCGAGTTGGAGACTCAAAGTCCCGCGGCCCATCCAGGCTGGACGGCGATTGGGGCAGCCGAGCGTTGCGGTGGACAAGATGTCGGAGGCGAGCAGAAGCGGCTTACTCCGGGCTTCCCGCGCCGGCGGCGGAGGACGGGTTGAGCTTCTGGTTTGCGATCTCGGCAGCGGCGCCGGGACGGCCGTTGGGATCTTTGTCCTTGTCCTTGAGCAAGGCTAGAATCTGGCGGGCCTGATCGGTGTTGCCCTGGGATTGGTAGAGCTCAGCGAGCTGGAGCTGGGCCAGAGACGGCGGAACCGTCAGGGCGTGGCCCTTGCTCAGCTCGTTGTAGAGGGCGATCGCCTTTGCATCCCGCCCGGTCTTCTGGTACAGATCGGCCAGAGCATCCTTTCCCAAGGCTGCCAAGGCGCCGTCCCACCCGGAGGCTACCTTTTGGAAGGCCTGCTCGGCGCAGGCGGTCTGCGCAAGATCCTCACAGGCAAGACCGGAGAAGTACTCGGCCAGACGACCGGACTTGGTCAAACCGTATTGCCGGGCAACCGTTTGGAATCCCGGGAGGGCGGCAGCGGCTCGAGTCTTCGCATCCGGGAAGTACTTGGCTCCGGGAATCGGCTCCGTGGAGGCGCCGGCCAGCGGTGTCTGGTAGATCTGCATGGCTTGACCAAAGGCCGTGGCGGCAGCCGAAGAGCGGTCCTGAAAGATGGTATAGGCGGCGACGATGACGATGGTGGCCACGACGGCGATCACGCCGTAAAGGATCGCCTGCCGGCGGTGCTCTTCTGCCCAGTGGACACCGGTTTCGGTGAGGGCGACAAACTGGTCCTGCTTCTTCAACTGACGCTTGGTTGCGTTATCCACGAACGTTCCGTCCTTCAGGGCTATCAAGAGAGTGTCGGGCCCACCGCCCATGTATCCGCTTAGTTTAGCAGGTTCGCGGGCCAACTCCGCCGGTTCCCAAACCGGAGCCAGGGAGAACCCGCCAGGGACTGGCGGCTGGACTCTCCAGGGCAGGGGAAAAGCCGGCCGGAAAGGCCCTGGGCGGAGGCGGCCTTGCCAACCGTATTTCGATGGGCATAGTATCTGCGTCGGATCAATCCGGCTGAGCCCATTTTGAGGAAACCCGGCTGGATGGCTTGCACAAGGGCCCAATTTCTACTGTTCGCAAAGAAGCAGAGAGAAGCAGGTTGTTTGGCGTGTACCAGATGGCCAAAGCCAGATGGCCGCCAGGCTGTGGTGTAGCAAAATTCAGGAGCGACAGACTCGTTATGGCTTGGTATGCGTACTGTATTACCGAACGGAATGCATTTACTGAACTTGGCAGGCATAGAAAGCCGATGCCACTCTCCGGGGTAACCGGACTCTTTGGAAATCAAACTTTTCTCTTTCCAGCCGCCGACCTGGCGGTGGTGGTCTCAGAACATGTGCCCGAGGATACAGGCAGGTTGGTAACGGCCGAAGGCCGGGCGGCGGCGCGCGAACATGCGCGGGTGATCTCGCTGTGCTTCGCCCAGTCAACCGTGCTCCCCTTCCGCTATGGAACGACGTTTGAGGACGATGATGCGCTGCGCCGATCCGTGCGCTCCAACCAGCGGCACTTCATGGCCAATGTGGAACGCCTGCGCGGCATGGCTGAGATGCACCTGAAGGTGATGCTGAACGATATCTGCCCGGAGACCAAGCCGTGCGGCTCCGTCTCGCAATCCGCTGGACAGGAGTATCTGGCTCATCTGCGGGAGTCGGCCTCGCGGCAGCGGGAGCGCCAGTCACGGGCGCGCGCCCTCTCGCTGCAGATGCACCGGATGTTCTCGCCGGTGGCCGAAGAGGTGACCTGCAAACGGATGGACTGTGGCAAGATGCTGCTGGATATCGCCCATCTGGTGGAGAAGAGGACCGTGGAGCGGTACCAGAACAAGTACAGCTCGATGACGCTGGAGCTGAAGGACTATGCGATGCAGCTCTCCGGTCCTTGGCCGCCTTATCACTTTGTACACCGTGAGCAGCGCGGGCACGGAGCGCACGCTTAGAGTAGGACGCCGTGCAGGCGTTGGGGAGCGCCTGCATGGAAGGTGCTCCGCCGCCCCGCCCTGTGGGAGGGTAGAGCTTGACTCGCCATGGAGGCTTGCCTCCGCGATTCTGGCTTTGCGCTCCGATGCGAGCAAAGGAGTGGCGGGAGCGCCCGGTCGGCTTCCAGACTCGGTTTGAGGTTAGGAAGGGATGGGCGGGATGGCCTGTAGAGGGTCTGCAACCGGGTCAACGCCGGGGATGGTGCTCCAGGCACGGTTGTAGGCTTTCGGAGTCCGTGAGGGGGTCAAAGACGTGACACTCCGGGGTGGGAGGCAGGCGTCCGGTCTTCGCCGCGAGAGGCTACCTCCGAGGGGACCATCGTCTTTCGGCCGCGGCTCAGCACCGAGGCGCGGCGACGGCCGGAGACGTGGTCGATCTTGTTCCAGAAGCCGACAAAATAGTCGGCTGCGGAGATGATGGAGAGGATCGCCATCCAGTAGGTCGCAGTGATGGCGATCAGTCGGACGCTGATGGGAAACAACCCGAGGAACCATGTATTCCAGCGGTGGTTCAGAATTACCGCCACGATGGCCACGATCTGCACCACCGTCTTGAGCTTGCCCAGGTCGCTGGCCTGGATGGTGAAGCCTTCGCCGGAGGCGATCGAGCGCAGGCCGCTGACCAGAAATTCGCGCCCAATCACCAGAACGGCGATCCAGGGCTTCATCACCTGCGGGTTGTAAGCCACCAGGAGGATGAAGGCCGCGGTGACCATGAGCTTGTCCGCCAAGGGGTCCAGCAGCATGCCCAGGGTGGTGATCTGGCCGCGATGACGGGCTAGGTACCCATCCAGGCCGTCGGTGACCGAGGCGAGAATGAAGATGGCCGAAGCAACAATCTCCTGCTCCCCATGGGCTCCCTGCCAGGGGAAGCGCGGAGAGAGAGCCCAGATCAGCAATGGCACGCTGGCGATGCGAGTGAGCGTGATGGAGTTGGGCAAGTTCACGGGCTGCTGGGCCGGGCGCAGATGGGATGGGGCTGCGTTGCCGGGAGTACAGCCATTTTAGAGCATCTTCCACAGGGATGGTACAGCGCGGAAGATGGGTTCTGATCGCTGCCTGACGGAATCCGCAAGGGCGGGCAGAGGCTCAGGACAGACCGGCAGACCGCGCGCTGGAGCAGGCAGCGGGAGACCCGGCCTGAAGAAAGCTTGTGCGCCGCCGGTCGAGGGCCTGAAAAAAGATCAGGCTCCGCGGAGCGCCGGAGCCTGATCTTTGACGGCCAAAGGTCACAGCTACGCGTAGATGCCGCGTTGCTGGGTAGCGTGGGCAACGCGGTCAATGGCGAGCATGTAGGCCGCGATGCGGTTGTTGACGTTGTGAGCGATGGAGTATTGGAGCACGTCATTGAAGCTATCGATCAGGATGCGATCCAGGCGCTGGTTGACCTCTTCTTCCGTCCAGAAGTAGCCCATGCGGTCCTGCACCCACTCGAAGTAACTGGTGGTGACCCCGCCGGTGTTGCCCAGGATGTCGGGAATGATGAAGACGCCCTTTTCATCCAGAATGCGGTCGGCGATAGGGGTGGTGGGGCCGTTGGCGCCTTCACACAGGATGCGGCACTTCAGGTCGGCGGCGTTGCGGCTGGTGACCACGTTTTCCGTGGCGGCGGGGATCAGCACCTCGCAGGGCTGGGTGAGGATGGCGTCCTTGTCAAAGGGCCGGGCGCCGCTGAAGCCGTGGATGGAGCCGGAACGGGCGACGTGTTCCAGGAGTTCAGAGACGTCGATGCCCTCGGGGTTATAGAGGGCGCCATCGAACTCTCCGATGCCGACGATGCGGTATCCCTTGTCCCAAAGGAACTTGGCGCTGTGCGAGCCCACATTGCCAAAGCCCTGGATGATGACCGAGGTGTCCGTGGGGTACATGTTGAGGTGCTTGAGAGCCTGGTCGACGAAGACGGAGACGCCCCGGCCGGTGGCCTCACGGCGGCCGCGCGAACCACCTAGCGAGATCGGCTTGCCGGTGACGACGGACGTCATGGTTTGCCCCATGTGCATGGAGTAGGTATCCATGATCCAGGCCATGGTCTGCTCGTTCGTGTTCATGTCGGGCGCGGGAACATCCTTTTCCGGTCCGATGAACTCGATCAGCGCGGCAGTGTAACGGCGGGTCATACGTTCCAGCTCGCCGGCCGACATCTTCTTGGGATCGCAGATGACCCCGCCCTTGGCTCCGCCGAAGGGGATGTTCACCACGGCGCACTTCCAGGTCATCCAGGAGGCCAGCGCCCGGACCTCATCGAGTGAGATGTCGAGGCCGTATCGAATACCGCCCTTGCAGGGGCCGCGCGAGAAAGAGTGCTGCACGCGGTAGCCGGTGAAGATCTCCATGCTGCCATCGTCCATGGTTACCGGAATGTGGACGATGATCTCCCGTGCGGGGTAACGCAGAACCTTCCAAAGTCCGGCGTCGAGATTGAGTCTTCTGGCGGCCTCATCAAAACGTGCCGCCTGGGCAAGCCATGGATTGGTTTCCTGCTCCATGGACATCGGAGCAGTGGAAGTGGTTGTTGACATTGTGGATTCCTCGTTGTGGCTGGACGCATTTCTGCCCAGCGTTGGGTGGCCGGCAAGCGCGGCTCCCGTTGGTATTAAGTGTTCTCCGGCCATCGTTATCTCTCCATCTACCTCTGGTTCAGGCCCTGCTGAGAGTAGACGCTCCGCAAAGGGCAGTGGAGTCAGCATCGAACCGGCTCGGTCAGACCGGTCTGTGACCAAACCCCGCGAGTATAGATCCGGGTCTCAGCGACTCGCAAGCCGCAGTGGCGGCTTGGCCGGGCGCATCCTCATCCCGCGGGAGGTCTCCGCCGTTCGATCCAGTCCGTCTTCAGCCGGTCTGGCCGGCCCAGGAGTTGATGGGGAGCAGGCAGCCGGCCTGGAACCGGTTCGGCGCAGGGCTCGGTATGATGAGGGGGATGCCTTCTTCACGTACACTGACGACCCCTTCGCTCAAGGTGTTTCTGCAACTCTCCCGTGGACACTCCCTGGTGCCGGTGACGAGAACCGTTGCGGCCGACCTGGAGACGCCGGTTTCGGCGTTTCTGCGGGTGGCTGCCCTGGAGCCGGAGGCATTCCTTCTGGAGTCGGTGGAAGGAGGCGAGCATGTTGGGCGATATACGTTCATCGGGATTCGCCCCTACAAGAAAATGACCGCCTGGGGCGGTGAGATCACCGTGCAGGAGGGGCGGAAGAGACGCGCCTATGCCGGGGATATCTTCGTGGAGCTGAAGGCCGCGCTGGACGGGGAGCAGCCGGCGAAGATCGAAGGGTTGCCTCCCTTCACCGCCGGCGCGGTGGGGTTCTTTGCCTATGATGTGGTGCGGAGAATTGAGCGGCTGCCGGAGATCGCAGCCGATGAGTTGCACGTTCCCGATGCTTACCTGATGTTCTTCGATGAGGTGCTGGCTTTCGACCATGTGACCAAGGCGATCCACCTGATGGTGACCGCGGGGGCGCGAGGAAAGCTGGACGCGGCCGCATATCGCAGCGCGGAAAGGCGGCTGAACCGGCTGGAAAAGTTGCTGAGCGCCGCCATTGCGCTCTCCCCTCCCAAGCGCCGCAAGATGCCCCAGGGCGCGTTGAAGCTGAGGGCCCGCACCCCAATGGTGGATTACATGCGCGGGGTGGAACGGGTGAAGGAATACATCGGCGCGGGAGATGTCTTTCAATGCGTTCTCAGCCAGAGGTTTGACTGCGTTCCGGGAGTGGATCCGTTTGCGATCTACCGTTCGCTGCGGATTGTGAACCCCTCGCCGTACATGTATTTCCTGCGTTTTGGGCTGGAGGAGGACCGCGGCAGGACCACGGCCGGAGGCAGGTCTGGGAGCCGGCGGGGGAAGGGACGCGAGCCTCTGCGTTCGGCGCACATCGTCGGTTCGTCGCCGGAGTTGCTGGTGCGGGTGCATGAAGGATTGGTGGAGTATCGTCCCATCGCAGGTTCGCGGCCGCGAGGCAAGGATGAGGTGGAGGACCGCGCTCTGGAGGCGGATCTGCGCGCCGACGCCAAGGAGGTCGCCGAGCACATCATGCTGGTGGATCTGGGGCGCAACGACGTGGGCCGGGTAAGCCAGTTCGGCAGCGTCCGCGTCCGCGACCTCATGTTTGTGGAAAGGTACTCGCACATCATGCACCTGGTGAGCGCGCTGGAGGGCAAGCTACGGAAGAAACTGGCTCCCATCGACGCCTTTCGAGCCTGCTTTCCGGCCGGCACGCTGAGCGGAGCCCCGAAGATCCGGGCCATGGAGATTATCGAGGAGCTGGAGCCGGCGCGGCGCGGAGTCTATGGCGGCGCCATCTTCTATGCCGACTTCAGCGGAAATCTGGACTCCTGCATTGCGATCCGGACGTTGTTCATGGATGGCGAGCGGGGTTACATCCAGGCGGGGGCCGGGATTGTAGCCGACTCGCAGCCGCGCCGAGAGCATGAAGAGTGCGTGAACAAGGCCAAGGCCGTGGTCCGCGCCATCGAGCGAGCGCGCAGGGCCTAGCCCGCATTCCGCCGGTGAAGTCTGGAGCTTGGGGGCCCAGGCGAGAACCGAGCCGCAACGGAAGGGGTCCACGGCAAGCCGCTTCGGGCCCGTCAGCCGGCGAGCGGCGCTGCCGGGTGAAGAGCGAGCCGCGATGCAAGGCTTTCCCGCTGAGGCGGCGGGCGCGCGTAGAATCGGAGCTGCGATGGTCTTTGTTCTCGACAACTACGATTCGTTCACCTACAACCTGGTGCAGTACATCGGCGAGCTCGGGGAGAGCCTGGGCTCCGGCAACGCCGAGATTGTGGTGCGAAGAAACGATGAGGTCACCCCGGAGGAGGTTCTGGCTCTGAAGCCTGACCGCATCCTGCTCTCGCCAGGACCGTGTACGCCGCGGGATGCGGGCATTCTGGTGCCTCTGATTCAGCGCCTGGCGGCGCACATGGCGGGTCTGCCCAGAAAGAGGCGGATTCCGGTGCTGGGCGTATGCCTGGGGCATCAGGCGATCGGCGAGGCCTTTGGAGGCAAGGTGGTGCGGGCTCCCCAGCTCATGCACGGAAAGACCAGCCAGGTGGAGCATGATGGGCGGACGATCTTCAAAGGCCTTCCCCGGCCGATGACCTGTACGCGCTATCACTCGCTGATTGTGGAGGAGAAGGCGCTGCCCGTGGAGTTGGAGGTGTCCGCGCGCGTCAAGGATGAGACGGAGACAAAGGGCCTGGGAAGCGGGCTGATCATGGGCCTGCGGCACAAGACGCTGCCGATGGAAGGCGTGCAGTTTCATCCCGAGAGCGTGCTGACCGACCATGGGAAGCAGTTGATTGCGAATTTTCTGAAACAGTAGCCGTGCCGCCGGCGTCAGGAACCGTGCGCGGGACTTGAAGCCGAGAACAGGGCCGCGCGTTGGAGCCGTCCGTGGAGAATCATCTGCGAGTTGGGTGGAGCATGGTGGTGGGCTGCCTGTTGGCTGTGGGCCCGCAGTGCATCCGTGCGCAGCAGCAAGCGCAGGTGCTGGGCACGGTTGCGGTCCAGGACGCGCGGGTGAAGGGCGGGCTGGTGATCAAGGGGAAGCAGGCGCGCCTGATCTCCAATGCCGGCGTGACGGCCTACGGCCATACAGCCAAAGTAAAGCTGAAGCGAGGCGGGGATGTGCTGGTGTGCTCTACCAGCCAGTTCCATCTCATGCGTGTGGGCAAAGGCAGTGCTCTGCTCTTCGGATTGGACCGCGGAGCGATCGAGCTGCATACGCCCACCGAGGCGGAGGATGTGATCCTGACCCCCGACATTCGCTTCCGGGTGGAGATCAAGGGCACGTACGACCTGCGGATCCGGGTAACGCCCAATGGGGACACCTGCGTCGAAAATACGGGGAAAAAGGCTCCCGCTCTGATGCTCAGCGATGCGTTCTCCGCGGCGAACTATCAGTTGTCGCCCGGAGATCATGTTCTGTTTGAGCGAGGGAACCTGCGCGAGGTCATCGACAGCGAAGGCTCGCCGTGCGGCTGTCCAGCGGCGGAGAAGCAGAAGCACGTCGGCTCCCATGCCGGCGCGGCGGAGAGAGCCGCGGCCGAGCACCCCTTCCCTGTGGCTCAGAGCGAGGGCCTGGCGCCCACCCCGCCGGAGCCGAACTCGCCGCCTGGGCAGACGGAGACCCAGGTGTCTACAACGCTCACCTACCGGCCTGGAGGCGCGCCTCCGCCAAGCGCGATGGAGCCTCCGAACCAGATCATCGCCGATGCCTCGGCCGCTCCGGCTGCGCCGGCGCAGCGGAAGGCGAAGCATTCGTTTGGGTATCGGTTGAAGCGCTTCTTCTACCGCCTGTTCCATCCCGGGTCTGGGCAGCAAAGTTCCTCGTAGCTTGCCCGCGCCTGCGTGCTGGATCCCGCCTGCGGGCTGGATGGGCGGAAGCGGCCGGCAAGGCTGCAAACGTAAGCTACAATCGAAAGGTTGGGCTGTTTTCAGCAGCCTCCACACTTCCCCTAAATCAGGAGTTTTCCATGGCGATTCCGGCCACACAGATGCGCCCCGGCATGATTATCAAGTTCAAGGATGACCTTCATCTGGTCTTCAGCGTCGAGCACCGGACGCCGGGCAACCTGCGTGCGTTCATCCAGGCAAAGCTGAAGAATGTACGCACCGGCGCCATGTTTACCGAGAGATTCCGCTCGCCGGATCCGATCGAGCGGGTGCATGTTGATTCGGTGAAGATGGAGTATCTGTACAACGACGGCGACGACTACTACTTCATGGATCAGAACACCTTTGAGCAGATTGCGCTGAAACGGGACACGTTGGGCGACTCGGTGGAGTATCTGACGGCGAATCTGCTGATTGAGGTCAGCTTCCACGACGGCAAGCCGGTGGGTATCGAGCTGCCGACAGCGGTGGAGATGACCGTGGTGGAAACCGAGCCAGGGATCAAGTCGGCGACGGCCAGCTCGGTGACCAAGCCGGCCAAGACGGAGACGGGACTGATTGTGCAGGTGCCGCCGTTTATCAATGAAGGTGAGCGGATCCGCGTGGATACGGCTGAAGGCGCATACATGAGCCGGGCATAAGAGTTTGTGTGGAACAAGCGCCGAAGCAACGAGCGATGCGCCGCAAGTTGGGTGGCGGCAAACGGACGTACGCGATGGGTTAGGGAGCTTCTGAGCCCGAACTGTGTTTTTCAACAAACTCCCAGGCATGGAGGTTCCCATGGTGATCCACTTCCTGATTCGCGGGCGCGTGCAGGGCGTTGGGTTTCGCTGGTTTGTGCAACGCGAGGCGGCGGAGCTGGGACTGCACGGCTGGGTGCGGAACACGGACACGGGCGAGGTGGAGGTGGTCGCTTCGGGAGATGTCGAGGCGATCGACGACTTGCGCGCGGAACTGCGCAAGGGCCCGCGTGGAAGCCGCGTGGATGGGTTGATCGAGCACGAGCTGGTAGAGGCCGAGGGCGAGCCGCTTGGCGAGTTTCGAATTGAAGGAGCCTGGTAACGGTATGGGGAAACCAATTGATTGCGAGTCGTTGAAGCAGAAGATCCGCTCGGTGCCGGATTTTCCCAAGCCCGGGATTCTGTTCTACGACATTACCACCCTGCTGAAGGACAAGGCAGGCTTTGCGCAGTTGATCGATGCGTTCTCGCAGTACTACATCGACAGGAAGGTGGACCTGGTGCTGGGCATCGAGGCGCGCGGGTTTATCTTTGGCCCTGCGCTGGCCTATCGGCTGAATGCGGGATTTGTGCCGGTGCGCAAGCCCGGCAAGCTGCCGGCCGCGGTGGAGAAGGTGAAGTATGACCTGGAGTACGGCAGCGATTCGCTGGAGATCCACAAGGACGCCATCCAGCCGGGTCAGCGGGTGATCATCGTGGATGATCTGCTGGCGACCGGAGGCACCATGGAGGCGAGCATGGAACTGGTCAAGCGCATGGGCGGCGAGATTGTGGGCATCGCGGTCGCCATCGAGCTGGACTTCTTGAAGGGACGGCAGAGGTTCCCGGGGATCGACGTCCTGAGCCTGATGCACTACGACGAATAGAGAATCTCCAGAAGGAGCCCCGGAAGCATAGGTGAGGTGCGCGTGGCTCAGGCGATGCATCGGATCTTCACGCCGGCTGCGGTGGGAGATGCAAATGGCCCGTTTGTTTCCCGTTGCTTGTTGCCGGGCGGCGTTGGGGCGGCCCGATCAAGGATGGCCGGATCCCTGCGCTCTCCAGTACAGATTCAGCAGCATGGCCAGCACCGAGGTGAAGATCCCGGCCATGGCCATGGCCAGTGACGAGATCGAGCCCTGCGTCTCCGAACTACGAAAGAGAGAAGCCGTTCCGATGGCATGCGAGGAGGCTCCGATGGCAGCGCCGACCGCGTGGTCGTGCAGGATGCGCGCCAGACGAAGAATGCCGGGGCCGATCACGGCTCCCACCAAGCCAGTGAGCAGCACCATGGCCGCTGTAATGGCGGGGTCGCCGTGCAGACTGCGAGAGACCTCAATGGCGATGGGAGTGGTCACGGATTTGGGCAAGGCGGACATCACCATCCGATGAGAGGCTCCGCAGAGGCTGGCGACGCCGCCTGCGGTGATCATTCCCACTGCGGAACCCGCAAAAACCACCAGGCTGAGCCGAGGCAGGGTCGCCTTCAGCTTGATCCCCTGCTTGTACATGGGAACCCCGAGGGCCACGGTGGCCGGCCCCAGAAGATAGGTGAAGACGCCTCCGCCCGTGTTGTAGGAGGCATAGGGGATATGCAACTCCCACAGAAGGAAGATCAGCACAACGGAAGCCGACAGCAGGGGATGGATCCAGGCCCAGCGCCGGTGCAGGCGCAGGCTGAGAGCATAGACGGCCAGGGTGAGCAGGATGTAGAGAGCGGGGCGGGCGAAAAGGTGAAGAATCAGACGAATCACGATGGCGGCTTCCTCGTATCGAAATCAGGATGGTCTTTGCGGCTCTGCGGAGATCTGGCCGCGCGGGCGTCTGTGGCCTGCTGGAGACGGCTGCCTGCGGCTGGAGAGATGTCAAGGCAGCAGATCAGCCTCCCGGTTGATTTCGGCAATCTCGTCGTCGCGGAGCAAAAGGTGCGCCAGCCCGCCGGTGGTCAGCAGTACGGCCAGCAGGCTGGCGCCCAGGCTGGCCAGCAGCGCCACGCCGTTCTTGCGCAGCTCGGCGGTCATGGTGGTTAGCCCGGCCATCAGGGGAATGAAGAGCAGTGTCATGTGCCGAACCAGAAGGAGCGCGCTGCGCTCTACCCACTCTAGCCGGACCAGGCCCAGCATCAGCGCCAGGGTAAACAGGATCAGCCCCAGGACGCTGCCGGGCAAGGGAACGCCGAGGCGGTGCAAACCGGCGCCAAGAAGCTCAAAAGCGACGATGATGACGAAACCGAGCATGGGTGAACTCCTCGCAGCGGTTGAGCGCTGGAATGTTGTCGGGATAAGGAAAAGCGCGGCGGAAGCCGTCACTGGAAGAGTCGCAGCGGGTGCGTTCGGCCTTTACCCCGGCGCCGGCTCGCCGAGAGCCGTTTCGAACGCATTCAGGATGCATTCAGGATGCCTTCGATGCCGCGCTGCCATCCTGCGCTGTCGTGGGGCTTGGCGCCATGCCGCCCGCATTCCTTGATGCGACGGCAGAGAAATCCAAATCTCCGGCGGAGTCCACACTGGCTGCAAAGAGCTTCTCCGCAGCCGCTGCCAACGGTGTCTCGGTGGCTGCGGCTGCCGCGGCGTTGGCGATCAGGTTCAGGTCCTTGCTCATCAGCCGGAGTGGAAACTCCGGCGAGTAGTCGCCGTCGCGGATCTTCTGGAGCTTGCCCAGAAAGGCCGGAGCGACGACGGCTGAGCGGGAGAGGACATCGAGCAGGACGTTCTGCGGCAGGTCCAGTTGCCGGCCCAACGCGATGGCCTCGGCGATGGCCGCCATCTCGACGCCGAGCAGAAGGTTGAACACCAGCTTCATCTTTACTCCAGAGCCTCCCGGCCCAACCAGAAACCACTGCCTGGCGATCGACTCGAAGATGGGAGTGCAAGCCTCGAACGCCGCCCGGTCTCCGCCCGCCAACAGGGTGATGGTCCCGGCCTCCACCGCTGGGGTTGAGCCGGCGATGGGCAGATCCAGCATTTGCCGGCCACGCCGGGCCGCCTCGCGATGAAGCTCTTGCGATAGCTCCCAGGAGATGGTGCTCATCTCCAAAAGGATGCTGCCTGGCCGGGCGAAGTCGAGCACGCCGCTCGGGCCGAAGTAAACCTGCCGCACGGCCTCGTCGTTGGCCAGGCAGGACAGAATCACATCCGAAGTGCCGCAGAGAGAGGCCAGGGAGGCCGCACGGGGAACTGCCTGGTTCGCAGCCTGCTCGTCCTTGCGCGGACTGCGGTTCCATGTCCGCACTTGCCAGCCTTTTGCATGCAGCCTGCCGGCGAGCCGGCTGCCCATCAGGCCAAGGCCAATGAATCCAACTTGGGCTGTACTGATTTCAAGCATCGTCGTGTCCGTTTGTCCTTTCGGCTTCATCCGCCTCTCTTGTCCGCGCGAGAGCGAAAAGAGCAACGCAATGGCCCTGATGAACGGATGACAACCAAGAACGTTGCGGTTCAAGGCGTCTTATGGAAGCTGCACATTCACAGTTTTTGTGAGCTCCGAAGATCGCAAAGCGGTGTGAGACCGCTCTTCGATTGGCATGGATCGCTCTTTAGCCGGCGATTGTTGATCTTTCAAGAGGCGGACTCTTCCTCGAGTGTGGCAATGGCATCTTCTCTCAGGATACTCAGTGCAAGGCGGAGTGGATAGCATTGCGCCGCGAATCGTTGCGGCGGTGTTCTTTCCCGAGATTGCCCAGGCACGGGCTCCTTCGTTGTCAAACGGCTGCGTTTTGTCGGTTCAGCGGAGGGATACGCGGAACAGAGCGTCAAGCGGCGCGCGGCTGAGTTGCCGTGCTGGTCCGGATAACTTATAAATAATTTAGTTCTCATGGGCAACGTTGCCGCTGCCTGAGCTTCGGCGCTGGCGCCTGAATACATCTCAAGGCGATGCTTCGGTGTGGATCCTTCCGGATTTCGGGGGATCTCCTCGGAACTTTTGGTTTCTCCCAAGCATCTTTAGAGTGAGCCCCAAGAGAATCGCGTACTGCTGCATTCCCGCCTGGGGAGCGATGCGGAGAGGAGATGGCGAATGTGGATTGTTCGACTGGCCCTGAACCGGCCGTACACGTTCGTTGTCTTATCGCTGCTGCTTCTCATCGCCGGTCCGCTGGCTGTCCTGCATACCTCGGTGGATATCTTTCCCAACATTGATATTCCCGTGGTCTCGGTGGTGTGGATGTATGCGGGCCTCTCTCCACCGGAGATGACAGACCGCATCGTCTCCCCCTTCGAGCGCTCGCTGCCGACGCTGGTCAATGACGTCGACCACACCGAGTCGCAGGTGCTGACCGGGGTTTCCGTCACCAAGCTCTTTTTCCGGCCGTCGGTGAGGATCTCTCAGGCCGTGGCCCAGGTCACCGCCGCGGCGCAGACCGTCATGCGCCAACTTCCGCCCGGCGCAACGCCTCCGCTGGTAATCCAGTACAGCGCCTCCAGCGTCCCGATCGTGCAAATGAGTCTTTCGGGCAATGGAATGACCGAGCAGCAACTGAATGACATTGCGATGAACTTCATGCGCACGCAGTTGTCCACGGTGCAGGGAGCGTCCATCCCCTGGCCGTATGGCGGAAAGTTACGTCAGATTCAGGTGGACATCGATACCAGGAAGTTGCAGGCTTACGGGCTCTCCGCCTCCGATATCGTGAACGCGGTGAACGCGCAAAACGTGATTCTTCCCTCCGGCGACGCCAAGATGGGAGACTTCGACTGGCAGATCGAAACCAACAGCGCTCCGCGGACCATCGCCGCTCTCAATAACCTGCCCATACGGAGCATGAACGGGGCCACCATCTACATGCGCGATGTGGGCAGCGTATGGGATGGATTTCCGCCGCAGACGAATCTGGTGCGCGTCAACGGACAGCGGGCCACGCTGCTGACCGTGTACAAGACGGGGAACTCCTCCACGCTGGATATCATCTCTTCGATTCGCCGAAACCTGCCCGCGATTCTGGCTGAGCTTCCGCCCGCGCTGCGCGTTCACCTGATCTCGGATCAATCGATCTTTGTGCGCGCCGCCATCTCCGGAGTGGTTCGGGAAGCGCTGATCGCCGCCGCTCTTACGGCTCTGATGATTCTGGTCTTTCTGGGTAGCTGGCGTTCCAGCCTGATTATCGCCGTCTCGATTCCGCTTTCGGTGATCTCGTCGCTGCTGCTGCTGCCGGCGCTGGGGCAGACCATCAACATCATGACCCTGGGCGGACTGGCCCTGGCGGTGGGCATCCTGGTGGATGACGCCACGGTGGCCATTGAGAACATTGACCGCAATCTGGAAGAGGGCAAGGAGTTGGAGCGGGCCATTCTGGACGGTTCGGCGCAGATCGCCGTGCCGGCGTTTGTCTCCACGCTCTCCATCTGCATTGTCTTTGTCCCCATGTTCTTCCTCAACGGGGTGGCGCGCTATCTCTTTGTCCCCATGGCGGAGGCCGTGGTCTTCGCCATGCTGGCGTCCTACTTCTTCTCCCGCACCATTGTTCCCACCATGGCAAAGTATCTGCTGAAGG
Source organism: Acidobacteriota bacterium (assembly GCA_021819585.1). GTDB lineage: Bacteria > Acidobacteriota > Terriglobia > Terriglobales > Acidobacteriaceae > Granulicella. Next base: position 28,978 of record JAKAQS010000005.1, read on the forward strand.
GGCATGAGATTCTCCATCCCCAGGAGCAGGCGGCGTCCAGGAACCCGTTTGTCCGCTTCCAGCGCAGCTTTGAGCACGGCTTTGAGAGTCTGCGGTCCCGCTACCGGGAGATTCTGGTGCTGTGCCTGGCCCGCCGTGCGATGTTTGTGTGGAGCGCGGTGCTGTTCTGGGGAGCCTCGCTGGCGGTGCTCACGCCCTGGCTGGGCCGGGACTTCTTCCCCGCGGTGGATGGCGGACAGTTCAAGCTGCATGTGCGAGCCCATAGCGGAACGCGCATTGAGAACACCGCGCGCATCTGCGACGCGGTGGAGAATGAGATTCGCAGACAGATTCCGGCCGAGCAGCTTGAGAACATTATCGATAACATCGGCGTGCCGTACTCGGGAATGAATCTCTCTTACTCCAACTCGGCGACGGTGGGCACGGAGGATGCGGATATCACGGTCTCGCTGGCCAGGGATCATCGCCCAACTGCTGAGTATGTACATCTTTTGCGGCGCCGGCTGAACCAGGAGTTTCCCGGGGTCGAGTTTTACTTTCTGCCCACCGACATGGTGAGCCAGATTCTTAACTTCGGGCTGCCTGCGCAGATGGATATCCAGCTTGTGGGTCAGCAGGTGGAAGCCAACCGGAATGTGGCTGACCACCTGATGCAGAGGTTCGCGCGCGTCCCCGGGGTGACGGACCTCCGGATTCAGCAGCCGTTCAACCTGCCTGCCTGGAGAGTGGATGTGGATCGGACCCGGGCCCAGCAGGCGGGCTACACCGACGCCCAGGTGGCCTCCAACCTGATGATCAGCCTGAGTGGAAGCTTTCAGACGACGCCGAACTTCTATCTCGACCCGCGCAGCCACATCGCCTATGACATCGCGGTGCAGACGCCCCAGTTTGACGTCAAGAATCTGCAGGAGTTGGAGAACTTCCCGGTGGTGGCCGGCGGATCCTCGGCTCCGCCCCAGATTCTGGGTAACCTGGCCAGACTGGAGCATATTACCGAGCAGGCCACAGTGAGCCACTACGATGGCCTCCCGGTGATCGACATCTACGGCGCAGTGGAGGGCACGGATCTGGGAGGCGTGGCGAGCCAACTGGACCGCATCATCGCCCAGAGCCGCAGCGAATTGCCGCGCGGGACACAGATCTTTCTGCGCGGGCAGGTGCAGACCATGCGCAGCTCCTACAGCGACCTCTTCGAGGGCCTGGTCTTTTCGATCGTTCTGGTCTATGCCTTGATCGTGGTCAACTTTCAAAGCTGGCTGGACCCATTCATCATCATCGCCGCTCTGCCCGGGGCTCTGGCCGGCATCGTATGGATGCTCTTTCTGACCGGAACACGGCTGAGCGTTCCTGCTCTCACGGGAGCCATCATGTGCATCGGCATCGCCACGGCGAACTCGATTCTGGTGGTGAGCTTCGCCAAAGACCAGATGCATGACGGGGCTGGCGCGGTTGAGGCGGCGCTGAATGCGGGGTTCACGCGCTTCCGTCCGGTGCTGATGACCGCTCTGGCGATGATCATCGGCATGGTCCCCATGGCCCTGGGCCTGGGCGAAGGAGGAGAAGAGAATGCTCCCCTGGGCCGGGCCGTCATCGGAGGGCTTGTGTTGGCCACCCTTGGCACGTTGACCTTCGTGCCCGCATTCTTCTCCTTGATGCACCGTAACGACCGCACGCCAGGCGGCCAGACCGGGCCGGAAGGCGCACCCGCCCCGGGCCCCACGAACGCCGAGCAGGAGTAGCAGACGATGAGCGAAGAGATCGGGACCACCAAGCGGACAACGAGCGGCGGAGATCCGCGGGCCACGGGCCCACATGCGGAGCGGACGGCGTCGATGCCGCGGCGGCGAAACCTCACGCCATGGCTTCTGCTGGTGCTGCTGGTGCTGATCGTTGCCGTCATCTACGGCATATCCCGGCGGAAGCAGGCGGCCGGCAGCCTGGCTGGCTACACCCGTGCGAATGCGGCCCCTGTCGTCTCCGTTTCGGTTCCCGCGGTGGAGAAGAGCGCCCAGGAGATCGTTCTTCCCGGCAATGTGCAGGCCTATACCATGGCTCCCATCTATGCGCGGACCACCGGATACGTGAAGGCCTGGTACTACGACATCGGTGCGCACGTGCGCCGCGGAGATCTGCTGGCCGTGATTGAGACTCCGGAGCTGGACCAGCAACTGGCTCAGGCAAAGGCGGAGCTGGCCACGGCGACGACCAACGACAGACTGGCCAAAGTAACCGCGCAGCGCTACCAGACACTGATCGGCAGCCACGCGGTCACGCAGCAGAACACAGACACGGCCGTGGACCAACTGCGAGCCGATGACACGATGGTGAACTCTGCCCAGGCCAACGTGCGCCGGCTAGAGGCGTTGCAGGACTTTGAGCGGGTCATTGCCCCGTTCGACGGCGTGATTACGACGCGCAACATCGATACGGGACAGTTGATCACCACCACCGGAAGCACGGTGACGGCGGGCGCGGGAACCATACCCAGCAACCGTGAGATCTTTGATATCTCCAGGGTGGATGTCCTGAGGGTCTTCGTCAATGTGCCCCAGGAGTATGCGCCGATGGCGCGCCGGGGAGCATCCGCGGTCTTGACCTTGCCTCAATATCCGGGCCGGAACTTCCACGGCACGCTGGTGCGGACCTCGGATGCCATTGATCCGGTGATGCGCACGCTGCTGGCGGAGGTGGATGTGCGCAATGCGGACGGGGAGTTGCAGCCGGGCAGCTACACCGAGGTTCACCTGCGCGTCACCGATCCGGTTCCGGTGCGGATTGTGCCGGAAAGCGCCTTGATCCTGCTTCCCGATGGAGAGTATGTGGGAACGGTGGACCGGAGCGGACGAGCGCGGCTAGTTCGGGTCACTGTGGGACGGGAGTTGGGAACCACGGCTGAGGTGCTCACCGGCCTGGCGGACGGAGAGGCGGTCATCAGCAATCCTCCCGACTCTCTTACCAACGGCGAGCGGGTCCGTGTTGTGGCTTCTGCGAACAACAGCATGGGTGAAGCCCGATGAGAGCCGGCGGCAATTTCGCCTGGGCTGCGCTGGCGCTTCTGTTTTGCGGCGCTGGTTGCTCTGTCGGGCCAAAGTACCAGCGTCCCTCCGCGCCGACTCCGCCTGCCTATAGCGACAACGGGCACAACGGAGACTGGAAGCATGCCCAGCCTCAGGACGCGGCGAACCGCGGGAGTTGGTGGAGAATCTATGGCGATGACCAACTGGATCAGCTCGAGCAGCGCTGCGCCACCTCCAACCAGAGCCTGCTGGCCGCTGCCGAAGCGTATCAGCAGGCCCATGATCTGGTCCTGATCGCCAAGTCTTCCCTCTATCCATCGATTTCGATCAGCCCCAGCCTGAGCCGAAGCAAGTTCTCGCAAACCAATCCCCTGTTGCCGCCGAACATCCCGCTGACATTCTGGAACTTTCTGATTCCGGTCAATATCTCCTGGGAGCCGGACTTCTGGGGCAGTATCCATCGCCAGATTCAGGCCAGCCAGGCAGGCGCCCAGGCTTCCGCAGCCGATATGGCCAACATGCGCCTCAGCCTGCAGGGTCTGCTGGCCACCACCTACCTGCAACTGCGCGGCGTGGATCTGCAGACCCAGTTGCTGCGCAAGATGGTTGACGCCAATGAGGACACGCTGCGTCTGACTCGCGAGCGTTACCGGGTGGGCCTGGACAACCGCAGTGATGTCGAACTGGCGGTGGCGCAACTGCAGCAGGTGCGGGCCGAGCTTGTGGATCTGGGAGTGCAGCGAGCCCAGGAGGAGCACGCAATCGCTGTTCTGGTGGGAGTGCCTGCCAGCGGATTTCATCTGGCCGAGGATCCCCTGGCCGGCGAGCCTCCGTCGATTCCAACCGGCATCCCTTCCGAACTGCTGGAACGGCGCCCGGATATCGCCGCCACGGAGCGCAATGTGGCCTCGGTCAACGCGCTGATTGGCGTGGCCGAGTCAGCTTATTATCCCAACGTTATGTTGGGCGCCGGCGGAGGCGTGCAGAGCGACCGGATCACAGAACTGATGCACAAGGGCAGCACCACTTGGGATGGCGCCGTCACCGCCAATGAGGTGATCTTTGAGGGCGGCCTGCGCAGGGCGCAGGTGGCTGAGGCGCTGGCGCAGCGCGCCCAGGCTGTGGCTCTCTATCGGGAGCAAGTTCTCTCCGCGTTTCGGGATGTGGAGGACCAACTTGGAACCTTGCGTGTGCTGGCCCAGGAGACAGAGCAGCAACAGCAAGCCGTGGATGCGGCCACCGTGGGTACTCAGCTCGCGGACGAGCGCTTCCGGCACGGGCTGGGCAACTACCTGGAGGTGCTGACCGATCAGACGATCGAGCTTCAGGATGAGCAGGTGGCGGCGGCCCTGCTGACCCGCCGCATGCTGGCCACGGCGCAGCTCAGCATCTCTCTGGGCGGCGGGTGGAACGCCAGTCAGCTTCCTGCTAATTGAGCAGACCCTTCAATGCAAGGTGACCGTCTCTTCGGTTCGCAGCGGCTGGGAGTTCAGAATATGCTTGCGCAGCAGCCTTCCCGCCGTGGCGCCGTTGCCCCTGGCCAGCGCCTCCAGAATCCGCCAGTGGTCCTGTTGCGCGGCCACCAGGTCGATCTGGTCCCGGAGCAGGCGGATCTGCACATGAACTTCAAGCGCCAGCGAGTCCCAGGTTCTCAGCAGGATGCGATTCTCGCTGGCGGCAACGATCAGGCGGTGAAAGCGGAGGTCGTGGTGGGTGTATCCCCGGATATCGTTGCGCTTTGCGGCGCCCAAAGAAGCGGTTGCCGCTTTTTCAAAGGGTTTCAGGTTGCCCCGCAGTTGCGTGGCTGCCTGCTTGGCCGCCAACTCCTCCAGATAGGCCCGGACCTGATACGCTTCGCGCACATCCTTCACCGTGACCTGCCGGACCCGCGTTCCCCGATAGGGCGCCGTCGTCACCAGTTCCATCCCTTCCAGTTCGCAGAGCGCCTCCCGCACCGGTCCCTGGCTGGTGCGAAACCGGTCAGCGAGTTTGAGTTCGATCAGGCGGGCTCCGGGGGCGAGTTCTCCACTGAGGATCTGCCGCAGCAGCTCCTGCTTGATGCGCAGAGCCGTCGAGTCGCGCTGGAATCTGGGGGCGGCCGAGGACATCCGCCTATTATAGGGGCCGTATTCAGAAAATTATCAATTATTGGTAGTCTGCATTGGTAGTCTGCCGGTGACCGTTGCAAATTCGCGCCGGCCAGGACGGTGATGGGAGCAGGTTGACAGCAGGAAAAGCACAAAGCTAATCTGCCCCAGGATCGAAACAGGCCAGAGACAGAAGCGAGTCTGTTCCGCAGGTTCGGCCGGCGCGCCAGGATTCTGCGCGCTGCTGCGCCGAATCAGGATCTCAGGCCGGCACGGCCGTGGCGGCTATGCCCAGCAAGTTCAGCGGAAGTCGAGGCGGAGAGAACGCAACGGAGGATAGAGATGGCCGACGGTGAGGGCTCAAGAGGACTGGAGATGGATCGCAGAGAGTTTCTGCGCTTGACGTTGATGAGTTCAGCGATGATGGCGGCCGCGGAGTTGAACACGGACGCCGCCGCGCAGACAACTACGGCCGGGGCGGGGGCGCCCTATGCCGCGCTCTCGCCTCTGGCCCCGGGAGCGGTCCGGCCGGAGGGATGGTTGCGCCTCTATCTGGAGCGGCAGGCCGAGCAACTCGGCTCGCAGCTTCCAGAGGTCTCCTGGCCCTTTACCGAACCTTATTGGGCCGGAGAGGAGCAAGCCGAGTCCTGGTGGCCATGGGAGCAAAAGGCCTACTGGTTTGACGGCGCCACGCGCCTGGCGCTGGTGCTGGGCGACCGGAAGTTGCTGGACAAGACCCAGCTCTATCTGCGCTACACGCTGGACCATGCCGGCCCAGACGGCTACCTGGGTCCGAAGTTCTTCGAAGATCCCGTGGGCAACTACCATCGCTGGCCCCAAAATGTCTTCTTCCGGGGTCTGTCGGCGAACGCCGACGCGCAAAAGAGCGAGTCAGACGGCCCGAATCACGATGCCGTACAAGCGTTGCGCAAGCACTACCTGAATGACAAAGCGGATTATGGCAAGCCGATACGCAATGTGACCAACCTGGAGGACATTCTCTGGTGCTATCAGCAGACGGGCGACGCGCGGCTGCTGGAGATGGCTGAAAAGGCGTGGAGCGAGTATCTGGCCGTGACGGGTCCGGGTCCGGCCGATCTGGGCGACCTCTCGCCGCTGCGGGTCTACGCCGCCACGCCGATCAACGCGCATGGCGTGACCTACGCCGAGATCGCCAAGCAGCCTGCGATTCTCTATCTCCATACCGGCAAGCCGGAGTACCTGAACTTCGCTTTGGCCGCGCAGCGGCGGATCTTTGACCACCACATGCTCATCGATGGAATTCCCTCCACCACCGAGTGGTTTCGCACCCGCACCTCGCTTGACTCGCACGAGACCTGCGACATTGCGGACCATACCTGGTCCTGGGGTTACCTGCTGATGGCCACCGGGAATGGGCGCTGGGCGGATGCCGTGGAGCGGGGCTGCATGAATGCCGGCTTCGGCGCCATCAAGAAGGACTGGAAGGCGCTGCAGTACTTCTCCTGCCCGAACCAGTTTCTGGCCACCGTGAACTCTGACCATAACGTGATGGAGCACGGCGGCTTCATGATGGCCTACCAGCCGAATCCGGGAAGGCGCACCGCCTGTTGCGGGGGCAACGTTCACCGGCTGTTCCCGAACTTCGTCATGCGTATGTGGATGAGGGACCGCAATGGCGGACTGGCGGCCACCCTGTACGGCCCCTCCCGGGTGAAGACGACGGTAGGCGCCGAGGCGCGGGAGATCGAGATCGTGCAGCGGACGGATTATCCGTTTGGGGAAGAGGTTCATCTCACTCTGAATCCGTCTGCCCCGGTTGAGTTCCCGCTCTCGCTGCGCATTCCGGGCTGGTGCTCGTCGGCGCGCCTGGCGGTCAACGGCAAGCCGGTGAGCTTGCCGCGGATCAAGAACGGTTTTGCGACCCTGCGGCGGCGCTTCTCTGCCGGCGATACCGTGACGCTGACCCTGCCGATGACGGTGGCCCTGTCGCACTGGCCGCAGAACGGCGTCGGCCTGGAGCATGGGCCGCTGGTCTACTCCCTGCCGATCAAGGAAACATGGACGCCGGTAGCCGTGCCCAGGTACACCACGGAGGCGTTTCCGGCTTGGAATGCGCTGCCTGCCGGCGCCTGGAACTACGGGCTGGCGCTCCAGCAAGACCGGCTGCGGGATCAGGTGCGGGTGCTCCGCAAAGCCATGACCGAGGATCCCTGGGTCGATCCGCCGGTGACGCTAAGCGTACCGGCAAGAAGCATCGCCGGCTGGAAGTTGCAGGCCAATCCAGACGATCCGCGGCAGCTCTTTACGCCGCCGCTGCCGGAGAGCGCTGCGGAGATCCTGGGCGCTGAGGGCAGGTTGGAATTCGGCCCGGTGGAGGAGTTGACTCTGGCGCCCTATGGGTCCACGCACCTGCGGCTCACCGTCTTTCCCAAGGCGAACAGCGCGTAGAGACTCTCTTCCGTTCAGCGCGCGTAGATACGCTCTCCCGTTCAGCGCCAAGATACGCTCTTCCGTTGTTGTTCCGCACGATTTTGGCCAGGAGCAGCGCGTCGCCACGGAAGGCAAGCAGGTGGAGGCGTGCTCGCAGCCCTATGCCAAGGGCGGCGCCGGGGCCTGGGGCTGCGCCAGGCCGCGATACGCGGTGACGGCGTCATGGAGACGGGCAAAGAGGCGCGCAGAAGGGATGCACTCCGCCAGGTGATGCCGCTGAAAGTCCGCGAGTGCGTCCGGGGCCATTCTGGCGAACCCGAGTTCCACCCCATTCTTGCTCAGTTCCTGGTTGAGCCGCGCGATCACGCGCGAGGCCGAGTAGTCGATCTGGGTAATCGCTTCGGCATCCACGATGATCCATCGCACCCCGGCGGAATGTCCGCATTGGGCGCCGGAGAGCAAAAGGAGTTCTTCGGCAAAGCGGTTGGCATTGGCGTAAAACAGAGCCGAACCGAAGCGATAGAGCACCAGTCCCGGCTCGGTGACCTCTCCGGGCGCGACCGGCGCAACCTTCCAGGCATTGCCGTTCTCCAGATGGATGACCCCGGTATGCGGGCGGTAGCTGTGACGCACGATGCGCAGCAGCGACAGGGCCATCGCCAGCAGGATGCCTGCTTCCACTCCGATGCCGACCACAGCGCCGGCCGTGATCACCGCAACGGTGAACTCTCCAGGGCTCTCCCGGCGCAACTGCCGCAGCCCACGCAGATCGACCAGATGGAACGCCACCAGTAACACCAGCACGCCGAGGACGTTCTGAGGAAGGTACCGGAGCGTGGGGGTGAGAAACAGCAGAACGCCGGCGACCAGCAGGGCCGTGGCGAGCTGCGACTTCTGGCTGGCGCCGCCCGCGGTCTCCACCATGGCGGTCTGGGTAGGGCTCCCATTCACCACAAAGGCTCCGCTCAGCGCCGCAGCCAGATTGGCCGCGGAGAGTCCGACCAGATCGCGGTTCTCATCGAGCCTTTGCTCATGGCGCAGGGCGTAGGCCCTCGCGGTGGCCGCGCTCTGGGTCACGATCATGATGGCGCAGGAGCCGGCGATGGGCAGCAGCATCGCGATCTGGCGCCACGGCAGCCAGTGCAGATGGGTGTGTGGTAGCCCACCTGCGACCGCTCCAATGGTGGGAACTCCATGCGCGGAGAGGTTCCACGCCGCGCTGGCGGCGGTTGCGCCGGCCACAGCGATCAGGGATCCCGGCAGCCGGGGCGAGAGAGCCTTCAGCGCCGGCACCAGGATCAGCACGGCGGAGGAGACCAGCAGGACCGGAAGATGGACCCTGGAGAGCTGATGCAGAACTTCGAGAAACTGCTCCAGGGTTCTGTTCGAGTGGACGGGCAGGCCCAGCGTCTCGCCCAGCACCGCGATGCCGACCTGAAAGCCGACCCCGGTAAGAAAGCCGATCAGCACGGTTTGAGAGAGGAAGTCGGCGATGAAACCAAGGCGCAGCAGACGGCCCGCCAGAAGGAACGCTCCGGTAAGCAAGGCGACATAACCGGCGAGGGTGACCCACTCCGGGCTGGCCATGGGAGCCATGCCTGACAGTCCGCTGGACAGAATGGCCGCCGTCGCCGAGTCCGCCGCCACGACCAGATAGCGCGAGGATCCGAGGGCCGCAAAGGCCGCCAGGGGCGCCAGCAGCGTGTAGAGGCCGGTGACCACGGGCATGCCCGCAATCTTGGTGTAACCCAGCACCTGGGGGATGTTCATCGCTGCCAGGGCCAAGCCGGCGCGTGCGTCGCGCAGCGTCTCCCGCCAGCGAAATGGCCGCAGACTCTCGAACATCATCCTTCGTCCTGACCCGCATGATGGTTACCAGCGGTGTGCTGGTCCGGAGCCCATCGCAGGACGAGCGAAAGCGTCGAACCATACACAGCCCACAGTGCGGCTGCAAAGCGACATATGCAAACGATCGGCCGGCTTCCTGATCCAGGTTCCGGCTTTATGACGATCTCCGAAGCCGTCTTCCTGCCGGGTGGTGCGGCGCATCGGTCTCGACGAGCGCCTCCGCCGAGAAGACGCCGCCGAATGCCTGCTTCGGCAGACCCATCCCCAGGAAAACTGCTCTAGTGTAGCGCAGCCCGAGAGGCCGGGGCTTGGTGAGAGGAGGGCTTGGCTGGGGCGGCTGGCCGGCATGACTGGGCAGGGCAGTTGAACTTTTGAACCCTCTTGGCCTAAAATTGTGCCTAGCAGACGAATTTGTTCTGCCGCTGAAAGCTGCCGTCCGGCAAACGGCCGGTATCCGTGAACGCACCGGAGGAGTGGCGGAGGGAAGGAGTGGGCGAGAGCCCACTTTTTGTTTGCTTCAAATTCTGGTCTGGAGACTCGCTTGGCCGCAGGCAGCAGTAGAGCCGGCCCGGCCGGTCGAGCGACTGTTTGCCGGAGGCGCAATGGCCCTGCAGATGGAGACAATTCGTGCCACGGCTGACCGCATCGCGGCCTCGCATCAGCTTGAGATCGTGGATCTGGAGTTTACCGGAGGGGCCAAGCACCGCAGTTTGCGTGTTTTTGTGGAGAAGAGTGCCGAGGCGCGGGCCCAAATGGCGGCCGAGATGGCAGCCCAGATGGCAGCCCAGATGGCCGAGCAGGCGGGAGGTTCTTCCTCCGCATCCCATTCCAAAGCCCGGCTGCCGCCACAGATTCCGGTCGAAACGCTCTCCGGCATCTCCCACGAAGACTGCGCCGGCTTTGCCCGTGACTTCGGGATCGTGCTGGACGTGGAGGATCTGGTTCCGGGCGCCGAGTACACGCTGGAGGTCAGTTCGCCGGGGCTGGAGCGCAAGCTGCTCAAGCCGGCTGATTATCAGCGTTTTCAAGGCAGTCTGGCCAAGGTGCAGACCTTTGCCCCGGTGGCGAACAACCGCCATTTCACCGGCCGGCTGATCGCCTTTGACGGAGCCGGTTTCACCCTTGACCTCTCCGCCGCCAGGCAAAGGGGCAAGGCAGGCAAAGCGCTTTCTGCCCAGACGGTTGAGATCGCGCTGGCCAATGTGGAGAAGGCGCATCTGGTGGCTGAAATCTAGAAGGTCAAAGGGATGGCAACCCGGAACCCGGAGAGAGACAGCTTCCAGGCCGGCAGAAGTAAGGGCGAGATTCGCGCTTCAGAGGTTTGCACGGGCAGGAAAATTGAACCGATCGGCGGTCAGCATCGCCGAAAAGAGAGTAAAGACATGGCAAGTGCTCTGTATCAGTCGATTGAGAATTTGAGCCGGGAGAAGGGGATTGACCCGGAGATCGTCGTCAGCGCTGTGGAAGATGCGATTGCGCTGGCGACGCGCAAGTACTACAAGACCGTCGAGAGCATGCGCGGCGAGCTGGACCGCGAGAGCGGCGAGATTCGCGCCTACGTCTTCAAGACCGTGGTGGAAACGCCCGAGCAGGTGGAAGATCCTGACAACCAGCTTACGCTTGAGCAGGCTCGCGAACTGGCGCCCGAGGTGGAGGTCGGCGGAGAGCTGCACTTCTACAAGGACACCACGCCATTGGGACGGATCGCCGCCCAGATGGCCAAGCAGGTGATCTTCCAGAAGGTTCGCGAGGCCGAGCGGGACACCGTGTTCAATGAGTATGCCCATCGCGCCGGCGAGATTCTTACCGCCACCGTCAAGCGGCTGGAGCCCATGGATGTGATCTTCGACCTGGGCAAGACCGAGGCCCGGATGCCCAAGCGCGAGCAGTCGCGGCTGGAGCAGTTCTCCGTGGGCGAGCGGGTGCGCGTGGTGCTGTTGCGGGTGGATCGCGCCGCCAAGGGACCACAGGTGATCGTTTCGCGCGCGGCTCCGGCGCTGGTGCAGTCACTCTTTCAGTCGGAGGTTCCGGAGATCTATGACGGTACGGTGACCATCCGCGCCATCGCCCGCGAGGCCGGCGAGCGGACCAAGATCGCGGTGATGAGCCGCGACAAGGATGTGGATCCGGTGGGCGCTTGCGTGGGCATGAAGGGGATGCGCGTGCAGTCGATCATCCGCGAGCTGCGTGGCGAGAAGATTGACATCATCGAGTTCTCCGATGAAATTACGACCTTTGCGGAGAAGGCTTTGCAGCCGGCCAAGGTCTCGCGCGTCTCGATTACGGACGTGGCCGAAAAGCAGCTTGAGGTTATCGTCGATGATACGCAGCTCTCCCTGGCCATCGGCAAGAAAGGCCAGAACGTTCGTCTGGCCGCCAAGCTGCTGGGTTGGAAGATCGACATCAAGAGCGAGGAAGAGAAGCGCCAGGAGGTCGAGCAGCAGATGCAGGCCATGGGCGGCGGACCGTCCACGCCCATCGAGCAGGTCACCGAGCTGGGTGAGGGGGTCATGGAGAAGCTGATCGCCGCTGGTATCACGACTGTGGAGTCACTGGCGGATATGACCGCCGAAGAACTCAGTGAGATCCAGGGCATTGGGGAGAAGACGGTGGAGAAGATCGCCGTTGCCGTCCGGCACTACTTTGGGCAGTACGAGGAGGGAGAAGAGCGGCCACCCGCCGCCATCCCGTCCAGCGCGGCTGCGGAGCCGGCCGTACTTTCCGGCGAAGAAGCGATTGCCGCCGCCCTGGCATCCGACCAGAAGGCGGATCCGATGCTCTCGCAAGCCAGTACGCCCGAACAGATTCTCGCTCAGCAGGCCGGCGAAGCAGGCTCGGCCCGGGAGGTCAGCGATCTTTCAACCGAAGATATTGCGGATGCCGAGGACCAAATGTCCGAAGTGGACGCCAATGACGCCAACGATGCTCGCGAAGCGGACATCGAGATGGAGAACGAGATCGTGGATCAACTCGTGGACCAGGCCCAGGAGGTCTCCGAAGAGGGACCCGATGAGGGAGGGCATACTCGGGAGTGAGGCAGCGGCCGGACCAGCGCAATGGCGGTGGGCGCAGGCCGAGCCGATCGCGTCCTAAAGAAGATGGAAATACCGCCGGACGGCTGAAAAGTTAACCATTTCAAGGGATAATAACCTTGAACGAACTCCTACTTCGATTGAGGCTGATATGAACAGCTAAGTGCGCAGTGGAACTGAAAAGGGACGGATGAGCAAAGTTCGCATCAACGATCTGGCACGTGAGTTAGAGGTCAAGAGCAAATCCATTCTGGATGCTCTGATCGCGGTCGGCGTTACCGAAAAGAAGACGCATTCGAGCTCCATCGAGGTGGATGAAGCCGACAAGGTGCGTGACTACTTCAACAGCCATGGAGCCCGCTCGGCTCGAGTCACGCAGGTGGAAACGCGGCCGTCGTTCAATCTCTCGCATATCTCCAAGCCGGGAGATGCGCTCAAGGCGATTCTGGAGCGCAAGCAGGCGGAGCAGGCAGCCAGAATGGCGCCGCCGGCCCGGCCTGCCGTCACGGTTGCCAATCCGGTCAGCCGCCCTCCGGTGGTGGCCAAGCCAGCCGCGGCGGCTCCCGCCGGCGCAACTCACGCGGGCGCCAGGCCGACCGTCTCCAGTCCCAAGGTGGCCGCCCCCGCGGCACAGGTTCCAACCGCGCCTGCTCCTTCTGTGGCGTCTGCCGCTGCCGGCCCTGCGGCTGCCACTCCGGCGGCTGCAACTCCCGCCGCTCCAGCACCGAGACGGATCGTTCCCATTCCACGGCCGGCAACGCCCAACTTTGTCGTCCAGCCGGCGATCGCCGGCCGGCCAGCCGCCGGGCCCGTGGTGGCCAAGCCGCCGGTGGCCCCAACGCCCCCTCCAGCGGAGGCTCTCGATCCATCGGCCGAGCCGGCCGTCGTCAAACCGGCGCCTTCGGCGCCCAACTCCCCCGCAGCCGCCTCCGCCATGGAAACCGCCGTCGCAGAGCCCGCGGCGCCCGCTGCTGCTTTTCAGGAGGCGGACTCCTCCGCTCCCATGCCTTCCGCCCCCGCTTCCACAGTGGCGGCTCCTGTTCCGGTACAACGTCGCGTGGTGATGCCGCAGACGGGTCCACGGCCAACCTATAGTGCTCCGGCAGCGCCACCGGGTGCTATGCGCACTCCTATCTTTCAGCGTCCGCGGCCGGGAGCGCCAGGAGCGCCGGGTGCGCGTCCGGCGGCGGCTCCGGGAGTTCGCCGGCCGATGCATCCGACGCGTTCGTTTCCTGCCGGGCCGGGAGGGCCCGGTGGTGGTCCGGCAGGGCCGGGATACTCGCCACGTCCAGGATTTGGAGCAGGCCGGCCCGGATTTGGCCCCCGCCAGGGAGTCGCTCCGGGAGGCTTGATGCCTGCCCCGGGTGAGGCTCCGGGACCCAGCCGTCCGACGCGGGCTGGACAGCGCGGACGCGGAGCGCCGCGCTATGAGAAGAACAAAGAGGTCGCGCTCAAGGGATACAGCGTTCCCCGCTTTGGAGCGCCGCAGATTCCGCAGGGCGAGGTGCCCATCACCAAGTCCATCACCGTCACGGAGGGGATCTCGGTCAAGGATCTGGCGGAGAAGCTGGAGGTGCGCGGCAAGGATCTGATCGCGACCCTGCTGATGAAGGGGGTCATGGTGACTGTCAATCAGTCGCTGGACGGCGAACTGGTCAAGGAGGTCTCGCGTCAGTTTGGCGCCGAGGCCACGGTGATCTCCGTCGAAGAGCAACTGGAGAACGAGGCCATTGAGGGACTGCTGGAGGACACCTCCAACATGGTGGAGGTGGTGCGGGCTCCGGTGGTCACCATCATGGGCCATGTCGATCACGGCAAGACGTCGCTGCTGGACGCTATCCGCTCCACCGATGTGGCAGCCGGCGAAGCCGGCGGCATCACCCAGCATATCGGCGCCTACAAGGTGAAGATCAACGATCCCAACTCGCCTGCCTTTGGGCGAGAGATCGTCTTCCTGGACACTCCCGGTCACGAAGCGTTTACCCGTATGCGTGCGCGCGGGGCCAAGATCACGGACATCGTGGTGGTGGTGGTGGCGGCCGATGACGGCGTGATGCCGCAGACCCTGGAGGCGATCGATCATGCCCGGGCAGCCAAGGTTCCGATGATCGTCGCGGTGAACAAGATCGACAAGCCGGAGGCCGATCCCAGCCGGGTGATGAACCAGTTGGCGGCGCGCGGCGTACAAGCCACCTCCATGGGCGGCGACATCGAGTTCGTCCAGGTCTCGGCCAAAAAGAAGATCAATCTGGACGGATTGGAAGAGATGATCTGTCTGGTGGCCGACACCAACGAGCAGAAGGCTACCCCGGAGCGTCCGGCTGTGGGAACGGTCATCGAAGCCAAGCTGGACCGTGGACGCGGCGCGGTGGCGTCGATCCTGGTGCAGAATGGAACCCTGCGCACCGGCGACAGCTACATCGTCGGCAATACCTTTGGCAAGGTGCGCGCCATGTTCAATGATCGCGGCCAGGAGATCAAGGAAGCCGGGCCATCCACGCCGGTGGAGATCCTCGGCCTGGAGAACATCCCGGACGCCGGGGACACCTTCCTGGTGATGGCGGACCGCGACAAGGCCAAAGGCATTGCCCAATACCGCAAGATGAAGGAGCGCGAGGCGCAGCTCGCCAAGAGCTCGCGAGTCTCCCTGGAGGGGTTGGCCGAGCAGATCAAGCAGGCTGGGATGAAGGACCTGAACCTGATCCTCAAGGGCGATGTGCAGGGCTCGGTGGAGGTGCTGGCCGATTCGTTGCAGCGGATGTCGACCGAGAAGGTTCGAGTGAAGGTGCTGCACTCCGGCGTGGGCGCCATCACCGAGTCCGATATTCTGCTGGCCTCCGCCTCCAATGCGGTGGTCATCGGGTTCAACGTGCGGCCCGACCGCAAGGCCAACGAGGTTGCCGAGCGGGAGAACGTCGAGATCCGGCTGCACTCGATCATCTACGAGCTGCAGGACGAGATTACCAAGGCCATGTATGGCCTGCTGGAGCCGGTGTTCAAGGAGAACTACGTTGGCCGGGCTACGGTGCTGAACGTCTTCAAGATCACCAAGGTTGGCCAGATCGCCGGTTGCCAGGTCACCGACGGGCTCATCCGGCGGGATAACCAGGTGCGCGTGCTGCGCGAGGGCGAGGAGGTGTGGAAGGGCAAGATCACCTCGCTCAAGCGCTTCAAGGACGATGCCTCCGAGGTGCGGCAGGGTGTGGAGTGCGGTATCGACCTGGCGGGCTTCAAGGAGATCAAGGTCGGCGATGTCATCGAGGCCTTTACCACCGAGAAGATGGCCGGCGAACTGGGCCGCAGCTCTGCCGAGATCAAGAAAGAGCGCGACCTGGCAGCCCTCAAGGATGCGCAGGATCTGGACAACAAGGTAGCTCAGGCCGAGGCGTAGTCGCCCGGTGGAAATGAAGTTGGGTTGATGGCGGCTTTTGTTCTGACGAGATCTGGAAGAGCAGTTTGTTGTGCGCTCGCCACGGGCTCCGCCAACCAAGGATCCGTGCAAGCCGGACGATTTGCTCGGGGTGCTGAAGAACGGATCGCCTGCGGCTTGGCCTTTGGGGCCGTTTCGGCGATCTCGATTTCTGACGGATCAAGCCGGGGGTAACAGCTTTTGCGCGTTCTTGAGCAAAAGCCGGCTGGCTCTTGTCCATTGAGTCTCCCTTGCTTGCGGAGAGTGCGGAGGGCGGAAAGATGAAAAAAGCAGTAGCAGTGGTGTTGGGAGCGTTGGGCGCAGTGTGTCTGGCGCAGGCGCAGCAGGGAAGCTGGATGCCGGATATTACGCGGCAACAGGACTACAGTTGGCACTTGTCGTCGAGCTTTGAAAAGACGGGCGGGAACGCCGACTCGCTGGCTCTGAATCCTGGACAGACCCTGACTGTGTTGGACACCGATGGGCCGGGGATGGTGTCCCACATCTGGTTCACGATTAATGATCGGGAATCCTACTATCTCAAGCGCATTGTGCTGCGCATGTACTGGGATGGCGAGAAGGATCCGAGCGTAGAGGCGCCGATCGGCGATTTCTTCGGGCTGGGTCTCGGCATCTCTTATCCGTGGCAGTCGGACGTGCTTTCCGTGGGCAACAGCGGCGCGCTGAATTGCTTCTTTCCGATGCCGTACCGGCATCACGCGCGCATCACTTTGACCAATGAAGGCAAGGAAGCCGCAAGCAATCTTTACTGGAACATCGAATACCGGACCTACTCCCATCCGCTGCCCGCGGACACACTATACTTCCAGGCGGAATACCGGCAGGCTCAGCCGAATCATGGATGGACGAATCAATGGTATACAAACGGCGACCCTTTGGTGAATTATCACAGAAATCCAGATGGAAAAGATAACTACGTATGGTTGGAGGCCAATGGGCACGGCCAGTACGTGGGCGTGACGATGTCCGTCCTGCAAAACCAGGATGGC
>JAKAQS010000116.1 GCA_021819585.1 Acidobacteriota bacterium
GGTGGTCTGCTGTGACTTTTTCCTCCAGCCTGTTCCCCAGCAGGGCCAGGGTTCGGGGTTCCTGATCGACAAGCAGGGCCACATCCTGACCAACGACCACGTCATCGACAACGCCCAGACCGTGGAAGTCACTCTTTGGAACAAGAGAAAGTTCAAGGCCACCGTCGTCGGCGCCGACCGCTTTCATGACGTTGCGCTGCTGCAGATCCAGGGCGCCACGGATCTCCAGCCGGCGACCCTGGCTGACTCCACCCATCTGCTGGTGGGCCAGGAGGTCTATGCGATCGGCAACCCTTTCGGCTTCTCCGGAACCATGACCCATGGGATGATCTCTTCAATCCGCTCGGTTATCCTTCCCTCCGGAAATCGCATTGAGGATGCCATTCAGACCGATGCTCCGATCAATCCCGGCAACTCCGGCGGGCCTCTGCTCAACTCGCACGGAGACGTCATCGGCATTACGACCATGATCGCCTCCAACCCCAACGGCGGCGCCGATCAGTCGGCCGGCATCGGCTTCGCCATTCCCATCCAGACGGCTGAGGCTGTGGTGCGGGACATCATGCGCTACGGTCACGCCGTTCGTCCGTCGCTGGACATCGTGACCATGCCCATTGGACCCTACGAAGCCCAGGAGATCGGCCTCCCGGCCGACTACGGCATCCTGATCGAGCGTGTGCTGCCGGGGGGGGCAGCCGCCCGCGCGGGACTGCGCGGAGGCAATCAGTTGGCCTACCAGGGCAACACCCAGGTGATGCTAGGCGGCGATCTCATCGTTGGCTTTGACGGCCAGCCGATCACCTCCCCGCAGGATCTCTCCAACGCCCTCAATGCCCACCGCGCCGGCGATACAGTGACGCTCACCATCTATCGTGGCCGGCAGCGCATGAACGTAAAAGTGACCCTGTCGGAGGCCAGACAGACCTACAGCGGTCAAGCAGCGTAGTGGTCTTCTCAAGAGGCCAGCAAGGCCACCAGCGGGTTGCCGCAGGAATCCCAACCTTCGAAGGTGACTCCGGCAGCGGACCGCCTCCATCCGGATCGACGTCCCGGGAAGCTCCTGCATCCTGGACTCAGGAGAAGTCGTCTCATGCATTGCGCGAGTTCCGGTGACGCAAGCACCCGTTTCAGCGGGTAGAGAAGCTGTTTAAATCACCTCCGTTGCGGGCCGAAGACAAATGGCCGAGGGTCCAGAGTATCCACACGTTCGGCGGACGCCAACTTCGTCCGCGAGATTGGTTCCTTCGGCGGTTGGCGCCGCAGCTCAGGCCGGTTCTTGATTTTGGGGAAAGAGAAGAAGAAAAGCAGCAAGCATGGAAGTGTCAAGCAAGCATCTAACGGAGCGGCGAGGGATTAGCATCGAAGGATGCAAGCTATCCTCAGCCCTTCCGTGGACCGCAAGCCCCGCAGCACAAGATCCCACGCGTTGCGCGACTACAGTATATTTGGAACAAATTCACAAGAAGGTGCCCTTTGACACTAATGATTCGCCTCTTGATCGTTGGGACGGTTGGGCTTTTTGGACTGGTTTCCGGCGGATTTCTGAACATCTACCTCACCCGCTGGCCTGCCAATGAAGTCATCGTTGGTCCCAAGGCTCATTGCCGGAAGTGCGGGCACGTTCTGGCATGGTGGGAGAAGATCCCCGTCCTGAGTTGGATACTGCTTCGCGGTCGCTGCCATGCCTGCAAGGCATGGTTGGGATGGCGATATCCTCTGGTGGAACTGGGGATGGCCGGCTGCTGGGCCGCATCCGCATGGACCGCATGTGGCGAGTTCCTGAAGCTGGAAAGGACGCCGTTCAGCATGTATGACGCGGTCGCTTTTGCTTTGGTGAAGATGACCCTGTGCTGGTTGCTCATCGCCCTTGCCGTGTTGGATACCGAGCATCACTGGCTCCCAGATTGGCTCACGCTGGGGGGCGCGGCCCTGGGGTTGGTGGTCAGCGCCGCGCGCTTCATTGTGAGTTTCTTTTATTGGACCGCGCTCCCTTTGCACTGGAGCATGGAGACCGGGATGGAGGGTCACGGCGCCGAGGTCTATGACGCCATGCTGCACTGGCTGGCGGCCATTGTCTTTGCTCCTCTGGTCATTCTGCTGATTCGCCAAACCTATCATTGGGTGCGCAAACATGACGGCGTCAAGATGGGCGAAGCCAAGCTGATGCTGCTGATGGCGGCCTGGCTGGGTCTGTCCCACACCGTGCTGGCCTTCTGCCTGGCTGTGCTCATCGGCCTCGCCATTGCTCTGGTGGTAGTGCTGACGCCATCGCTCCGTCGAGGAACGGATTTCTGGCACATGACCAGGGTGCGGATGGGGACGCTACTGATCATGGGTAGCCTCCTCAGCGCCCTTTGGGGCCGCCAGATCATCGACGCCTACGTTGACCTGTTGCACTTCTATTGATCCGGCATGAATCGATGGCATGAACCTTGCCGCGGATCAGAAAGAGTTCTCTCGAAAAGTGCAGTTGCGCCTGGCATCTGTTGCTTGCCGGCTGAAGAGAATCCTCTCTGTACCGAGGGGATCCCCCGAGCGGGCTACAGCTTTTTCCCGTGTGCATGGGCCGATCGAGGCGCGCTTGGCGCGGCGTCCTCATGCCACCTCAGCAGGCCAGCCTGCCGGGGACTCCGGATCTTTGGGAGGATGCCCAGAAAAGTCCAGGTTCTGGGATGCTCCCGCACAAAAATCTTTAGTGCAAGGTCTCTGGTATCACCGCATATTGCAGCAGAAGCTCGAACGGGATCATCTCCAGGACCGACTCGTGGGTTGCCTCCAGCACCACCGGACAGGCGGCGCCGGCGCGTTGCACTTGTAGCCACCGGGCGGCGCATATGCACCACCGGTCTCCCGGTTTGAGTCCCGGAAACCCGTACTCGGGGATGGGCGTAGAGAGATCGTTCCCCAACTCGGCGGAGACGGCCAGGAACCTGGCCGTCACCACGCAGCAAACCGTGTGCTTGCCCAGGTCTTCCGGCCCGGTATTACAGCAGCCGTCGCGGTAAAAGCCGGTGAGGGGGTCGCTGCTGCAACTCTCGATAGGCTGGCCAAGAACATTCTTCTGCGCCGGGGTCCTCACATCCGCATCCATGCCTCGATTGTATCTCCAGGGCGCGCGCCTCCAAGCCGGCTCGCTCCGTCGTGGTTTCCACTACCGAGCGCCGATCGCCGCCGTTTGCTGATACTCCTCATACGTCCCTTTGTGGTCCGTAATCTGGAAGTTGTCCGGGCCGCCCATAAAGTGCCAGATGCGGGTGGCTGTCTCATCGATCAGATCCTCATCGTGGGTCACCAGAAAGACGGTTCCCTCAAACTTCTGGATCGCCTGGTTGAGCGCGTTGATGCTCTCCAGATCCAGGTGGTTGGTCGGCTCGTCGAGCACCAGCACATTGGGCTTCAGCAGCATGATCTTGCAGAAGATCAGCCGCGCGGCCTCTCCGCCGGAGAGAGCATCGGTCATCTTCATGCCCTCTTCTCCGCGAAACAGCATCTGCCCCAGAATTCCCCGAATGTCTTCTTTGGCCGCCTTGGGGTCGTACTGGTGCAGCCAGTCCTGGGCAGTCATGCCGCGTTGAATCGAGCCGTGGTGGTCCTGGGCGAAGTAACCGATCGAGACCTCATGGCCCCACTTGACCGTACCGGAGTCGATGGAGACGTCTTTCTCTTCTATACCCGGCGCGTTGGCCAACAACGCCTTCAGCAGCGTGGACTTGCCCTGGGCGTTGCGGCCTATCAGCACCACCTTCTCGCCCCGCTGCACCATGGCGGAGAAACCGTTGATGACGTGTTCCACCTTTCCGTCAGGCTGGCGATAGCTCTTGCGCACACCCTCGAACTCCAGGGCGGTCTTGCCCGAGGGCCTCTCCATCTTGAAGTTGATATAGGGCCGGGCGATGTTGGAGCGCGCCAGTTCGCTGGTCGCCAGCCTCTCCACCTCTTTTTTGCGTGAGTTTACCTGCGAGCTGCGCGTGCCGGCTGAGAAGCGGGCGATGAAATCATTGAGCTGCGCAATCTTCTTCTCCCGCTGCTCATTCTGCGCCTCAATCCGTGTCCGGATGCTGGTCTTCTGCAGCACCATCTCGTCGTAGCCGCCGGTATAGGTGATGATCGTCTGATAGTCGATGTCCGCGGTGTGCGTGCATACGTTGTTGAGAAAGTGGCGATCGTGGGAGATCACGATCAACGTGCCGGTATAGCGGATCAGAAAATCTTCCAGCCAGTGAATGGACTCGAGATCCAGGTGATTGGTCGGCTCATCGAGCAGCAGCGCCTGTGGCGAGCCAAACAGCGCCTGCGCCAGCAGCACGCGCACCTTCTGCCCTCCCTGCAACTCGCTCATCTTGCGCTGGTGGAGTTCGTTGGGAATATCCAGCCCTTGCAGCAGCACCGCCGCATTGGCCTCGGCCTCGTAGCCATCCTCGTCCCCAACGATTCCTTCCAGCTCGCCCAGCCGCGAACCATCCTCGTCGGTCATCTCCGGCTTGTTGTAGATCAGCTCGCGTTCCTCCAGGGCGGCCCACAAACCCTTGTTGCCCATGATCACCGTGTCGGCCACGCGATAGGCGTCAAACTCATACTGATTCTGCTTGAGGACGCCCACCTTCCTGGGGCGCACCACCGAACCTTTCTGGGGATCCAGCTCGCCGGTGAGCACCTTCATAAAGGTGGACTTGCCGGCGCCGTTCGGACCTGTGAGGCCGTATCTGCGGCCCGCGGTGAAGGTCACCGAAACATCTTCAAAGAGAATCTTCGCGCCGTAGCGCATGGTTACATTGGAGACAGAGATCATCCTTACCATTTTCTCATGGAGACATGCAGTCCCATGAATCTCGCCTGGGCCTTAGCGGCGAGAGAGCGAATGCTTTGCGGCAGGCTGGAGCATTTCTCCTGTAGGTGTAGCCGGGGTCTCGACACCGATGGGCGTTTTACACCAAAGAAAACGCCACTGCACGCCCCTTCCAGGATACCCGGCAACAGGAGAAATGCTCTAGAACCTGGGCTTGTCCGCAGTGCTGCCCTGGGTCTCCGTCTGGGTCTGGATGGACACCTCGTAGTTTCGCCCCAGCCACTCGGAGGGCTCGTTGTGCGGCTCCCTCCAGCGCAGCGTAAAGACGATGCTGCCCGTCTGATCCTTGGCGATGGGAATGTCCACAAAACAACCCACTCGCCCGAGCGAATGCGATGCCATCTCACTCTTGGCCGCCCACTGGTTGGCGGTGTAAATCACCAGGAAGCTGCGGGCATCCACAATACGCAGCGTTCCTCCCTGCACCACCGTGGAGATGGGGCGGCCGAGTTGGAAGATGGCCAGGTGGTGATGAAAGACCTGTTTGTCGCGTTGCGCGATGTAACGGTCATAGACCGCGGGGATGCGATCGAAGACCTGCTTGTCGGCTGCGGAACGCAACAACTTCAGATACTCCGCATGAGCCCAGACCAGCGGCTGCGCCGAGCCCGCCCCGCGGCCGAAGTACATCTCCTCGGAGGGCAGATCGGCGCGGTCCCATATCTGCTCCGGAAGCATGCCCCCAAAGGAGCTGAAGCGTTCCAGAGCGGTGATATAGGAGCGCACATCGCGGCCCGCGGCCAGCTCGTAGTGGGCTCGTTCGCCGGTGAGGATCGGCCAGGCCCGGCCCTGGCCCCATCCATGAAATGGGCCTCCATCCTTGCGCTGTCCATAGCCATCGTGGTTGTAGCGCCGCCAGCACGGTCCTTGAGGCGTAACCACCTTCAGGACCGAATCGATGACCTTGAGCGAGTCGACGACCAGCGGATCATCCGCCCGGCGGATGCCGTAGCGAACCAGTTCCAGAAATCCGGCATCAACGATCTCGCGGGCCTCGAATGCGTACTGCTCTCCCGGGGCGCGGTTCGGGATAAGGATCATGCCGGGAGGGATGTTGGGGTTATGGAAGGACTCGCCGGCGGCCGGCGGACGTATGCGCATGTAGTGGCGCGGGACGCCGGGAAGAAGAACTCCCTCCGTCGTGGTTGTCCAGCGATCGATGCGGGCCTCAATCCAGTCGGCATACTCCTGCAGAAAGAGGGCGACCTCTTCCGATCCGTGGTGGTGCAGAATATCCGCGGCGCAGACCAGCGACGCGATGACCGCCGCCAGCGTGGAGGGGGAGTAACCGGCATTTTCCTCCCACCGTTCCTGCTGCGTGATCGGAGCATAGCGCACCAGGAAGGAAGCAGCCCCCAGCACAAACGGCACCACGTCGAATTTGCCCAGACCCTCCATCTTCCATAGCCGCCAGGCGAGAATGATTGGGAAAGCCACCTCATCGAGCTGAATTCCGGACCAGTACGGAATGCCGTTGATCCAGAAGTTCTGGGCGAAGCCGCCATCCGGATGCTGGGTGCAGGCAAGATAAACCAGAGCCTGGCGCGCTGCATCGATCCGTCCACAGGCCAGCAGGGCCGTCGCCGACTGCACCATGTCCCGCGTCCAGACCAGGTGGTATCCGCCCAGGTCATCGTCGGACTTGGACGCCCCCCAGGGAATCGAGGCTGAGGCGATGAAGGCTCCCGCGTAGGTCTTGTCCTCATGCGTCAGAATCATCGCGTGTGAGGCCCGCATCAGCTTTCCGTTGTCGGTGGAAAACTCCGCCAGCGCCGCGGGCGCAAGGGCCCGATGCCACTCCTCAATGAAGCGTTCCTGAAGCTGCGCAAAGGGAATCGACAGCGAGTGCATCAGGCTGGATAACGCCGAATGATGTCCGCGGCCCAGGGCAATGGCGATGGTGAACTCGCGATGCTGGGCCACGTCGATCTCGCCCATCATGGCGACGTTCCCGTCCAGCGCCTGGCCAAAGTTCCAGGTCATGCGAAGATGCTCGGAGAGGTCGGTATAGCCGTCGCTGACGCCGACATAACCGCAACTGGAGCGCTCAAAACCGCAGTCGACTCCCATTGCCAGGGAAAACTCATTCTTCCACGCCAGCACGCAGCGCTCCCCGGCAATGTCCAGCGAACGCGCCGAGTTGCCCTTTCCGCCGACATCCAGATGCGGCGCCGCCAGCGCATAGCACTTCAGCCGCGAGAGCACATCCTCATCGCCGCTGATCTTCACGTTCATCAACACCACGGCATGGTGCGGATCGGTGATCAGCTCCTTGGTGACGGAGTAGCGTCCTTCGGGATCGTGGCCGGTCATGCGGATGGCAAGCGCATTCTCATCCACGTAGTGGAAGTTGTACAGCAAATCGCGCTTCTCTTCATGGCAGAAGCTCTCTCCGTCGCTGAACAGGAGTTCCATGTCCCGCGTCTGCGGATGATCGATCGTCGGATAGTAAATCTCGTTGATCGTTCCGTGCGAAACCGTGAACCAGATGCGGGTGGACGCCGAATAGGCCGTAATCACCGCATCCTTCTGACTGGAGGTCCAGCGCGGAGCAATGCCGGGAGATCCAAAGGCCGGGCCATCATCCTGAAGCCAGTTGTAGTTGCCGTTGGAAACGCTCATACCCCTATTCGACCACAGAATGAGCAACTGACTGTCAGGCTTGAAGTTTCACAATCGCCAAAGGCTCGTTTTCCCATTGGGTTCTCTCTGCCGGCCGGGTCTCCAGCATGGCTGCTTCCCGGCCCGTGTGCGCTCCGCGAACTGCACCGCAACCCATTACGGCTCAACCCCCGTGATTCGAGTCACCGCGCCTGCGCGGCAACCAGCGGATAGTGGCGGCAGGGGATCAATGCACGGTCTCCATTCAGGGGATCCGCTGCCATACCGGAGTCCCTCGCATTCTTCGGTTGTTCGGCGGGTCCTCTGCATTCTTCGGCCTCCGCCTGCCGCCGGTCGGGTAACCACCCTGCCGCCGGGCGGGAAGGGGCCCCAACGCAGCGCCCGGGGCGGCAAGCTCGCGTTGCCGGACAGGTTCCGCCGGGCAGGGCTCCGCCAGGCAGGGCGCTGCCGGGCGATGCGCTCGGGCGCCATGCGGAGCCTTCCGTTCCCCAAAGTCTCCTCCACGGGCCCGGGGTCTCATCTCCGCAGCCCTCTCTTTTGTCCTCACCAGCCAAAGCCTCACCCGGCAAGTGGCGGGCCATCTGAACTTCGCGGCCCACAGCCAACTTCTTCCCCGTTGGTCATTCTCCCCGGCTCGGCTCAAACTCGGCTATCCTCAAGGAGGCGCACCGCGGAGCGCGATGCCTGCATCCAAAAGAAGTGCGAAGCCCTTGCTGCGCATTTTGAAGCGAACCCCAAGAACGATAAAGGAGCAACTCCCGTGGCCTTCGAAACTCCTCCCCTTCCTTATGACTATGCCGCTCTCGAGCCCACCATCGATGAAGCGACGATGAAGTTGCACCATGACAAGCACCACGTGGCCTATGTCACCAATCTGAACGGCGCCGTGGAGAAACATCCCGAGCTGGGCAAAAAGACGCCCGAGGAGCTGATCTCCGACTTGGGCAGCGTGCCGGAGGATGTACGCGCCACCGTGCGCAACAACGGCGGCGGCCATGTGAATCACACCATGTTCTGGCAGATCATGAAACCCAACGGCGGCGGCAATCCCACCGGGGAGCTCGCCGCGCAGATTGACAAAGACTTTGGCGGCTTTGCGGAGTTCAAAAAGAAGTTCGAAGACGCTGCCGTAAAGCAGTTTGGCTCCGGCTGGGGCTTTCTGGTCTACAAGGGCGGCAAACTGGAGATCGTCACCAAACCCAACCAGGACTCTCCGTTCTCCGACGGCCTCTACCCGATCATGGGCAATGACGTCTGGGAGCACGCCTACTATCTGAAGTACAACAACCGTCGCGCCGAGTATCTGAGCGCCTGGTGGAACGTCGTCAACTGGGACGAGGTCAACAAGCGCTTCGCCCACGCCCGCAAGTGACCCGTGCTGCCAAAACAGCCCAAGGGCCGCCTGCGGGCGGCCCCTTGGCTCTTATTCCCAACACCCGAGGATCGCCCAGGCGCGCTCTGCTGGACTCAGACGCAAACGCCCCATGTTCATGGTGAACACAGGGCGTCCCCGTCGCATAACAGGTGGCCAGGCATTTGCGCTCAATTCTTACATTCTTTTCTGGGCATGCTTGCGTAAGGAAAAGAGGGCGGCGAATCCTAAAAGGCCCGTTCCAAGTAACAGCAAGGAACTCGGCTCCGGGGTCTCAGCGGCACTGAAGGCCACTTCTGGACCTGGGGTAGCACCGCCAACCGTATACTCGTAGTCCTGGCCACTAGTGCCATATGTGCCGTTTCCCTGGTAAATGTTATAGTCAGCCGTGCCTGTGGTGTACAAAAGTCCGCCGATATCATCAAAAAAAGTCGGGGACTGGCCTGGGTAAAAAACGTTGTCGTACGCTACTCCGTCTGCCGTTGTCGTGACGCCGGATGGAGGCACGAGCCCGGTGATGTCAACACCATTTCTCTCCCCAGTGATACTCATGATGTCGTATCCTCCAGGATACGCCGAGTTCGGGGTATCAGAGATTGTCATTGTGCCGGAAGCATTCACCCCAGTTCCACTGTAATTCCAGTCCCACAGAGTGGTATCGTCCGCGCGGGCGATTGCAACAGATAAGAGACCAAACGCCGCGAGAGCGCCTAACTTCGAAAGCGATTTCATCTTCTTCCTCCACGGAAATTTCGGTTGTGCTGGAATGCGTCATATATAGCCAGTGGTCTTGATGGGAATACCAGCCTAATCCCGCCAATTCCATTGGCCAACTTGCCGTGACGACCTGTCATGGAAGAACCGTTGAGAAACGCTGCAATTCATGTGCCATTCTTATGCTGCCTTGAATCAGCGGTTCAGAGAAGAAATAGAGCAGAAGTGTGCAATGGATTGCAGTTTGATGCAGGAACGATTTTCCTTGTGTCCTTTTGCTTTGTAAGGAATTTCGTCCAAATGTCCCTATTTGCGACACTCAGCCCGCTTGGGTTGTCAATGAGAAATGCGGGTCATTGAGGGCGCAACGAACAAAACAAGCAGCCCTTGTTGCGATGCAGAGCAGAAGAGATCGACGGCCCCGCCCGCTGGAGCCGCCATTTGCTTCTGCCGCTGTTCCGGCAATGGCAGAGCCGCCAGAGGGAGTTGTGCAGCAGGCGGGTCCATTCAGCCTTCAGCGCGACGTAAGAGCGCCGGACCTATAGATCAAACTCCAATACCTGGCCGCTTGGTGGAACGTCGTCAACTGGGACGAGGTCAGCAAGCGCTTCGCCTACGCCCGCAAGTGACCAACCCTACAACGACAACCAACGCTACAACAGCAAGGGCCGCCCGCGGGCGGCCCCTTGACTCTTATTCCCAACACACGAGGATCGCCCAGGCGCGCTCTGCCCTACTCCCGGTTCGCCCGCTTGCGCCCGCTCGCCTGCAGAATCTTCTTGCGCATGCGCAGCGACTTCGGCGTCACTTCCACCAACTCGTCGTCGGCGATGAACTCGATGGACTGCTCCAGGGTGAGGCTCTTGAACGGCACCAGCCGCACCGCCTCATCCGATCCGGAGGCGCGCATGTTGGTCAGCTTCTTCTCCCGCACGCAGTTCACGTCCAGATCGTTGTCGCGCGAATGCTCTCCGATGATCATCCCCTCATAGACCTCCACGCCATCGCCCAGAAAGAGGATGCCGCGATCCTGGATGCCGTCCAGCGCATAGAGCGTCGTGGTTCCCTGCCGGTCGGAGATCAGCGCCCCCGTGGGCCGCTGCGGAATCTCGCCCGTGTAAGGAATATATTCCCCCGCAATCGAGTTCATCACGATCGTTCCCCGGGTCTCGGTCAGCATCTCATTGCGCAGACCGATCAGCCCGCGCGACGGCACCTTGAACTCCATCCGCACCCGGCCTGAACCGTGGTTGGCCATTTTCACCATCTCGCCCTTTCTGGGGCCCAGGCGCTCGATCACGGTTCCCACAAAGTTCTCAGGAATATCGATGGTCAGGATCTCCGACGGCTCCATCAACTGGTCGTCGATCCGTTTGGTGACGATCGTCGGCCGGGAGACCATCATCTCAAAGCCCTCGCGGCGCATCATTTCGATCAGCACTGAGAGCTGCAGCTCGCCCCGGCCCAGCACCTTGAAGCTGTCCGGGCTGCCCGTCTCCTCCACCCGGATACTGACATTGGTCAGCAGCTCGCGCTCCAGCCGCTCCCGGATGTTGCGCGAGGTCACCTGCTTGCCCTCGCGTCCGGCAAAGGGCCCGTTGTTCACGGAAAACACAATGGCGATGGTCGGCTCGTCGATCTTGATAATCGGCAGCGGCCGCGGATCTTCCGGCGCGCAGAAGCTCTCCCCAATGGTGATCCCCGGGATGCCGGCAACGGCGATGATATCGCCCACCACCGTCTGCTCGGTATCGATGCGCTTGAGCCCATCAAAGGTGAACAACTTGGTCACCTTCACCGTCTCCAGAACCCCATCCAGACGGGAGAGGTTGATCTCCTGTCCGGTCTTCAGGGTGCCGTTGAATACCCGGGCGATCGCCAGGCGCCCCAGATAATCGGAGTAGTCCAGATTGGTCACCAGCACCTGCAGCGG
>JAKAQS010000117.1 GCA_021819585.1 Acidobacteriota bacterium
GCGCCCGCAGGTTCTCCCGTTCCTTGCGCTCCTCATCGGAGTAAAAGCGCGCTTTCTCGAACTCATGGTTCGCAATCGCGTTTTCCATCCGATGCACGATGAATTTGATCCGTTTCTGCACTTCGGTCAGTTCCTCGGGCAGCGTGGTCTGACGCAGCTTGACCCGAGCTCCGGCCTCATCGATCAGATCGATGGCTTTATCGGGAAGAAAGCGGTCGGGAATGTAGCGGCTGGAGTGGGAAACCGAAAAACTGATCGCGTCGTCCGTGTAGCTGACCGCGTGGAACTTCTCATACTTCTCGCGGATGCCCATCAGAATCCGGGTAGCGTCTTCCTCGCTTGGCGGTGGAACCTTTACCGCCTGGAAGCGACGCTCCAGGGAGCGGTCCTTCTCAATCGATTTGCGATACTCAGCCGGTGTGGTGGCTCCGATGCACTGAATCTCCCCGCGGCTCAAGGCAGGCTTCAAAATATTCGCAGCATCCAGCGAACCCTCCGCCGAACCGGCGCCGACCAAGGTATGCAGCTCATCGATGAAAACAATGCAGTTCTGGCTCTCGATCAGCTCCTTCATGATGGTCTTCAGCCGTTCTTCGAATTGCCCGCGATACTTGGTCCCGGCCACGATCAGGCTCAGGTCAAGGCTCAGCACCCTCTTTTCGGCCAGAAAACTCGGCACCTCGCCGTCGGCGATCTTCTGAGCCAGACCCTCCACGATGGCTGTCTTGCCCACTCCCGGCTCGCCGATGAGCACCGGATTGTTTTTGGTCCGGCGGCACAGGATCTGGATGACGCGCTCCACCTCAAAGTCACGCCCCACCAGGGGATCCAACTGCTGGTCGGTCGCGGCCTGAGTCAGGTCGCGTGAAAACTCAGCCAGCATGGACTGTTCCTGCTGCGCCGGGTTGCGCTGCTTGCCTGCCGCAGGCGCAACGGGTTTCTCCTGGGTGGTGCGTTGCAGCTCTTCACGAATGGCTGCCAGCCGCAATCCCCGCTCCGAGAGGATCTCGGCGGCAAAGCACTTCTCCTCCCGCAGCAGGCCGAGCAGCAGGTGTTCGGTTCCAATGTGTTTGTGGCTCAGCCGCTCGGCCTCTTCGGCCGCATAGGCAAGAACACGTTTGCACTCATTGGACAGGGGAAGATCCACGGAGGTGGAGACCTTCTCGCGCACAATGGTGCGTTGCTCAATCTGTTTGCGAATGGATTCTACCGAGGCGTGCGAGCGCAGAAATCGGTTCGTCAGCGCTTTATCTTCCCGTAGCAGGCCCAGTAGGAGATGTTCGGTTTCAATGTACGGCGATCCAAACTGGCTCGCCTCGTAGCGCGCGAAGAAGATCACGCGCCGCGCCTTTTCTGTATAGCGTTCGAACATACTCCCCCTTCGAACCGTCGCTCCGCGCTATGCAACGACGAACAGTGAAACAACGAGGAGCGCGGTCTGCAAATGACGATTGCGTTGCCACCGCTGCGTTCGACTGCAGCGGAGAGGACTGGCGACCCGGTTGGCAGCCAACTGAGTTTCCACCAGTGTATCCGCCCCGAGCCGGCAAAGAGAACCTGCCTCGGAACTTTTCCATCCAAAGATAGGACGCATCTGTGGGAAATCGGTCGCAAATCTGGCTTGCCAATCCAGCGTCAAGTCCAGTCGGGAGGGTCTCCGCGGGGTTCAGGCCGGGTCTGCTCCCCGTCCCTGCCCGGCAGCGCCGGACTCCAATGGCTCCAGCCGTCCCTCCCGCAGGCGCAACACCCGGTCGCAGCGCGCGGCAAACTCAAGATTGTGCGTTACCAGGACGCTGGCCAGGGCTTCAGCGCCGTGGCGCTGCAGGCATAACTGCTGCAACAGGGTGAAGACTGCCTCCGCGGTGGTTCCATCCAGGTCGCCGGTGGGTTCGTCGGCAAGCAGAAGCCGGGGCGAGGTGATGAGCGCACGCGCGATCGACAACCGCTGTTGCTCCCCTCCGGACAACTCGCCGGACCGGTGTCCGGCGCGGTCCGCCAGACCTACCTTGGCCAGCCATTGCTCCGCCTGGCGCAGCGCGGAGGCAGGGGAATCTCCCCGCGCCAGCAGCGGCATGGCCACATTCTCCAAAGCCGTAAACTCCGGCAGAAGGTAGTGAAATTGCCACACATAACCGATCTCGCGGTTGCGATAGACGCCGGCCTGACGAGCATTCAACCCGGTGACCTGGATCTCTCCGCACCAGACCTCGCCGGCGGTGGGGGAATCCAACGCAGCGAGCAGGTGCAACAGAGAACTTTTCCCGGCGCCGCTCTCTCCCACCACGGCGACCATCTCGCCGGCGAAGACCTCCAGCGACAGATTCTGGAAGAGACGCACTCCGGCAGTTCCAGGCCGTCGTGGCGGATAGGTCTTCTCCAACCCCAGCGCACGCAAGACAACGGCGCCGTGCCCTGAGCCTGCCGGCCGGCCCGCAGGCTCATCCTCAGTCCGTCCCGGTGTGGGAGTGTCAGGCCCGGAAGAGGTCTGGGGCGGTGGGGGAAGTGGACGGCTCATTCGTCCTCCGTCTCCTCACCGGCCTCCATCTCCTCGGCCAAGTCGTCTTCGCTTTCCATCTCCCCAAGCTCGGAGGAAGGAAAGGGTGCGATCTCACCGATGGAGGCTTGCGCCGTCGACAACCATTCGGCCCGAAAGGCGATGCCGATCCGGTTCCAGGCGTTGATGGCTGCAATTGCGTAGGTCAGGTCCACCAGATCCTTGTCGGAAAAGAACTCCTTGGCCGCTGCGTAGTCGTCATCCGAGACATGGGAGGCATTCACATCGGTCACCGCTTCGGCCCAGGAGAGCGCCGCGCGCTCCCGCGGCGTAAACTCGTCCGACCCGCGCCAATCGTTCAGGGCGTCGATCCGGTTTTCCGGCTCGCCCAGCTTGCGCAGTTCCTCGGTGTGCATCCCGATGCAAAACTGGCAGCCATTGAGCTGCGACGAGCGCAGGTACACCATCTCGATCAGTACCGGTTCGAGCGCCGTCTGATGGGAAAGATAGTTTCCCAGACTGAGCAGAGCCTGATACCCGCCCGGGGCAATTTCGGGATAATTCAGCCTCATCGTGGCCCTCTTCGTCTGTCAACCACTTTGCAGCCATGGTGACCTCTGGATGATATGGTCATGAAACTCTCTTTCCTCGGGAAGCTCTTCTTATGGTTCCGGGTGCTTCTACTCGTAGCGTAGCGCCTCGGCGGGCAAGACTCCTGCCGCTGAACTGGAAGGGTACAGCGTCGCCAGCAGACTCATGCCTATACTCACAGATGCAACCACCAGACCATCCACCAGCCGTGGGGCAAAGGGGAGATAGTCGATCGAGTATACACTTGCGTCCAGGTGAATGAACCGGTAGTGCGACCCCAGCAGGCTGATTCCATAACCCAAACCGAGTCCCAGCAGGGTGCCCACCGCCGAGATCAGCAAGCCCTGCAGCAGAAAGATCTTCCGCACCTGTTCGGTGGTGACGCCAAAACTCATCATCACGGCGATATCCCGAGTCTTCTCCATCACCATCATCGTCAGCGCGATAAGAATATTCAGCGCGGCAACCACAACGATCAGGGCCAGCACGATGAAGGTCACATCCTGTTCCAGCTTCATGTCCCGGAACAGTTCGCGGTTTTGCTCGATCCAGTTGGTGGCCTGAAACCCAGGGCCGCGGTCTCTTTCTGTCGCCTCTTCGATGGCTTTGCTGACCTGGATCGCCTGATAGAGGTCGTCGATCTTGAAACTCAAAACGCTGACCAGGTCAGGCTCCGAAAACAGCCGCTGCGCGTCCGCCAGGCGCATAAAAGCGTAGCCGGAGTCGTACTGGTAGAAGCCCGAGGAGAAGATGCCCACCACGCGGAATCTCTGGTAGCGGGGAACCAGCCCCAGCGGAGTAAGTTCCCCCTGCGGCGAGGTGACCAGCACGGTGTCGCCCACGCCGGCGCCCAGCGTCTCGGCCAACTCATCGCCGATGACGATTGGGGGCGCCGGTTCACTCTCGGGCGCACCGGGGTTGGCCATCGGCGCCAGATCAGCCGCCGATCCATCGTGAATTGTCCGCAGCAGGTTTCCCACTCGGCGCTCGTCACGCGGCACGATGCCCTTGATCAGCGCGCCGCCGCTGCGCGCTCCGCGCGAGATCAGCACCTGGCCATAGAGTCCGGGGGCGACGGCCACCACGTGGGGAACCCGGGCCAGACTGGCCATCAGCGCCCGCCAGTGGCGGATTCCGTCGCCGGCGGTGCTCATCAACTGTACATGGGCTGTGAAGCCCACCAGCCGCTGCTGCATGTCGCGCCGCATTCCATTGGTGATGGACAGCGCGATAATGAGGGCGCCTACCCCGGCCGCCACGCCGATCACGGAGATCACGGTAACCAGCCCTACTACGGCCTGCCGGCGGCGGGCGCGGAGATAGCGGGCTGCGACAAAAAGTTCAAAGCGCATCGTCGAGATGATCTTCTCTGGCCGGTGGGGAATCGAATCTGCTCAGTTGGCCAGTACGGCCCGGTAGCGAACCTGATTCTTTTTGACCCTCTCCACCGCCTTGTTGGCATCCTTCATGGCAAACCGCTCGGTGATGGCCCGCACCTGGTGCCTCGCCGCTACATCCAGCATCTCGTAGAGGTCCCGGGGACTTCCTGTGGGGCTGCCGGCAACCGCCTTCTGACCCAGAATCAGGCTGAAGGGCGGAATCTGCAGGGGAGAAGGCGATGCACCCAGAACCACCAGCGTTCCCTTGGGCCGAAGCAGGGCCAGAAAGCTTTGGAAGTCCTGATCGGCGGAGACGGTGGAGAGTAAAAGGTCCAGACTCCCCGCCACCTTCTTGATCTCGCCGTTCTCACGGGTGTTCACAAAGTGGTTGGCTCCCAGCTTACGGGCCTCAGCCTCCTTGTCCTTACTGCTGGAAAATGCGGTGACTTCGCAGCCAAAGGCCCGCGCAAACTGCAAGGCGAGATGCCCCAGCCCGCCAATCCCTGCCACGCCAACCCGCGAAGAGGGCCGAGCCAGAAGGTTTCGCAGGGGACTGTACACCGTGATGCCCGCACATAACAGCGGAGCCACGTTTTCACTCTCCAGAGCCTCCGGCACCGGTATGGCAAACCGGGCATTCACCCGGATGGCATCGGCATAGCCTCCATTGCGGCCCACACAGGTGGCTTGGGACTTCGGGCAGAGATGATCGTCCCCCTGCCGGCACCACTCGCAGACACCGCAGGAGTCTGCCTGCCAGCCCACGCCGACGCGCGCCCCGACGGTATGAGTAGAGACTGCGGATCCCACGGCGCTGACGGTTCCCACGATCTCGTGCCCGGGAATGAAGGGATATTTACTGGATCCCCAATCGTTATTGATGAGATGAAGATCGGAGTGACATACGCCACAGTGGGAGATTCGGATCTCCACCTCGTGCGATCCCAGTTCGCCGACCGTGTACTTATAGGGCAGAAGCTGGGCCCCCGCCGCATGGGTAGCTAATCCTCGAATCTCTGCCATGGGAGTGCTCCTCGACTCGGTTCCGGCCCGACAAGGTGCTTCAGCCGCGTTTCAGCCAGATGAAGTCGCATCTGAAGACCTCAGAGTCCTTGAATCAAATCAAAACTTTTTCTCATTCTAGTACCGAACCAGGGCGTGCAAATTTGTACCTCCGCAGACCACGACTTTGTGTCATAATCGTGTAGCGCCTCTGGTCGGGACGACCCCCCACCGGTTGCATCCCTTGATAGGAGGCGCGATTTGAAAGCAAAGGGCCGGCTGGCACCCCCCAGCGGCCCTTTGTGTTTCCCCCAATGACCTTTGTATCTTATGTTTGCGCTCAGTTAGCAGACCACTGGGGATCGGGTTCCTGTTTTTCGGTTGCCGGAGTTTCGGTCCGGTGCAACGTTGTCATCGAGCCCCCATTGCCGCAGGCGGCGGAGCGTAGAAGCTCTGCGTGTCTGAATGGGCCGCTCCACCCTATTGCCGCACCTCTCTGGTAGCATTGGCGCGATCTCCCCACCAACCCTGGGAGGTTGCTCCGTCAGACGCCACCTACGCTCAAGACTCTCTAAGTAAAGCGGTTGTGATCGTTGCGCCTTTGGAAGCTGGCCAGCCCCAGCAGCACCAGGCCTTGCAGCAAGACCGCGCTCTCCAAACGTACGGAGACCCTGTGCAGATGCTCGAAGTTCACCCTTGCAGGAGCATCTGGCGGAGCTTGGGTGATATCGCCGCCCACCGAGATGCGGTACGCCTCCATCTGGGGAATGATTGAGTACTGCGAGTAAGCCGTGATCACCAGCATGACGGCCGCCAGCAACAGTTCGACACCCCGTACCGGATGGGTGTCCCGTTGGGTGGCCACCAAGAGAAGAGTGAAGACCAGATAGACAAGGCCACATACCAAACCCAGGTGGTGTAGCGAGATCAGGGATCCGCGCACCATGAGCCCCGCAAGCTCCGCATTGGGCAGGGTGCGAAACGCCACTGCGGCCACGAAGATGAAGAAGACCAGCCCACCCACCCAGAGGGAGAGAGCGATCAGTCGAAGGACACGAAAGACGATGGTCATAAGATACCCGGTGATGCAGGTGGAGGAATTGCGACGATTGTCCAGCGGTTTTGGCCAGATGGTCAGGCGTACCTGTGAGGCGAGTGAAGCAGCTCTACTTTAGCCTCTCTCCCTTTGACGGGAAGAGAGCGGGCAAAGTGGTCTCGCCCTTAGGGCCTCGTCAAAAGGGAGGGTTCGAGGCCAGTGGGAGAGCCCGAGTCCGGGGTGTGGAGATTCGTGATTCGGCACTGACTGGAGAAACAAGGTTCTGAGCCACAAGTCGGGAAGAACAAGCCATGTTGAAGAAGGTACGACCTTTGCGAGCCGATGTCCATGCGGCCGGGGTGGCGGAGGAGCCGATGCGCCATTCCGAATCAGGTGGCAGGCTCGCCGGCGCCGGTTTCGTCCACCAGGTTGAATCCGCCGAGAACGATCGCCGGCGCTTCGCCCCGAGTGTCCGCCTGTTGCAGTTCGGTGGTCACGGTTCGGCGTTCGCCGGGCATCAGCATCAGGTAGTTTTCACTGTAAATCGCGGGCAGAATGCGGTCGCCGCTTTGCGCGCGTACCGCTTTCAGCCGCGTCATCAACGAGGGCCAGGAAGAAGTGTTGTGCAGGACGGTGGTCAGCATCCACTTCCGCCCAAGGCGCTCGGTCGTTGTCCGCGCGGTCACGTGGGCTTTGGCCAACTGGCGGATGGCGCGATAGTCGCCCTCAACCAGACCGCGCATGTAGTCGTTGGCGGAGAGTACGGTCTTGCCCTCCGTCAGTCTAAGGCGCAGGAAGTGGACGGGAGAGAGCCCCTGGGGATACTCCATAGCCATTGCGGTCACTGTGCTGTCTTCCATGCTCTCCAGGGCGATCGTCTTTATCGCCAGGCGCGAGCCGTTCATGTTCAGGATCTCGGCGCTGGCCGTGAGATCGCGCCGATTGCCGGCGCTGTAGTTGACCACCTCAACAGTCTCCTGATCACGGTTCCATTGAATATGCAGCGGCTCGGAGGCCAATTTGCAGCCAAAGTACGCTGCCGTGGGCTCGAAGAAGTAGTCATAGGTCTGCCAGACGAAGGACGGCCAGCAGGGATGACTCATCCAGAGCAGCAGCCCGGCGCGATACCGGCTCTGCGACTCAAACATCGCCCGATAGCCTTCGAAGTTGACAAACTGAGCCAGAGAGACCCACTCCTCCACGCTCTCGGCGCCCCCATAGCTGACCTCAATGATGCTGCGGAAGGATGCGGCGTTCTGCGCTCCCTTTAGGCAGAAGTCATGCAGCCCCCACTCCAGACCCTGTGGCCATAGGGTTTCCTGCGGCATCATCCGCCGCACGCTCTCCATGGGTGGAATGTTGGGCATGCCGATCTCGCTGTGCAGCAACGGGTCCGCGATCTGGAAGTATTCCACCGGCGGCAGGGCATGGTAAGGTCCGTGCCCGCTGACCACGTCGTCTGCGGAACTGGGGATGTACTGGATACCGGGATGCAACTCTGCCAGCGCCTTGCGCAGGCCCTGATCGAGCGCCTTGGGCGGGTATCCCTCGTTCCGGCCGCAGTACAGTCCGATCGATGCATGGTTGCGGATGCGCAAGAGCAGATCTCTGGCGTTGGCCATGAACATGGAGTCGTTGTCTGGATTGGGTCCATCCCAGGGATTGGCTAGCCAGAAGTCCTGCCACACCATGACGCCGTTGCGGTCGCAGGCTTCATAGAACGCCTCCTCGCCAACCTGCCCCACCCAGTTGCGAATCATGGTGAAGTTCATCTCGCGGTGATAGCGCACAGCCGCTTCGTACTCGCGCGCCCGGTAGCGCAGCATGGACTCGCTGAACCCCCAGTTGCCCCCGCGGCAGATGAAGCGGCGGCCGTTGATGAAGATCTTCAGCATGCCGCCGTCTTCGTTGTAAGTCATCTGGCGGATGCCGAACTCGAATTTCTTGCCGTCCAGCACGGCGCCCTCTGCCGTCTCAAGGCTCAGTTCCACCGGATAGAGATAAGGCTCGCCATAGCCGGTGGGCCACCACAGCCTGGGTTGTTGGATCAGCAGGTCAGGGTAGGC
Source organism: Acidobacteriota bacterium (assembly GCA_021819585.1). Lineage (GTDB taxonomy): Bacteria > Acidobacteriota > Terriglobia > Terriglobales > Acidobacteriaceae > Granulicella. Next base: position 8,569 of record JAKAQS010000117.1, read on the forward strand.
CGAAGGCGAGAAGCCGGCTACGGTGACGGAATGCGCAGGGAGGTGTACATCCTGTTGCGCCTGGATGGAGCCAAAGCGCGCCCTTAGCGTCGCCCGCACCGCTCTGGACGAATGGTTGTGCAGCTTTCCCTGGATAAGGATCGATGCCTGAGAGGTGTCCGGTAGAGGCAGGGTGGAGGTGACAAAGGGCTCCTCCAACGTGACGGCTCCGGTTCGATATAGGGTGATCGGAGCCCAGATGCCGGTGTTGCGTCCGCGAATCGTTGGAATCCAGTCCCAGCCGATGGAGGCATGGAAGGTGGGATTATCCGCGCCCAGGGCGCCTCCGTTGCGGCTCGGATCCTCAAAGGTCTTCTGCTTGGTACTGCCCGGGGTTTGATTTTTTTCAATCCAGACGGCCAGCGCATTCTTCTTGCCCGGCCGCAGCTTGCCGGTTACGTTGAAGCGTTTGTGCAAAAAGCCGCCGTGGATCTCTCCCAGCTCCTCGCCATTGAGGAAGATCCGCGCCTTCCAGTTGATGCCGGCAAAGTCCAGCCAAGTGACCCTTTCTGGCTGCGGATCATCGCCCGCCCAGGGGGTGTCAAACTCCGTCCGATACCAGAAGTCGGAGCAGAAGTAGGAGTCAGAGATGTAAAGCTGGTTCTCCCCGAAGTTGGGATCCGCAATCGCTCCGGCGTTGTAAAAAGAGGTGAGCACACTGCCGGGAACCGAGGCCGGAAGCCAGGAGTCATCGCGGAAACCTGGGCGTGAGATCGCGTGTCCGTCGCTCTTGACCACGCTGCTGCGTTCGACACGCCATGCGCCGCTGGTGATGTTTGTCGGGACAGAGTGATCGGTTGAGGGCGGACGCACGGGGGCCGCTTCAGCCGGCGCGGGCACAAGGCCGCCTCGGCCCCAAACCTCAAGCTCGCTGAGAATATAGCCGTAGGGCGTGGCGGGCCGGCTCATCCAGACGCGCACGTAGCGCGCTTCGACCGCCTGGGGCAGGTGAATCTCTTCCACACCGTGGCTGTTTTCAGCGCCCGCGCGGCCCGTCGTCGGCGCAGCAGAGGCCACAGGCGAGCCCAAAGGATATATGTCTGTCCAGGTGTGTTCATCCTGGGAGACCTGAATCTTTCCCTCCGCCGCTCTTGCGATCCAATACAGCGCGATGCGGTCGATGCTGCATGCGGCTCCCAGGTCCACCGAGACCCACTCCTCGCCGGAGCCGGCGCTCATCCATGCGCTGGTGAACTCGCTGGGACCGCCAATGGGAACTCGCTTTTCGGCGTGGTAGAACTCCACCTGCCCGATCATCCAGGGGATCGTTTCCAGGACTGGGGGGTGCAACAGTTCGCAGATGACCCGATAGAATCGGTTCTGGCCGGGGCGGTGCAAGGGTAGCTGCGGGTAGAACAGATGCGTTCCCTGAACCAGATCGGGCGGATAGCCCTCTGTCGGCGCCAGGGGCGGGGCGGTCAACTCGCCGGCCAGCTCCCAACGGCGTCCGTCCTCGGAGACTTCCACCAAGATCCGTGCATCCTTGGCCGGCAGAGAGTCCGGAAGGGTAGCGAATACTCGCAATCGGTCTACCACCGGAGGCGCCGATCCGCCCATGGTTTGCACCTGGACCCACACCTTACGGCCTTCCAGCGAAAGCCCTACGGGAGGGAAGTGGTCCAGGATGATCTCGCGGTTGGGTTTGGAGAGATCTCCTTCGGCGCTGGTGGACACGGCAACCCAGCGGGGCAGAGCCGTGTCACGGATTCCATCCGTGATCAGTTGCGCGGTCAGGTTGTAATCGTAGCTGCTGGAGTGCCGGGCGGCACGCCGCAGCGCAAGATTGCGATAGGTTGTGGTATCCCGCCGCAGCGCAGGTGAAGAGACCTCGCCGGCGAAGCCTGGATAGATGCCTACGCCGCGGGTAAACTCTGCCGGCGGAGCAGCGGCTGCTTCGGTGACGGATGCACCGTCGGCCGCCGTCCCTTCGGGGCCAGCCTGCTGGGCTGCGGCGGAGGTGGAGGTGGAATCCGCTGCCGCCATTGCAGGCAGGGCCATCTCGCTTGCGGCCAGGACAGAACTCTTCAAGAAGGAGCGCCGGGTTAGGGGCATGGAACCTCTCAGGGTGAACTCATGATGCGGGACATCTGCCGCGCACCATGGCGTTGTGCCGGAACGAAGTTCCTGGCTGGCGCGGAAGAAGCATCTTCAAGAAACCAATGTAGCAGCAGGGCGCCGGTGGACTCCAAGGCTTCGCAGAATGGACTGACGGCGCTCTTGCCGACTTGCCACCTTTCATCGGCTACCATTAGGATCCAGTTGGTTCGTTTTTTGCCGGCGGGGGTAGATTCAAAGTGCAACGCCGGAGGGGAGAGTCTTTCATGAGGCAGTCCTTCAGCATCGGTATCGGAGGCGCCGCGGGTCAGGGCGTGGCCTCTCCGGGCGACATCTTTGCCAAGATCTTCACGCGCCGTGGACTCCATTTGAACGCATACAACGCGTATCAATCCATCATCCGCGGCGGCCACACCTTCCTTACCATCCGCGTCGGAACGGATCCAGTGGGCGCCATCAACGGTCACCTGGATCTGCTGATTCCGCTGAACCAGGATACGGCGGACCGCCATCTGCGCCTGTTGGAATCAGGCGGCGTCTGTTTGTACAACGCCGACACCATCCATCCGGGCGCGCCTGCCGAGGGCGTGGCGTTGTGTCCGTTGCCGGTCTCTAGTGTAGTGCGTCTAACGCTTCTTTACATTTGGCGATCTTGGCGAGGATACGTTCTACCGATGCGGTCCAGGTAAAGACGCGGGGGTTCTGATTGTTGGTGTCGATGTAGTCGTGGATGGCGGTG
>JAKAQS010000118.1 GCA_021819585.1 Acidobacteriota bacterium
GCCGATACTGGCCGCTGTTTCCACGAAGTCCAATATTACCGGGGCGTTGGATTTCCGAACCGGTACCTATATCTTGACGGCGGCATCGGCCGGGCTTGGTTCATGCGCCACTCTGGGAGCCGCACCGTGCCTTCCCGGCGGTGTACTGCCTGCCCATGTTGTAGTTGGATCGAGTAATCGATTGATCAACAATGAGATTGACAATATCCAGCCGCGATTGGGCTTCTCCTACCAGATCGATCGCACGCTGGTGGCGCACTTGGCTTATGCCCGGGTTTACGACGATTGGTCTGGGATCATGCAGATGACACAGAACGAGGGAGCACTTTGGCCTTCCTTTGGATTGGATATCAATAACGACCTGAACCTGACCACGGTAACCACCACCGCGGAAAATCCGCTTGACCAGGCGCCGGGAGCAACATCAAGCCTTCCCCTGGCTTCTCCATTCATTCAAAGCGCCAACTTTATCGCGCCCTACCTGAAGAATCCATACTCTGATCAGTGGACGGTTGGGCTTCAACAGATGCTCGGTGCTAATACCATGGTAAGGATGGATTACGTTGGCTCGGTCGACCGGCACATGCCGTGTTGCGGTTACTATAACGTGGCCACAACTCCCGGCCCTGGCAAGTATCAGGATCGTGCGCCGTACCCGTACATCAATGCCACACAATACGAGCAGAGCAATGGAGAGGCGGCCTATGATGGACTGCAAGTCCAGTTGCAACAGAACATGTCATCGGGTCTGGAGTACACGATCAATTACACTTGGTCACACACGATCGACGTAGGCTGTGATGGGTACTTTGGGGCCGAGAACTGCTTTATACGCAACCCCTATGATCCGGCTGCCGACCGCAGCCAGGCAGGCATCAATCTTCCCCAGATGCTCACGGCGGATGTGCTATATCAATTGCCGTTTGGCACAGGGACACGATTCCAAGGCGGCAATCGCTTTATCAATGCGATCATTGGCGGGTGGGAGTTGAACGGCATCTTGACCTTGACTTCGGGGAAACCCTACACCATCTCCTACTCCGGCGATGAGGCTAATACAGGGAATAACTATCAGGGTGTGGATCTGGTAGGCAATCCGAACCTGGCCAACCCAACGCTCGGTGAGTGGTTTAACACAGCGGCCTTCGCGGCGCCGGCCGAGTATACCTACGGCGATGTGGGGCGCAATACGATGCGGTCTGACTGGTATCGCGATCTTGATGCCTCGATCTTTCGCAGGTTCAACACTCCGAAATCGACGTATCTGGTGTTCCGCGCTGAGGCGTTCAACGCCACCAACACCCCGGTGTGGGGGGTTCCAAATGCAACAAAGAACAGCCCCACGTTCGGGCAGATATCAGGTACGGCAAGTACGCAGAGAGAGATCCAACTGGCGTTGAAGTTTTACTTTTGAACTGTCTTTATGCAGGGCAAGCCGGGGAAGGAGAAAGATGAGAGATCGTGCGGCGATCCCTGAGACTCCGAGAAAAGCAACGGAAACTGCATTGCTGAATCGAAGGGAGGCACTTTGGCTTCTGGGTGGGGCGCCGAGTTTTCTGGCGATTTCGAAGACTGGAGCGGCAGTGGTTCCGGGCAGCGCAGAGGGCGGCCGGAAGCCCGCGGTCGAGGGCAATCAACCTCCCATTGAGTGGTTTGCAAATGCAAAGTTCGGCTTGTTCATGCACTACGGACTGTACAGCCAGTTGGAGCAGGGCGAATGGGTGATGCTGCGGAAGAAGGTGCCGCTGGAGAGGTACGAGCAGCTCAAAAACACCTTCCGGCCCGACAGGTTTGACGCCAATCACATTGCCAGTGTGGCGCTGGACGCGGGAATGAAATATGTGAATCTGACCTCCAAGCACCATGAGGGATTCTGCCTCTTCCGCACGCGGCACACCACGTACAACAGCGCCGAATCGCCGGCGCATCGCGATCTGGTGAACGAGTTGGCCGAGGCCTGCGGCAAGCGAGGATTGGGGCTGTTTCTGTACCATTCGATGAGCGCGGACTGGCATCATCCATGGTTCCCCGACCCCAGCGCCGGATGGGATTTCTTCCGTCCGGACTATGCGGTAAAGCCGGCCCAGTATAAGTGGCGGAAGGACTCCGATACGCATCTCTATATCGAGTATGTTCACGGGCAGCTTCGCGAGCTGCTCACGCAGTATGGCCCGTTGGCGGGCATCTGGTTTGATCCGTTGATGGGATACTACGCGCGTCCGGATCTCTTTCCCATGGATGAAACCTACAGGTTGATTCGGAGCATTCAGCCCAACTGCCTGGTGTCATTCAAGCAGGGAGCAACCGGCAACGAGGACTTCGCCGCCCCTGAGCGTCAAGAGACGCACGTGGCCAATTATGCGAGCATCGCGCCGCAGCGGCGAGCCAATGCGGCGGCCGTAGCGAAGAGCGCATGGGACAAGAACCGCAAGAAGCATGTGGAGATCTGCAACACGCTGCAACCGGGTGCGTGGGGATACAACAAGAGTGACGACAACAAGCACCGCACCCCCGAAGAGGTGCTGGCGATGTACCATGACGCCCGGGCGGAGAATGCGAATTTGCTGTTGAATACGGGGCTGATGCCCGATGGGTCAATTTATCCCGGGGATGTGGCCACATTGCAGGCGGTGGGTAAGAAAATCGCGGGCTGAGCTGAAAGGAGAGAACATGAATCGACGCAGGTTTATCGGATGGATGGGATCGGGAATTGCCGCCGGCAGCGTGGCTCCGGCGCTATCGATGGCCTCGGCGCAGATGCCTGCGGGAGGTGGTCGGCAACGCCCGAACTTTCTCTTCATCATCTGCGACGACCTGATGTTTCGCACAATTCATGCGCTGAACAATCCCGAGGTGCATACGCCGAACATCGATCGGCTGGTGGCTTCAGGGTACACCTTTACGCACTGCTTCCATCAGGGATCGTGGAGCGGGGCCGTGTGCTTGCCGAGCCGTACCATGCTCAACAGCGGGCTCACCGCGTTCCATGCCGAAGCCGGGATCGACCATGTACCCACCTGGGGACAGGCCCTTGGAAACGCTGGATACGATACGTATATCTGCGGGAAATGGCATCTGGACCCTACGGTGCTACAGCGTAGCTTCAAGGAGATGGGCCCTATTGGGCCGGGAATGCTGCCTTCAACGCCGATCAACGGCGCGGCCTACGACCGCCCGCGTCCTGGCGATACATGGCAGCCGTGGGACGAGTCTCTGAAGGGCCATTGGATCCATACGGGCCTCTGGGTAAACGCGAATCCGGACCGCATTGAGCACTCAGCCGAGATGTATACGAATTGCTTCATCGACCATCTGTTGAACAAGGCAGCGAAGCGCGATGCTCCATTCTTCATGTATCTGGGCTTCAACTCTCCGCACGATCCCCGCCAGGCTCCGCGCGAGTTCGTAGACCTGTATCCGCAGGATAAGATTGAAGTTCCTCCCAACTTTCTCCCCGAGCATCCATTCGACCAGGGAGACGACAAGATTCGCGATGAGCTGCTTGCGCCGTTTCCGCGGACGCCGGCGGACGTGCAGTTGCAGCGTCGTGAGTATTATGCGCTGATTACCTACACGGACCACCAGATAGGGCGGGTTCTGGATGCATTGCAGCGATCGGGCAAAGCCGCTAACACGTATGTGATTCTAACCGCCGACCATGGGCTGGCGGTGGGTGAACACGGCCTGATGGGCAAGCAGAATATGTATGAGTGCAGCACTCGAATGCCGCTCATCGTGAGCGGTCCTGGGATCCCTGCGGGCCGGCGCAGCGATCAGTTGGTTTACCAGCACAACCTATACGCTACGACCTGCGATCTGGCCGGAGTTCCCGTCCCTGAGACGGTCGAGTTTCCCAGCATTGCGGCGCTGCTCCGCGGCCAGGACCATCCCGTGTACGACGCGGTATTCAGCTACTACAAGAACTTCCAACGCATGGCGCGGACAAGAACGCACAAGATCATCGTCTATCCACAGATTCAGCGTGTGCAGGTATTCAACATTGAAGACGATCCCTGGGAGATGCATGATTTATCCGCGGACCCTTCGGCGGCCGGCCTCAGAGGCGAGCTTATGCGGCGGCTGAAGGAGTTTCAGGCGCAGCTTGGCGATAAGCTAGACTTGGAACACCCTTCGGCTGCGAAAGATGTGGCGATGGAATCCTCTTCGGAGAAGGAGCAATGGACATAGCCAAGACAGAGGAACACGGGCAAAAACCGCATGGCTGCGGCACACCCGCGCACGTCCCAGCCGGCGCGCAGCTCTGGGCGCAATACCATGCTCTCACCGACTACGCGCTCTACCAGCAAGACGGCACGAGCCGGACGATGTACATCCGCTTCAACGGGATCGCGGATCTGCCGGTGGGCCGTGGAAAGCGGTTCTTCGGCAGTGCCAGCCGCTTTGTTAACGAACTGATCGGAGGGTTCCATCTGGACAGGGACGGCGACATTGCCAGCGACCTCCTTCAGCCCACCTCTCAAACCCTGTGGGGGCGGACCAACCCGCTCGTGATCTATAAGCACAAGGAGCCGATTATGGATTGCCGCAGCGGCGTCTGCGATAAATCGTACCTTTGGTACAACGGATATCTTGCGCCTTCATCCTATATCAATTGCACATCGGACTGCGCTACCGGGCTGCCGGGCAGTTACCGGCCGGTTCAACAATTTATCGATAATACGCCGGGCAGCCGCTACTACCAAACCAACGACGTGTTGGTCACTTTGGCGAACGGAGAGCAGGAACATGATTCCTATCCGGTGCGAGCTTTGAACGGTGAGATATTAATCATCAATCCTTTCGACGGTGAGCCGTACGACCGTTATGAGCCACACGACGGCTATGATATCTATCGAATAGCCGACGGATGGGCCTCCGTGGGCGAAACAAAAGATGGTGGCGGCTTTTCAACAACGTTCTTCGGCGCCAACTGCAAACCATACAACGGCTGGGTCTTCTTTCCCGCTTCTGCTCTTGCCTCGTCGCAATTCAAGTCCGGAGAGGCCAAGATGCCAATCGATGGTAATTATTGGGAGCATAATGGCGAGTCCTGGCCGGGCAAGTGCCCTGCGGCCTATAACGAGAACTCGCTGACGACGTGGGAGTTCCTTCACGCCTATCCCTTTGGCGGCATCGGAGGCAATCCCGTCAAACGAATCGATGCAATCCGCCCTGTCCATGGATCTCCGAATAGACCCAACTTTATTACGGAAGGGCATTTGGAAGTCTTCTATTTCGGCAAGTTGTATGGCGCCACACGATGGGAGACCTGGAGGCCACTACAACAGGTCAGGACCGATCCGAAGACCCGAGAAGCGGCCGCCAAAGTCTCCGGTCGCTGCGGCCAAACAGGTAATGTCAAATACCGGGGTGTGCAATTCGCGGTGACCGCCTGCCAAGACTGGTCGGCGGTGAGGGTTCTTGGTAGACCGGAACTCCGGGTTCCTTGGCCTGTGCCCGATATGAACCTGCTCAAAAACTTTCATTTCGGCAATGGATTTGCAAACTGGCAGCATACGACGCCTAGCGTGCCCGACAGCGCCATGCAATTGAGCCTTAAGAATTCTACCCTGCCATTGGACGCGCGATTCATACAGGGCGGTCAAGGCGTTCGCTACCTCGCTTTTGGTTGTGCAGCGGAGTGTTCTTCCGCAAACGTTCTCTATCAGGACGTGCCGGTTTCGGCCAATGTAACCAGCGGCCGGTATACCTTCGGCGCGGAGGCACGTTCAGAAGGTCATGATTGCACGGTACGCTTCGCTGTCAGCACGCTCGACAGCAGCGGCAAAATTCTCGGCGAGCAATCATTCACCGCGACTCTAGCTACGTCGAATGGTAAGTTCAACGCAGGCGAGTCGTTTCATCTTTCCAGCGAGTTCGTAGTCACTACCGTTCCCATAACCATAGATTCCAAGGTGAGCTTTCTGCGATTCAGCATCAGCCCGGGAACGAGCGGAACCTTCGATATTGTCGATGCGTGGCTTATGAAGGACACCTACTAGACAGTAACGTAGTGAAACGCGGCTGACGAGATGAAAGGGGGCTGGATGGCCGGGAAGAGGAGTGTAGTTGGATGGCGCGCAGAGTGTTTGGGAAAGGCCCGCGGGCGGATTCGCCAGGCTTCATAGCGGATCCTGAGTGTGAGTCGTGGTAATAGACGCTGAGCTAGGGTTCGGGAGGAGATATTGAGAGGATCTGAAGGTAAAGGTAAGGCTGGCGAGCGAAGATGGCCTGAGGGCCGACAAGTTGGGAAGGGGGGTTGAGATGCTTCCTTCAGGTGCATTTGGGCAAAGCAGCTCTGACAGCGGGCGAAGGCTTCGAAGAGTGGTGACAAGATTGCGCGGAGCGTGTCCCCGGGCCTCAAGGGCCGAAGAAACGGCTCTGAGGTTGTTGGAGAGTCGAGTGCTAATTGGTGGACTAAGCGAGAAGAGAAATGTCGCAAATGGAAAGATCGGGAGGGAGCACTCCCGGCTGCCGGTGTATGGCCTAAGAGTTGTTGCAGCTCTCGGGACGGCTGTGATTGGGGCGAATCTGTGCATGCCAAAGGCTATCGCGCAGCTTGGCCTCAAAGAGGGCCATGCTGCCAGAAAAGTCTTTCAGATTGGGAGTTTTGACAGGTCGTCGGAGGAGTTCGCTTCGGGACAGCCCAGCCGGCAAGTTGACTTTATTGTGGGTGAGAGCAACCCGGCAAGCGATTGGTACGCCGTACAGCCGGCTGTCCTGAGGGGGCTCTTGGGCAAAGAGACGCCGAACGACGCCACCGCACCGAGAACAATTACATTTGCTCTGACGAATGTCCCTTTACCGGCGTACACGTTGCATGTTGCGCTGCTGATTGAGACTGCCAGCGTGCCGGCGCTGAGAGTGTCTATCAATGACAAGCATGGGACGTTCCTTTTGCAGCCGAAACTAGATGCCAGAACAGGCGCTATGGCGGGATCTTTCGACCCTGCCCATTCTCATGCGGATGTTACGTTCACCTTTCCCGGGGGATATCTGCACCCAGGGAGGAACGAAATCTCCCTGCAGGGAGTCGAGCAAGCTGACAGAGAGGTGCATGATGCAAGGCTGATCTATGACGCCATTGAGCTCGATGGCGATATGACGGGAGTCACCGCGTGGGAATCAGCGGCGCAGATCGTGCCTACCATTTTCTACCGTCGTCGGAAAGACGGTCTCGAAGAGTCCGTGGACATCACTCTCCACCATGATGCTCCCATCAGGCAAGGCAGTAGCGTGGAACTGACGCTTGACGGAAAGCACTATGTCAAGAAGCTGGAGGAGGACGAGGATTTCGGAGACGAAGAAGCGATCTTCTCTGTTCCTGAGTTTCCAAAGCATAGCGAGGCGCAGCTTTCCTGGAATATGGCAGGCGAGACGCTGCATACCGAAGAAGTCCTAAATCCCAAGAAGAAGTGGACCTTGTTTCTGGTTCCGCATATTCATCTGGACGTCGGGTATTCGGACTACCAAGCCAAAGTAGCAGCGGTCCAGAGCCGGGTCATCGACGAAGCCATGAGCATGACTGCACAGCACCCCGACTTCCGTTTCAGCCTGGATGGCGAATGGGATCTGGCGCAGTTCATGAAAACCCGCACCCTCGCGGAACAGCAGCGTGCAATCACGGCCATACAGAAGAAGCAATTATTTGTTCCTGCACAATACGCCAATTTGCTCACCGGCTTCCCGACTGCTGAGACGCTCATCCGGTCACTCTATGCAAGTGCGAACTTCAGCCGTGAGCACGGAACGCCATTCAACTATGCCAACATTACGGACGTCCCATCCTACTCGTGGTCCTACGCCTCGATCCTGGCGGCGGCTGGAATCAAGTATTTCCTCGCGGGAGCTAATTACCATAACGCTCGTGCGCCTGTACTGCCGCAGGGGCACCTGGACGAAGACTCCCCGTTTTGGTGGGAAGGTCCGGACGGAAAGAAGGTTCTGTTGTGGTACTCGCGAGGCTATTCGCAGACAATGCATTTCTTCGGCCTGCCGCCATTACTCTCAGCAGTTCGAGAAACCCTTCCGTTATTCCTTCAGATGTACGAGCATCCCAGTTATCATGCTGATGCGACGATCCTGTTTGGCACTCAGCCGGAAAATACCGACTTGTTCCCGCAGCAAGCAGAGTTGGCGCAGCGCTGGAACAGCGAGTATGCTTATCCAAGATTCAAGTATTCAGGGTTTCACGAAGCTCTTGAAAACATAGCTCAGCAGTTTGGCAAGGAGACGCCAACCGTCAGCGGGGACGGAGGCCCGTATTGGGAGGATGGCATTGCTTCGGACGCATATTATGCGGCTATGGAGCGCGACAACGAAGCCCGCGGACCGTCGGCGGAAAAGTTATCGACGCTCACTTCGCTGGTCGATCCAAAGCTTGCCGCGGACAAGGTCGACCTGGATCGGATGTGGAACGATATGGTTCTGATGGATGAGCACACCTGGGATTCCAGCAACAGCATCAGCGACCCAACCAGCGCAGAGGCCGTACAGCAATTAGAGGTGAAGAACCTGTATGCAATGAAGGCACATGCACTCACGGAGTTCGTAACTCGCAACAGCATGGCGAGTCTGGCGGATTCAATCTCAACGGGCCGCGGCAGCCTGATTGTCTTCAATACCCTGAATTGGGCCCGAGACGGGCTGGTCTCGTTTGACCTCCCCAAAGGCCACGAGATCGTTGATACAACTACCGGAAGGGTGGTGCCCGTTGAGATTCTCGGCGGAGGAAAAGATTTTCAGCATGTTCGTTTTGTTGCGGAAAACGTCCCCGCAGTTGGGTACAAGACCTTCCAGCTAAGGCACACAAAGGGGGCAGTGCTCCCTGCCACCGTTGCCCAAATGCTGACGCTGGAGAGCCCATACTATCGGGTCGAACTCGAGCCAGCGTCCGGCGCCGTACTCAGCATCTACGATAAGCAGTTGAAGCGAGAACTAGTCGACCGGCAAAGCCCCTATAGGTTCGGTCAATATTTGTATGTCACCGGGGGCAACAGGGAACCAAACAGGCTCCTTGACTATCGGGTGATATCTCCGAAGCCCACGTTGCGTATCCATCCAGCAAGGGGTGGTCGTCTGGTATCCGTGTCACGCACGCCCTATGGCTGGGTGGCGCGGATGGAGAGTACGGATATAAATACGCCACGAATCTCCACGGAAATTCAGATCTTCGATAGCGAAAAGAAAATCGAGTTTACTGAAGGAGTGCTGAAAAAGAACGTGGACACGAAGGAGGGTGTATACTTTGCGTTCCCGTTTGCTATGGATAGCCCCCAGTTCCAGTATGAAATTCAGAATGGTGTCGTCGATCCTGCGAAAGATATGTATCCCGGTGCCGGTCACGAGTGGTTCTCCGTGCAGCACTGGATTTCAGTGCAACAAAATGGGATCTCGGCAACTGTCGTGCCGTTGGACGCCTCACTGGTCACGCTGGGTGACATCAACCGTGGCGACTGGCCAGATCGTTTCGGCCAAAGGCGGGGAACGATCTTTTCCTACATCATGAACAATTATTGGTTCACGAACTACCGTGCCGGCCAGGGAGGGCGTTTCCGTTTTCGTTATGTCATCAGCAGCGGGCCTTCTACGGACTCCGCCCGGCTGAGCCAGATGGGCTGGGAGGAAGTGACGCCGCTGGAATTGGATCAAGTCACACACCAGGATAAAGCACTCGACACTCTCAGGCCATTGAATGGAAACCAGATGAGTCTCCTCGAAGTGAATGATCCGGACCTGGTGCTCGATACATGGAAGCCAGCGGAAGACGGCGACGGCACGATCCTGCGCTTCCTGGATCTTGGTGGCGCTACCCGAACCGTGACGGTGCAGACGCCGCTACTGGAGATCCGGCAAGCATGGCGGGCGGATGCCGTCGAGAGAAATCAGAAGCCGCTGTCGCTGCGCGCAGACAAGGGCTTCAGATTCACTATCCACCCCCACGAGATCGTCACCGTGAGGTTAGTATCGCGACCCCGTGAATGAGCAATTATTGATTCAGCATGAAGCAATTGCCAATCCGTACCCCGCCCTTTGCGCGTCTTTTACGGTTGGGACGACAACCGTGGTCGCAATTCTTTCTCGCCGGATCAATGTGCGGCGGCTGAAGGAGTTTCAGGCGCAGCTTGGCGATAAGCTAGACTTGAAACACCCGTCGGCTGCGAAAGATGTGGCGATGGAATCCTCTTCGGAGACGGAGCAATGGACATAGCCAAGACAGAGGAACACGGGCAAAAACCACATGGATGTTGCACGCCCTCAGCCGGTCACGCGGCGTGCGATTGCAATGCGCCGAAAGACCTTCCTCTGAGCAAAGAGGTCTCTGCCGAGACGCGAGCACGGATGGTCCGGCTCCCGGGAGGAAGGTTCCTGATGGGAACCGACACCGATGAGGGGTTTCCGCAAGATGGAGAGGGTCCGGTGAGAGAGGTGATATTGCGTCCGTTCTGGATCGATTCCACCACCGTCACCAATCGTCTTTTTGGTCAGTTTGTAGAAGCAACCGGCTATCGCACTGAGGCGGAGCGTTTTGGCTGGTCTTTTGTCTTTTGGCTGCATTTGCCCAAAGCCAAGTTCAAGGAATTGGTGGAAGACACGGTGCAGGCCGCGCCTTGGTGGTGTAAGGTGCGCGGCGCCCAATGGAATGCGCCTGAAGGTCCTGGATCGAACCTTCTGCGCCGGGAAGATCATCCTGTGGTGCATGTTTCCTGGAACGACGCGGCAGCATACGCGGGGTGGTCCGGACAGCGGCTACCCACGGAAGCCGAATGGGAGTACGCGGCGCGCGGCGGGCTGGAGCAAAAAACCTATCCCTGGGGTGACAAGCTCCGGCCCAATGGAAAGCATATGTGCAACATATGGCAGGGGGAGTTTCCCAACCATGATACAGGCGATGACGGCTATGCCGGCACGTGTCCTGTGCAGGCTTTTCCTCCCAATGGGTATGGGCTTTTCTCCATGACCGGAAATACCTGGGAGTGGTGCGCCGACTGGTTCAGCCCAATCTTTCACAGAACAGCGAACCTGGATAACCCGACTGGTCCGCCCGAAGGATCTTCCCGTGTCACCAGGGGAGGATCGTTTCTCTGCCATAAATCGTACTGCAACCGCTATCGCGTTGCAGCGCGCAGCTCCAACACTCCAGACAGTTCCACTTCCAACACCAGCTTTCGGTGCGCGCTTTCGGACTGACCGGCAGGGCGCCGACGATGACACGCAACAGGATGGTTTACACGCGGAGATGAAGCATGAGTTCAAAAGGCACGGACGGAATCGATCGTAGAACGTTTGTCAAAGCCGCGGCGGCATCGGCTGTCCTATCGCTATCCGCTCCGGGGCAGGCCGGCGAGCCGGCAGCGAAACGCCGCTCGCCCAACGTCATCCTCATGATCTGTGATGACC
>JAKAQS010000119.1 GCA_021819585.1 Acidobacteriota bacterium
CAACCTTGGGATCGGCGTCCGCAAGCCGGGGAGCGGCCAGCCGGGCCACCCTCTGCCTCAGACGGGAGGCCGGCCATGAGCGCTGCTCCGGTAAAGGACAAGAAGACGCTGGTGGTCGTATCCACGTTCGGCGTGCTGCTGGTGGTCTTCGTCCTTTATGCGTACAACAGCTTCTTTGGCGGGTCGCCGAACCCCGCGGCCACGGCCGCTCCGGCCGCCGGGCCGGTCGCCGCGCAGCCGGACGCCGGCGCAAACTCTCAATCGGAGGCGGGAGCGGAGGGTTCGGGCTCTTACGAGTCCGCTGGTCCGGGGAGGAACTCCAGAGCGAGTCTTGGAGTGGCGCCCGGGGTGGCTGCCCGGATGCTGGCCAGCACGACCTCCAGCCTGGATCCCACCCTGGACGAGTCGGCCATGCTGCGGACCGAGAGCCTGGTGTATACCGGCGCGGGGCGCAACATCTTTTCCGCGGCGTCGGCGCCACCGCCAACGGCGGCGGCGTTGTTGATTCCCAAGGGCTTGCCGGGAGCCAGGCCCGGAGGGGCAGCGGCGGGCGGAGCCACGGCCGCGCCGGCGGGACCTCCTCCACCCCCGCCCATTCCGCTCAAGTTCTTTGGAACCGCGATCCGGGTGACGGGAAAGAATCAGGCGTTCCTGCTGGATGGGCAGAATGTGTATCTGGCCTCGGAGGGAGACATTGTCGGACGCCGATACCGGGTGGTTCATATTGGCCCCACCAGCATCCAGGTGGAGGATCTGCTCAACAACGACACGCAGACTCTGCCGCTGCAGAACCGCTGAGGCGATTCAGGGGCGCGTTCCGGGCAAAGGATGAGATGCAAGGAACCTTCCCTTTGGGAGTTCCGGGCGGCAGGCGAGAAGGGCCTCAGCCGGGTGAGACGGATGTGGATCTGCCGCGTCCAATCTTATAAGTTACGTTCCAGGAATTCTTGCAAGTTACGTTTCAGGATCGCGCAGGTGACCTTCCGGTTGTTCATCTTCGGTACACGATGCCGCTGCTGGGGAGAGTTCTGTTGAGATACGCTGCCACCGTTCGCCGCCCACTCGCCACTCGCCAACCCGGCCCGGGCGCCGCGGTCCCGCATCCGGCCGAAGAGGGGTTCATGCTGGTGGCGGCGGTGGTGATGGTGGCCCTGCTGGCGATTGCGATCTCCGTGGCGGCCCCGATGGTGGCCCGGCAACTGCAGCGGGATAGAGAGGTTGAAAGCCAGCACCGGATGGAAGAGTACGTGCGCGCGATCCAGCTCTACTATCGAAGTTTCGGGAATTATCCGCCGTCCATCAAGGCGCTGGAGAACAACAACAACATTCGGTTTTTGCGCAAGGTGTATGTCGACCCGCTAACGGGGAAGGCCGACTACCGGCTGATTCATCAGGGCGAACAGCAGACCAAGATTCATGTGTTCTTTGGCCAGGATCTGGATGACCTGGCGGCGAATCTGGGCGGGGGCTCGGGCATGCCGGGAGGCGCAATGGGGGCCATGGGAGCGACGGGAGGGATGGCTCCGGGCGGACCGACCAGCGGTTCCCCCACCGGCGGGCCCGGCTCCGGCCCGGGAGGATCTTCGACGGGTAGCGACTTTGGCGGAAGCTCTTTTGGGAGCAGCACGAGCGGTCCGGGCAGCAGCAGCGGAACCTCGGGGAGCAATGGCGGCTCTGGAAGCAGTGGAGGCGCGGGCAGCAGCTCGAACTCGGATGATGACCTGGACGCCGATACGCTGGGCGTGATTGTGGGAGTTGGAACCTCCAAAACCGGAACCTCCATCACCCAGCCCAACGGCCAGACGTCCTACGACGCATGGGAGTTCTGGTACGACCCGAAGCTGGATATGCTCAAGCAGTCGGTCAACGTGAGTGGAGGCGGGAGTGGGATGACTTCGCAGTCGGCCAGCAGCTTTGGGCAGGATGCGGTTACGGGGCAGTCCAACTCCGGAGCGGGTGGAAGCAGCGCATTCGGCGGCAGTTCGTTTGGGAGCAGTTCGCCGAGTAGCAGTCCGTTGGGCAGCAGCGGACCGAATGGTGCAAACTCCAATAGCCCGTTCTCCAGCAGTCCGTTCTGATAGCGCGAGCCCACATCTCCAAAATGTGGGAGAGGCCATGTGGGCGCCGTCGATGACATCCTGCGAGTCCACATCTCCAAAAGCCGAGATGAGGGGCGCCCGGTTGTTGGGGAAATCAAGAGGCGGGGGTGTCTCCGCAGTGGCGGTTGCGGCGAGGATGCGTCAGCGCTTGATTGCCCACATGGCCCAACTGGCGACGATGACGGCGGCGACGAATAGAAAGAAGCAGAGGGCTCCGAAGCGGATCATCATGCGGGGCTGCTCGCGCTGGGTGATGCCGAAGACCACCGAGATGCAGAGCGCAAAGATCAGCATGGCGGAGAAGTGCGTGAGCATCACAGAGAGGCCTTTCTGCCGTTGGCAAGCGAGTAGGCATCGATGGCGGAGATGATGTTCAGCAACCCTCCGACGACCAGGAACTTGGTGCCGTAGTCCGCCAGGGTGTTCACCACCGAGGCCGCGCCCCAGTCGAAGAGCCGCGCCAGAAGATAGGGCAGACCAATGCCGAGTTGCCCGGCGAAGCCGAGCATGTCCATCAGATCGCCGGTGTTGGGCAGATAGACCTTGCCGGAGAGCATCAGGCCGACGGTGTACATGGTGAGGATGGCGGCGAAGAGCAGCAGGGCGCGCACCCACTTGCCGATGAGAAAGTGTCCCGCTCCGGGCAGCAGCCAACCGACGGCCAGCACCACGGCCGGGAACATGGTGGAGTTCTCCCCCGAGAGCGGTGGCGCAGGTTGCCGCTGCCGGGATGCATAACTGGTGCTTGGCTGGTTCGGTGGGGCCATGGCTGTTGATTTTACCAGCAGCATCGAGCGCCGCGCTGCCGGAGGCTCAGACCTGCAATATCTGGCGCTGCACGGGGCCAGTGACAATGGCGCTGCCGGGGTGGGTGATCATGTTGATCTCGCTGCGGACGCCGAACTCGCCGGGGAAGTAGATTCCAGGTTCCACCGAGAAGCAGGTGTTGGGCAGGAGGAGGCGTTCGTCATGGGTCTCGAGGTTGTCCAGATGGGCTCCGTTGCCGTGCAACGCCACCTCGATGTTGTGGCCGGTTCGATGGGTGAAGAACTCGCCAAAGCCGGCCTCGCGGATCACCGCGCGGGCGGCGTCGTCGGCCTCCCAGCCGGCGATGGGCCGGCCCTCTGTATAGGCGCGCTGGATGGCCTCAATGGCGGCGTCGCGCGCGTCGCGGACGGTGTTGAAGATGAGTTGCTCACGGTCCGTGGGGGGGCGTCCGATGACGCCGGTCCAGGTGATGTCATACCAGACGGCGGCCGGGCTGGGCAGGTCCGGATTGTCCGGAGCGGCCAGTTTGGCCCAGATATCGATGAGGAGAAAGTCGCCGTGGCGCAGGCTGCGTGCGTTCTCCGGGGTGGGCTCATAGTGCGAGTCGGCGGAGTTGGGGCCGGCGCTGCAGTTGGGGCCGTGGTCGGTCCAAAGACCGGCCTGGCGCATCTGTTGCCGGAGGAACTCGACGACGTCGAACTCGGTGAGAGCTGTGCCCGCGCGAAGGGTCTCGCCGATGTATCTCCAGGCCGAGGCCAGGACAGCATCCAGGCGCCGCTGCGCCTCAAAGTGGGTGAGGATCTGGGCTTCCGTCAGCACGGCTTCAAACAGGCTGACCAGATCCGCGGAGCTGACCACGTCTTTGCCCAGGGAGCGGACCAGTTCCACGGTGCCGGCGTCCACCATGGAGACGTACATGATGGCGTTGCGCGGGGAGTACTGCATGGCGACGGTGGTTGCGCCCTCCAGAAGCTCTTCGAGCTTCTGTTCGAGCTCCTGCCAGGAGGAGTAGGCGTCTTTGCCGCCCGGCAGGGCGTCCAGCTTGCCGGCCTCGATGCGATGAACCAGCTTGCGCGGTTCGCCCTCGGCCGGCACAAAGTAGAACCAGCGCCGGGAGACGAAGCTTGTTTCGTCCAGGCCCAGGACCCGGTAAGCGATGGGGTCGCGGTGGTGATGGTCGTAAAACAGCCAGCCGTCCATGTGGCGCAACCGGAGCGCGGATTGCAACGACGAGAGATCGAAGAGGGCCATCGAGTCCATCATAAGCCCGAGGAGTCCAGGGTTGGAGCCGGAGAAATCAAGGAATCGGGGCAGAGGATGGGCGGCGTTCGGGCGGAGAGTCCGGGGCGGAAAGCGGGGAGCCCGGGGAGGAAGAGTTTCTGCTTTTGGCTCGCACCCGCAGAATGAGGATGTTTCTTGCGCGCAGGGTATTGTTCGGCTAAGCCCATTCCGGTTAGGCTTGTTGGAGCGCGGGAGAGATCTCTTCGAGCGCTGTCAAAGCAGAGCAGGCAAAACCGCCGGTTTCTCCACTGTTCAGGCAGAGAAAGCCGCAAGGTTCCCATCGGGATGACGACGCGATGCGTTTCACAACGATGAGGTGGCCGCGCCTCGGAGCCTTAATTTTCATGTCGGAAGAGCACAAGATCAGCGCTGTCAAGCAGATGACCTCCGGGCACAACTTGAAGGAGTTGGCCAAGCATCTCGGGGTGTCGCCGACCACGATCTCACGAGTGATCAACAACGCCGGGAACAAGTATCGGATCTCCGAGGAGACTCAAAAGCGCGTGCTGGCCGCGGCGGCGGAGATGAACTACAAGGCCAGTCCGCTGGCGCGAGGTTTGCGCAGCCGGCGCTCGCAGACCATCGGAGTGATGGTGCCGGAGATCAGCGCCGGCTATGCGGCCGCCGTGCTGAGCGGAATTGAGGATGTGCTGCTGCTCAGCGGTTTCTTCTACTTTGTCGTGAGCCACCATCACCGCGAGGAACTGCTGCGCGAGTATCCGGCCTTGTTGTTGTCGCGCGCGGTGGAGGGAATCATCGCCGTGGACTCGACTCTGGAGGCGGAGCTGCCGGTCCCGACCATCGTCGTCTCCGGTCACCGGCGTTCCGCGTCGGTGGTGAGTATCGAGCTGGACCACGATCTGGCCGCGCACTTTGCGCTGGAGCATCTGCAACGGCTGGGACATCGGCGGATCGCCTTTATCAAGGGGCAGAGCTTCAGCTCCGACACCGAGATCCGCTGGCAGGCCATCGTGCGGGCCGCGGCGCAGTTGCAGATTCCCATCGATCCTCATCTGGTGGTCGCCCTGGAGGGGGACGATCCTACCTCGGCCCCCGGACGGGTGGCGGCGCACAAGTTGCTGGCGGCGCAGGCGCCTTTCAGCGCCATCTTTGCCTTCAACGATCTCTCCGCCATGGGCGCCATTGTGGCGTTGCGCGAGGCCGGGATGGAGGTGCCGAGGAGGGTCTCCGTGGTGGGCTTCGACGACGTGCTCGGCGCGGCCACCAATTACCCGCCGCTGACCACCGTGCGGCAGCCCTTGCAAGAGATGGGACGCGCCGCGGCAACCGCGCTGCTGGAGCGCATTCGCGATCCCAAGGCCGGCGAGACGCAGGCGCCCTCCGGGTCGATCCTGGTGTTGCCTACGTTTGTCGAGCGCAAGTCCACGGGGCCGGCGCCCAAGGACGTGGCCGCCCGCTAAGCATTTTCAGTGCAGGCGTAGAGGGGCGCCTCGGCCTCGATGGGCGTTCTCTCCAATGAAAACGCCACTGCAGGCCCTCTTCGGGGCGCCTATCAACGCTGAAAATGCCATAGGGAGCGCGAACCGGATCCTACCACGATGCCCATCGCCACTCTGACGCTCGAGCTCTCCATGGAACACGCTCAGTCCCTCAAGGACCGCCGGCAGGTGGTGCGATCGCTCAAGGACAAGCTGCGCCACGGATTCAACATCTCCATCGCGGAGCTGGACGATGCCTCCCTTTGCAACCGCGCGACCTTGGGGGTGGTGGCCATTTCCAGTTCCAGAGCGTATCTGGGTGGCCAGTTGCGCGAGGTGGAGGCCGCCGCCCGGCGTCTGTGCGTGGGGTTGGGGTGTGAGATTCTGGACAGCTATATCGAGAGCGATGCTTTGTGTGACGATGCGAATCGAGATCCTGGTTAAGAGGGCGCGGGCATGGGGCCTTCCCCGGTTCCAGATTGAGGAAGAGCGGGAAGACAGTAAGCGAAAGGTTGGATCAACGCCGTCACTGCCGCTGCTGAGAGCGGGTGGGGTGGTAGAGGGACGAACCTCAGGCCGCTCTTTTTGCCGCTTTGCCTGGCGGGGAAGCCCAAGGGTTGCCCAAGGAGTGCTAAGCTGTAGAGTCGACTATGCCTGAGCAACGCGCCAGAACGTATCATCGAGGCCGTCTGGTCAACGCCTTTTCCGAAGAGATCACGGCCATGCTGGAGGGGGAGCTCTCTGACCCACGCATCTCTCCCTGCCACGTGACGGAGGTGGTGTTGGCTCCTGGCGGAAAGAGTTGCCGGGTCTTTGTAGCGGTTATGGGCGGGGAGCAGGAGGAGCGCGAGACCCTGACGGGATTGATGGCGGCGCGGGGCTACGTGCGCAGCGAGATACGGCAGCGGATGAATGTTCGCCAGGTTCCCGAGATTACGTTTGCGATCGACCGGTCGGAGAAGATCAACTCGCGAATCGAGGAGCTGTTGAACCGGGTGGACAAGCGGCGCAGACCTGCCGAACAGCGGCCGAAGAGGTTGGCTGGAGAGGCGCGGAAGGAGGTTTCGGAACGTACCGAGACAGCCCTTTGAGGTTGGAACGGCTGTTTCCATTCCGGTTATGAAACGTCAAGTTTCGATTGCGGCGCTCCTGGTTCTTCTCCGGGAGCAAGGTTCCTTTGTGATCAGTTCTCACCTTCGTCCCGATGGCGATGCGGTCGGTTCCGCTCTGGGCCTGATGCATCTGCTGGAAGCGATGGAGAAGCGGGCGTCGGTGGTCTTTGTGGACCCGATTCCCGCGAACTTCGATTTTCTTGCCGGCCGGGAGAGAATTTCGCGCACCTTTCCCAAAGCGGATGCCGCCATCTTCCTGGAGTGCGACTCGATCGAGCGGAGCTGCATCGATCGAGAAGAGTTCGAGGCTTCGCCTCCCCAGATGACGATTAACATCGATCATCATCGCAGCGGCCGGGAGTTTGCGGACTTCAACTGGATCGATCCGGAGGCGGCGGCGGTAGGCTGCATGATCTATGATCTGGCGATAGCGGCCGGGATCGCGATTACCCCAGCCATGGCCGATTGTCTGTACGCCGCGGTTCTGACCGACACCGGTTCCTTCAACTATCCGAGCACCACGGCGGCGACCTTTGCCATGGCGGAGCATCTGGTGCGGTGCGGAACGGACCCGCACCGGATTGCGGCGGAGGTTTACTTTTCCAACTCCGCCAGCAAGGTGCGCCTGCTGGGCGTGGCGCTGAGCAACATCCAGATTGCGGGCCCGGTCTCCTGGAGCCACATTACTTTGGAGGAGATGGAGCGAGTCGGCGCCAGCATCGAGGATTGCGAGGGGGTAGCGAATCATCTGATTGGCATCGAGGGGGTGGAGGCGGCGGTCTTTCTCCGCGAGACGCCGGAGCAGGATCAGTTTCGTCTGAGTCTGCGCAGCCGCCGGACACTGGATGTGTCGGTGATCGCGGAGCGGTTTGGCGGGGGTGGGCATCGAACCGCCAGCGGATGCAGCATGGCCGGGACGCTTGCCGAGGTTACCAGCCGGATTGTGGAGGATCTCCGCCAAGCCTGTATCCCGGTGGCCGACACAGGCGAGTCCGTCGAGGCTCCAACGCTGCCGTCAATTCTGTTAGCCTAGGTTTCGCTTCCGAAATCGAGGGGCCGGCTGTCGAAGGGCGCCCTTTTGACGGGCCTGGGCCTGTGGAGATTTGCGTGAGCGCAAAGCATTGCAGAACATCGGACTTCAGGGATTGATCGAATCAACACAACCCGCGCCTGGTGATGGAGCCCCATCCGGCCCCGAACCCGGCCCCGCATCTGGGTTCGCATCTGGGTTCGCAAAGGCCCCCTCCGGAGGGTCTCCGTCATCGCAACTCCGGCCGCCGGGCGCTTCCCGAGGCGGAATGAGGCTCCTGCTCATCTGGCTACGCGACAATCAGATGGGTTGCACAGCCACGGAGTTTGCGATTCTCCTGCTGTTTGTAGGGTTTTTCCTGTTTTATGGACTGATTCCCATCTTTGGCGGCGATCAACTGGGGCTGGTCGGCGCCGACGAGCCTCGTTATGCGCAGATTGCCAGGGAGATGCTGGCTGCACATATAGTTGCATGCCAGGCGGTGCATGCCACAATTCTGCCCCGCAACCTGCGGCTGTCGAGTCTTCGCGCCTCCTATGACTGCCTGACTGGGGGGACGGTGACTCCCATCCTGTATGGCAAGCCCTGGCTGGAGAAGCCGGCGCTCTACTACTGGCGCGCCATGGGGTACTACCGGGAGCTGGGGGTCTACGACTGGACGGCGCGGCTGGCTTCGGCTACCGGCGCGCTGGCGCTGATGATTCTGGCGTTTCTGCACCTGAAACGATTCCGTCCCGGCGGCCATCTGGACGCTGCGCTGATCATGGTCTCCTCGGTGGCGATGTTCGCCTTTTCCCGCGGCGCATCCACGGACATGCAACTGGCCGCGCCGTTCTGTATTGGCATGCTGGGTTGGTATGCGTGGTACGAGACGGGCAAAAAGTTCTGGCTGTTCGACCTTTACTTCTTCAACGCCGCGGCCACGCTGGCCAAGGGGCCGATTGCCCCCTTCCTCGCCTTGGGCATTCTTTGCCTATTCGTGGGGTTGAGGCGCGAGTGGTCGGCGTTGCGGCGCACCATCTGGGTCCCGGGGATTGTGCTCTATCTGGTGATGGTGCTGCCGTGGTACATCGCCGTGCAGAGGCGCAATCCCACGTTTTTTGATGAGTTTTTCTGGCAGCACAATCTGGAGCGGTACTCCACCGATCTCTACCACCATCGTCAGCCAGTCTTCTATTACCTTGTCGTTCTGATTGTGGGTTTGTTGCCGTGGACGGCGCTCTCCCTGCGGGCGCTGGTGGATGGCATTGCGGAGTCGATTGCGGAGTGGAAGGTGCGCTTCAAGCCGCAGCGCTATGTTGGCCATGTCCGCGCCGGAGACGCCTTCCCGGAGTTTCTGGTCTTGTGGGTGTTGTTCCCGATCGTCTTTTTCTCCTTCTCCGACTCCAAGCTTCCCGGGTATATCCTTCCTTCCATTCCACCGCTGGCGATTCTGACGGGAGACTATCTGTTTCGCATCCGCAGGCCGGGGATTCCGAGCTGGTTGCTTTATGCTCACGCGGGAATGACCGGAGTGGTGACGTTTGTGCTGATTCTCTGCCCGCAGTACATGATTCACCAGCGGATGATTCCGGCTCCCGGCATTCTGATTCTGGCCATTGTGCTGGGGGCGGCGGCGGGCTATTGGGTGGTTTGGGTGACGCGCCGTTACGGCGTGCGTCATCTTCGCCTGGCCACGATGATTCCGCTGGTGGGCCTGCTTTATTTTCTGTTGGGAAGAAACGGCCGGCTGCTGGACCTGAATTATTCCGCCCGGCCTTTGGCTAGCGAAATTCAGCAGGCGGACCCGGGGACGAAGGTGGTTGCGGAGTTTCAGTTAAGGCGTGATCTGGTCTATGGACTTGCGTTCTATGAAGACCGTAAGATTCTCAGTTACGACACCGATGGCGTTCCCGCCGGGGAGCATCTGGTCGTCTTCCCGGACCGCGATGAGCCGCTGATGGAGCGGTATTGGAAGGGTCGGCCGGTTCGGCCGGTTCTGCACTACGCGGTGCAGGGCCTTTCGGTGTACGAGGTGTATCCGCAGCGTTGAGGGCGAAAGAGAGTCAGAGGCCGAGAAGCCGTTGAGTTCAGCACAGAGCCGCTTATCGCAACTCGAGATCCTCGATCTGCGCCACTTCTCCGGAGCGCAGCTACGGCCGTTGTTGCGGGACGAGGCCGAGCGCTGGCAGCGCCGTCTGCACTGGGATTACACGCAAGCCTCCGGCATGCTGCTGGATTATCTGGACAGTCGCATTTTGCCTGGCTACGTCGCCCTGCGGGCGGGGCAGATCGCCGGTTACGCCTTCTGCGTCTGCGAGGGAGCCAAGGCGGTGATTGGGGATGTGTACGCCGTTGGCGAAACCGAGTCCACGGTGAACCCCATCTGCGAGACCCTGATGGACCATCTGCTGGAGATGGTGGGGGCCATGCCGGGGGTGGAGCGGGTCGAGTCTCAGTTGCTGATGTTTCCGGACGGTGCGCTGGGGGAGGCGTTCCAACGCCATGGGTTCAAGGCTTACCCGCGTTGTTTCATGCTGCGGGATCTGCAGACTCATCCGCCGCGGATGGAGAGGGATCCGGTCGAGTTGCGTCCGGGCAGAAGCCTGGTGCTGGAGGGATGGCGGCCGGAGTTCTATGATGGCGCGGCGCAGTTGATCCATCGCTGTTACGCCGACCATATGGATGCCGGCATCAACGACCAGTACCGCACGCTGCAGGGGGCGCAGCGGTTCCTGCACAACATCATTCGTTTCCCTGGCTGCGGCGTCTTTGACCCGGAGAACTCCTGGGTGGTGCGCGAGACCCAGGATCGGAGCGGGGCTAGCCCCCTGGCTGCGGTGCGTGGGGGTTCCATTGAGGCCGTGCTGCTCAGCTCCCGAGTCTGTGCGGGGGTGAACCACATCACCCAGATTTGCGTGGCTCCGCCGCTGCGCGGCCAGGGGCTGGGCCGTATGCTGCTGGAGCACAGCGCGCGGGAGGGAGCCAGGCGAGGCGTTCGTGAGCTATCCCTGACTGTGACCGAGGCCAACGTCAACGCGCGCGAACTTTACGAGCGCGACGGCTTTCAGACGTTGCACCGCTTTGAGGCCATGGTGTTCGACAGCAGCGCGAGACACTGAGCGCTCGCGCCGCTCCAGCCGCGTTGTTACTTCTTCCAGTTCGCCCCGGGACGCGCCACAGCGTACATCTCCGCCCCAATCTGATCGAACATCCCGTAGCGATCCTTCCCCACCATGTACAGGTCGAAGTGAGAGCGTCCGGGGATGAAGTGGAAGTGAGGATCGGCTCCCAGCCGGGTCAGGCGGGCCTCAAAGAGACGTGCGGAGCCGTCCAGGTAGAACGTATCGGCCGTTCCTACAAACAGATGAATGCGGCCTTTGAGCAGAGAGCCGTCTTCCGGCCACTCTTGCTCTACCAGGTGGGCCAGATCATAGTGATCATGCCAGTAGGCCACCACCACGGGGTTCACGTCCCCGGTGACGCGGTCGAACATGGGCATGGGAGCTCCACTGGGAGAGCGAGGCGAGAAGACCCAGTCAAAGGAGCTCATCTGGCCACCGTAGGGGCCCAGAACCGCCTCCGATTTGGCGAACTGTTCAAGGGTCGCCACAACCTTCCCGTCGATGCGCATGATCGGGTAGGGGGTTCCGTCGGGCCGGCGGTAGACGTTGGCGTGAGGAGCG
>JAKAQS010000120.1 GCA_021819585.1 Acidobacteriota bacterium
ACTCGACCACTGAGAAGTCGAACTCGCGGCGGCAGATGAAGTCGATGACCTCACACTCGTTCAGGACGCGGTCCGGGTCTGTGGTTACGGGCGGCCCGACGAAGCAGATCTTCAAGCCGGGGTTGGCCTTCTTGATGGCCCGCGCCAGCGCATGGTCGCCAGACCAGCCCACGGTGGAGGTAAACAACACCAGAAACTCGTACTCTTTGGCGATCTCAATGGTCTCTTGGGCGCTCACATGGTGAGGAGGAGCATCGAGCAGCCGGGAACCCTCCAGCATTCCGGCCGGATAGGTCAACCAGACGGGGTACCAGTAGGACTCGATCTCTCGAGTCGCGGGCCAGCGCGAGCTGGCGCCACCATCGAAGTTTTCAAAGGACGGCGGGTTTAGGAGAAGTGTTTTCAGCGGCATAATAATCTGTCCATTTTACCATCTTCGGCCCACGAGACCCTGCGTTCGCCGGGGTTCTGTCTGGTTTAGATGCGGCAGCCACGAAAAGCTGCATGGACTTTTAGAAGTTGTTTTGAATCAGTGGCTTGTAGCACCGGAGGGCAGGCCCTCGGAGAGCGCGGCTGCGTTCTTGAGCCACTGTTGCAGGCCGCCGGTCTGTTCCAGCAGATTCAGTCTTGACTGTTGCAGTTGATACTGAGAGTCCAGCAGATCCAGGGTTCGATTTTCTTCCTCCATCAGTGCTCTCTGCTCATCCTCCGGCGTCATCGGCTGCCGGCCTGTACTGCTACTCGAATTAAGTTGGGTCTCAATCACCCTTACCTGCTCCTGTGCAATCGCCTGGTCGAGCTGGGCCAAGTTGCTGCGCGCGGCCAGCTCTGCCGCATTTCGCCGCAGCTTCTTGCGTCCTTCCAGAAACTGTTCGCGCTGGGACTCCGATTCAAAGTACGCCCGATGAGCCTCCGCCTCCGCCTCATTGGACTCGTCCTTATGTTGGCGGTCGTAGATGGGAAGGTTCATCGTCAGATACACGCTGATCGCGTTCTCACTCTTGTTCAAGAAGGCTGGATAGTAGGTCGTATATGCGTTCTGGCTGGTATCGATGCGGGTGTAATTCATCCCAAAGGTCAACTCTGGCCGCAGCAGGTAACGGCTTTCTCCAAATGCCAGCTCCTGCTTACTTCTGGCGCTGTCCATCGCAGCCTGGATGCCGGCGCTATCGGGCTGGTCTACGATAGGGGCGGGAACCTCCGCAGCGGGGACGGCCGGGATGGAACTCTCGATGGTGGTGATCTGATCGTCGCGCAGCCCAATCAGCCGCGACAGATGATCACTTAGCGAAGCCACGTCATCCTGCAGATCCATCTTGTCCAACTGAATCCGGGCCGCGGTTCGCTGCGCCTTGAGCAGATCCATTCGCGTATCTTCTCCCTCATCCAGGCGCTCCTGCGCGATGGTGACCAGCCGCTCCGCATCGCTGACTTCCTGGTCCATCACCTTCAGCTTGCGTTGATCGCTATCAAGATTGAGATACGTCGTTGCCACATCCTGTTCCACCTGGCTGCGTGTGTCCTCCAGAGACAACTTTGCCGCTTCCAGTCCGGAGGCCGCGGCGCGGATGTTGTCGCGTTGTGAGAAGTTGAAGACCAACGACTGGGTGGTGAGGCTGACCACGGTGGGCAAAGCTGTCGGCACGCCAACGCCCTCCCCGTATCCGAGACTGGCTCCCACGCTGGGAATGTAGACGTCGCGCGTTGCCTTCAGTTCCGCCTCCGCCTTCTGTACGGCTGCCTCCCGCATCTGAACCTGGGGATCATTCTTCAACGCCAGATCGACTGCCGAGGCCAGAGAGATCTGCGCTGAGGCTCCAGCGGCGTACGCCGCCAGCATCACCCAACTGATCGCCCATCCAACTCGCAGACCCATCGTTTCCCTTTGACTCCCCTAAGTATGTTCCCTGTGCAGGCCGCAACACTCGCCGCAGCGCTGCCCAGCCCCTTCACAACTGCTGCAACGCGCGCTGGGCCGGAGCATAACCGGACGCCATCGACAATGCTTTTTCAAACTCGATCTTAGCGCCTGTCCTGTCTCCCCGGCTGGCCAGTATCTCTCCCAGCATGACATAGACCTTTACCGCCGGCGCGGCATCACTCCTGGCCCCACCATGCAGATAGTCCTGCAATGCGCTCCACGCAACCTCTGGCTCACGATGCATCCTTCCCAGCAAGTTGGCCACATCCACCAGGCTTGCGTCCCGCTTGGGGTCCAGCGCCAGGGTCTGATTGAGGGTCTCCACGGCTTTGTCATACTCTCCGCGCCGGCGATAAAAGGCCCCGAGGTCTACCCAGGCGGCGGGCTGGTTGGCAACTGCCGCGGCGGCCTGGAAGGCGCTCTGCGCCGTTGCGTAATCCTTCTGTTTCTCCGCAGCCAGAGCGCGAATTCTGTCCGCCTGTTGTGGAAGGCTGCTCTGCACGCGCTCCGCCAGCGCCATGGCCTTGTCCATGCCTCCTCCCAGAAAAGCGGGAGCATCAATATAAAACTCACTCAAGTCATTCACCGCGGGTCCGTCTTCAGGATCCAGTTGCACAGCCGCCGCAAAGGCAGCCTTCACCTTCAGCGCCAGGGAGAGTCCTGAGATGGGTCCTGCCGCCTTGGCAGCCATCCCGTAGGCTCTGCCCAGCCAGTCCTCCGCCGCGCTGCTGCGCGGCATCAGCCGCACCGCCGCGGCACAGGCTTGGATGGCCGCATTGGCGTGCTCCTCCGCATAAAAGCTGCGGCACATCAACAAATACGCTGCTCCGTCGTTGGGGTTGGACGCCAGAATCCACCTTGTCCTGGCCAGGGCATCATCCAGGTTGCCGAAAAGCAAAGCCTGTTCCGCAAGCCTCACTTGCCCAGCCGAAGAGCCTGCATTCGGAGTGTCCGGATTGGCTCCCGTGCCGGCGTACAACGGTCCCGGAATCGGGGTGAAGAGCAGGAGCAGCGGTAAGATCAGCAGCCGAGACGGGGCAAACAAGAGGCGGAGAGCCGAGGTAGAAACCAGGTTCCAATCCAGATGTTTCCGGTTGCCACTGGTCACGGAAGATCTCACCTACCGGCGCACCTTTACCCGCAGACCGTCTGTCAGGTCTATCTCCGAGGTGGCGCCCAAGGCGACTCGATCGCCGAGTTGCAACCCGCTAACGATCTGAAACCGTTGCAGGTTGACCAGACCTACCTTGACGGGGGTCTTTACCAGCCGGTCTCCGATGATCCGGAAGACGTAGTCGACACCGTCGGTGTGGAGCGCCTCGCGCGGCAGGCTGAGCACGTTGTCCAGCGTCATCTCCGTTACCGTAACCGTCACATTCGTGTTGGGTAGCAGCCCGTTGTTGGCGTCATCGACACTGATAAGGCATTCACCCACATTGCGTGTTCCGGCGTAAGAGATGATCGTCTTGGGCACCTCGAGAATGTGTCCATGCCACACCACGCCGGGTTTGGCCGGCCAAACGATGTTTACCGGCTGCCCAGCCTTGAGCAGGCCGATCTCCGGCTCGTCAAAGTAAGCGAGGATCTCCATCTTCGTCAGATCGGCCATATAGATCAGAGTGTCTCCACTCTGTACAAACTCGTAGGGCGCCACAGGCACGGAGTAGACCGTCCCGGCAAAGGGCGCGCGTATGTCCACCCCCGCGCAGATCGCCTGAGCGGCATTCACGGCCGCTTGCGCCTCCGCCACCTGCGCCTTCTGCGCCTGGATATCCTGCGCCGAGTAGCGAACGCCGCTCTGTGCCTGGGCCCGCGCTTGGCTTAGCTGCGCCTCCGCGGCATGCAACTGCTCCTGCGCCTGGGCAACCTCGCTGGCGGAGGCCGCTCCCTGCGCAGCCAGATGCTGCAATGCCGCCAGGCGCTGCCGGTCCTGCTGGGTCTGAATCTCCGCGGTGCTGACAGCCCCTTGGGCCGCCAGCCGCTCGGCTCCGGTTCCGCCCTTTTCCATCATCTGCAAAGTAGCCAGATCGGTCTCCAGCGCCGCCTGGGCGGTAGCCAGGTCCTTGCGCGCCTCGGTGTCATCCATCCTCACCAACTCTTGGCCGGCGACGACATGCTCTCCCAGATGCACATCGACGTACTTGACCTCGCCGGCGATGGGAGCGTGGGCCTCAAAGCTGAGCACAGGCTCGACCTTCCCGTTGGTGGATTTGGTCAGAGTCAGCGTCTGCGACTCCACTTTGGCGGCTGTGATCCCGACGACCTGGCTATGGGAGTGCAGATACAAGACCAGGAGAACCCCTGCCGCGACCGCGACCAGCGCCCACACTCCTCTCCGCGATCGATACGAAACCTGTCGAACCATAAGCAAAATGTCAGTATATAAGACTTGCCAATTTCGTCAGACGCCTCAAAAAATTTGACGGGCGCCGGATCCGCTTTTCTGCTCCAAAGGCGCCTGCATTAGCGGACTTCTCCACTAGGCCGAATCCCGAGGATCTCCAGCTCCCAACCGCCATAAATGGGATGAAAGTTTCTACGCAGCCGGAAAACGATGTCCAGCAGGTCTCCGCGTCTCCATCCCCGGTTCAAGGCAAGAGCCCGCCAGTCAACCTGCCGGCTCCAGGCCACTCCGGCAAACCGCGCGCCGCCGTGGGCGTCTTCGAAGGCCAGACGCAGATGGCGATCGTTGATCACGCGTGGATCCGCAGCCAGCCGCACGCCACGGCTCAGGAGCACCGGCTCTTCATTCCCGTGGCCAAACGGCGCCATCTGCTCCAGGCTATCGAAGAACGGGGCGGTCAGTTCCTGCAGACGGACTTCGGCATCGCAACGCAACTCCTGGCCCAGATCCGCAACGTTCAACCACTGGGCCGCATAACGCAGCATCCGCTCCCGCAGTTCGCCAACCCGCTCCGAGGGCAAGGAGAAGCCCACGGCGTGGGCATGCCCACCAAAGCGGGTAAACAACCGCTCTTCTCCCTGGCCATTCACGGCGGTCAGCGCGTCGAGCAAATGAAATCCGGCCACCGAACGTCCCGAGCCGTAGGCTTCGCCATCCTCGTGGGTTATCACCAATGCCGGCCTGGCGGTCCGTTCCACGACTCGGGAGGCCAAGATCCCGATGACGCCGCGGCGCCAGGCTCCAGAGGCTGCGCGCGCTTGTCCGGAGGGCGAAGACTCCGGGGCTGCGGAGAGCGATGCATCGTCGAGGATAAAGCAGGGTGGAGTGGCGGCAGGCAGGGAGGGCGGTTTGACGCCGGGCTCCGGGTGAGCTGCCGTTGAGGCTTCGATCTGGGTTTCGATCTGGGTTTCGATCGTGCGGAGCGCTTCGGCCTCCGCTGCCCTGCGCTCGTCATTCAGGCGATGCAGCTTCTCCGCCAGCGCTCGGGCCGTGGCGGCGTCCCGGGTGAGGAACATCTCTACCACGTCGGAGGCGATATCCATCCGTCCGGCCGCATTGATCCGGGGCGCCAGGCGGAAGGCTACATCCGTGGCAGAGATCGGCCGCCTTGTATCGATCTGGGCCAACTCCATCAGGGCGCGCAGCCCGGGCTGGAGCGGCTGCCGGAGTCCCAGCAATCCCAGCGCGGCCAGCGTCCGGTTCTCTTCCGTCAAGGGCACGGCATCGGCGATGGTGGCAATGGCCGCCAGTTTGAGGAAGGAGGGAAGCATCTTCTCGCGCACGCGGGCCAGGTCCGTGGCGTCGGCGGCGCTGTGCTCCAGCAGCCCCTGCGCCAGCTTGAGCGCCACGGCGGCCCCGCAGAGTTCCTTGCAGGGATAGGGGCAGCCGGGCTGGTTCGGGTTCAGCACAGCAATAGCCTCCGGGACGGTGGCCTCTGCTCCCGGCCCTTCGGGCAGATGATGGTCGGTGACAATCAGGTCAAGCCCCAGGCGCCGGGCCTCGGCAGCGGCCGCAAAGGCGCGGATGCCGGTATCCACGCTCACCACCAGGCGTACACCCTCGGCGGCGGCCGCCTCGATGCGGGCATCCTGCATTCCATAGCCTTCGCGGACTCGGTGGGGGATGTGATAGCGTACGTCTGCCTTGACACCCAGCCAGGTTGCGGCGCGTTCCAGCGCGGTCTTCAGGAGCACCGTCGCCACGGTTCCGTCCACGTCATAGTCCCCGTAAATCAGCACCGGCTCCTTATGCTCGAGGGCGGTTTGCAGCCTGGCCACCGCCTCGCGCATGCCCAGCATCTTGTATGGATCATGCAACTGCGCCGGCTCGGGCCGCAGAAAACTCTGAGCCGCCTGGGGCGTCACCACTCCGCGGCAGATCAACAATCGGGCGATCGGCTCCGGGACCCCCAGCGCCTGCGCCAGATCCACGGAGGCTTCGCTCTTCTGCCTGGCTATGACCCAATGATCCTGAACAGGCTGACCTCGCACTGCATCTCCCGTGCTCATGACCATACTTTCGCCCTGCCTGAGCCGAGGATCCCGGCCTTGCGGGCCGGGAGGGGGAGAGGCCGGATTCCAAGTGCCTGGAGGCAGAACCATCACGCTGTGGACGGCCTCTGTTGGAGGGGATTCTGGATCGGGCTTGCGGTAGCGTTCTGTGACGAAGAAGGCATCCATCACATTCGCGCTTGCGCAAGGATACAGGTAGCAAGACGAGCCGCAAGCCCAGCGGTCCAGCTTCCGGCTTTATTCCTCATCGCGGTCATCCAGAAGGATATGTCCCATATGGTCTGCCGCGGAGTTCATGAGATCCTGGAAGACGTCATACCATTCGGTGGCCGTCTCATAGAGAAAGATCACCCCTCCGTGAGAGAAGCCAAGTTGAAGATAGCCGGTCTTGCCAACGTGCTGCTGCAGGCTCTGGGCCTCCTGCAGTTCGGTGGTGTCGCCATCCGGAAAGGGATGGTTCCGTAGCTGGCTGATCAAGGCGGAGAGATCCTCCGGCTCCAGGATGACCTCGCTCATGGTGAGAAATGGCGCCTGGGCGGCCTTGGCGTGTTCCACGAAGTCCTTCCACCCGTCCACGTCGTCTTCTTCAAACAGAACGGTCGGCACGTTCTCCTGTACATAGCCCTTCATGCGCCGCATCCCATGTCCGGCGATGAAGGCGACCATGTCGTCCTTGACTGCGGATAGATCATCAAAGGCCATAGCCCTTATTCTCGCAGAAGTTAGGCTCGCCTGACGCCCCAATCTCTGCGTGCTAACCTAAGAATTGCCCATGATTTTTTCCAAAGATTACGTAAGCTACCTTGCCCGCCAGACCAGCAAACACCTGGTGGCCGCCAAGATGATCAAGACCGACAAGCCGGCCCTGGTCGATGAACGGCTGGCCAACGCTTTGATCGAAGAGCTCTCCCTGGAAGACCGCATCAACGAGGAAGTTCGCGTCATTCTGGAAGCGTTCCAGGACGATATGCTCAAAACCGGAGCCAGCTATCCCGAGATGTTCAAGAAGGTCAAGCAGGAGCTGGCCCGCAAGTACAAGGCGGTACTATGAGCGCCATGCGCGGAACCCCCGATCTCAAGCCCACGTACACCACTCGCATCTCTGACGACAAGCTGAACAAGCTGGCCCATACGGTGGCCGATACCCTGGCCGAGATCGATGAGGTCGACTTTCTGGAAGACCGCAACACGATCCGCCAGGAGGCTCGCCGGGCGCTGACGAAGCTTCTGCTGGAAGAGGTTAAGATCGATGCCGCCGCGCGGCAGAAGATTGCCTCCCAACGCCGCATCATCCCGGAGGGATCCCAGGAGTGGGACATCCTGTACCGCAAGTACTACAACGATGAGGTCAAAAAGCTGGGTATTTGAGATGCGGAAGGGGTGGGTAGCAGGGAGATCCACCGTACTCGCCACGCTTCTCCAGCCTCGCTGCTTTTGCTATACTCAGAGGGTTGCAACGGATTCCCCATCCGTCTGTGGCGTTATGGTGTAACTGGTTAACACGTCGCCCTCTCAAGGCGAAGAGTCCGGGTTCGAGCCCCGGTAACGCTACCAAAAAGCCAATCAAAGCCGATGCCTGGACGGCAAGCGCGGAAAGGTCCGCTCGGTTGCTTTTCCGTCCCGACGGTGCTTTGCCCATGGGGCTTATGGCTGGGTGAGCACGCCGGATGCGTTCAGCTTTTTCGTTGAGGTTCTGGTCTGGGGCGGCAGCTTGAGCTTGCCCGCGCAAAACCTACCTTTTGGCAGAGCGGTTGCGCCGCGAAGGGGCGGTGAAGCTGGGGCGACAGTCGTAGAAGGACGAGGGAAGGGACGGATGAGCAGGGGGTGTGGCTTGGGCGCATCCATACCACCGTCCAGCGGTCGCGACGTGTGCCCGCGAGATAGAACGTTGGCAGATTCACAATCGACGGATAGCGTCGTTAATTCCCGGGAGTCGGGGCGAGGCCGGCGGTAAGCGGCGGCCTCGCGATTCTCTCGCGCGGCGAGCCTCCTCGACTTGGTTGCTCCGCGCCGCAGTCTCATGCTCTCTTGACAATGTTCTACCGCTCTGCGGTTCGTCTCCCCGGTCGTAGCGATCCGGCGGGGAGCCCGTCCTCTGAGACGGACTGCTTGCCGAGCCCAGAAACAGGCATAGCGCTGAACGTCGGGAGTGGCCTCTTGCCGACCGGTTAGGACGTCTATCTGAGCATTCTTTGTAACAAGGCCCCGACAAACGCCCCTACGGTGGCACAGAGGATACCGATCCAGACCTTGGTCGCCGCTTCAGATCTCTTCTCTTTCCTCGCCTTCGTGTTTTGCCTCACGTACTCAAGAATGAGCCGGTTCTTTCTTGTCGCGCCAGCGAACGCGAGCGCTGCAAGAGCCGCGCAGAATAGGAGGTAAGCTGCGCAGGATTCGAGAAAGAGACGTGTCGAACCGATATGGAAAGTGACCAAGAACGTTGCGGCGCCGAGAATGCAGAGGGTCGGATATGCATAACGGCTGTCTAATATTCGCTCCATAGCCGCCTTGAATTCCGATGCGCGACCATTGAATATCTGTTGGGCACGTCCGAACAGTTCGTAGCGGCGGTCCTCCAGGTCGTGAGGCGGCGTGAAGCGGGGCCTCAGCCCACCGTGGATCTGCAATACGGACTCCTTCCAGCGTCTGTCCTTGAAGACGACCATCAGGCTGAAGCGCGACGTTGACCCGCCGTGCTTTTCCAGGTCTTCCCGCGCCGTCATCCTCAGATCGTCAACTTCGTACTCGAAGTGTGTCTCAGGTGCCGCGCTAAGAGCACGCAATTCAGCAGTCACCAGATCCTCTATCTCGAACAGGTCGTCCAAATAAATGTCCGCGTGGGGAAGGTCTGTAGGTACTGGACGGATTGTTTCTACGCTCATCTGGTCCGGCTCCGGTGCGCCTCATCTCTGGACACCGAAAGTATAAAGGGTTACGGCTGCACGAGAAACAGGGTCTTCAGTCTATGTATTCGTTCCGGGCCGGCCCGCTCAAACCGTACCCCATGGCAAGCCGCTTTGACGGCGAAGGAGTAGGAAGTTTACGGGCGGCGGACTCGTGGAGACCGGCAGACTCGTTTGTAGCGCTTCGCTTCGAGCAGAACGGAGATGCGTACAGAGGAGGAGCGCTGAGGTGGACGATCCAGAAACTAAACAACGGCTTATATATAGGCTTTTATAGTGTAAAATCGTGATCAGAGGTCAATATATTGGCTTTTGAACTGATAACGATCGACGAGGCAAAGGTCGGAATTGCACGTCGATTCAAGACCCGCAGGCTTGCGATGAATTTGCCGCAACGCGATCTCGCGAGCAGAGCGGGAGTCTCCCTCGCTTCTTTGAAACGGTTTGAGCGTGAAGGATTGATCTCGCTCAGCTCTTTGCTCAGGCTCGCTATGGCATTGGGCTGCATTAACGATTTTGACAGGCTGGCGTCAGAGAGTGTCTCCAGTCAGGTGTCCCAGTCGCTCGACGCATTGCTGGAGATGCCGAAAGCTCGTCACAGAGCGACCGGAAGGCAGGGACGCAAGCATGGCTCATAGGCCAACGGAGCTGCTGACTGTTTATCTTGACGCCCATGGCCAGCGGCAGAAGATAGGGAGACTCGCATCCCGAGACAGGAGAATCCTGTTCGAGTACGACGCGGTTTTTCTCGCTTCGGGAATCGAAATGTCTCCGTTCAAGCTGCCACTCAAGCCTGGAGTCTTCACGCCGGATACGACGATCTTTGATGGTTTGTTTGGCGTGTTCAACGATAGCCTGCCGGACGGATGGGGCAGGTTGCTGCTTGATCGAACCGTAGAGCGTCACGGAATCCTTCGTGGGCAACTGAATCCTCTCGACCGCCTGGCCTACGTCGGACCGTATGGCATGGGCGCGCTCAGCTACGAGCCCGAGCTTGGCGAACGTGAAACCGCAGACCCTCCGCTTGCCCTCGATAAGCTTGCCGAGGAGTCGGCCATTGTGTTGGAGGGTGGAAATGAGGAAGTTTTCGAAGAGTTGCTGCGGCTCAACGGATCTTCCTCGGGAGCACGCCCCAAGATCGTCGCTCAGGTGAGCGATGACAAACGCCGGCTCATCCACGGCAATCAGAAGCTGCATCCTGAATACTCTCACTGGATGATCAAGTTTCCCTCTTCGCAAGATGCTCGGGAAATCGGCGCGATCGAGTACGCATACAGCCTTATGGCGAGAGCGGCAGGTGTGGAGATGCCGGAGACGTACCTCTTCCGCACGAAGAAGAGCAGATACTTTGGTGCGAAGCGCTTCGATCGGACTGGCGATGCCCGCGTCCACATGCATAGTCTCAGCGGCTTGATTCACGCAGACCATCGCAATCCCAGCCTCGATTACGATATGCTTCTCCGGGTGACGACGGCCCTGACGCGGAACATTCGGGAAGCTGAAAGGGCCTATGCACTGGCTTGCTTCAACGTCCTTGCCCATAATCGCGATGATCACGCCAAGAACTTCTCATTCCTGCTCGATGCGCGGAAAGAGTGGGTTCTTTCGCCTGCCTACGACCTTGTCTTTTCCTATGGTCCCGCCGGAGAGCAAAGCACGCTTGTGATGGGCGAAGGCAAGAATCCTGGAACGGCCCAGCTTCAGGCATTAGCCAAACAACATTCACTGAAGGACGCTCCTCAGATATTGGAAAGAGTTCAGAAGGCGGTTGCTAGATGGCCGACGTTTGCAGAACAGGGCGGAGTGTCACGCAAATCGTCTGACGGAATCGCCGCCAAGATCAATCGG
>JAKAQS010000121.1 GCA_021819585.1 Acidobacteriota bacterium
ATCAGCCGCCGGCGCGCTCCGGCGACGGGGTCGGGGCGCAGCTCATCCACCAGGTCGCAGATGGCTGTGACGACGTCAAGGTTCTTTCTTTCGCTGTTTCCGCCGATGTTGTAGGTCTCGCCCGGGCGGCCGCGCTCCAGCACCGCGAGCAGAGCCGAGCAATGATCCTCCACAAACAGCCAGTCGCGCACGTTGCTGCCGTCTCCGTAGACCGGCAGGGGCCGGCCTTCCAGCGCGTGCAGGATCATCAGCGGGATGAGCTTCTCCGGGAACTGGAAGGGGCCGTAGTTGTTGGAGCAGTTGCTGGTGAGCGTGGGCAGGCCGAAGGTGTGATGGTAGGCGCGGACCAGGTGGTCGGAGGCGGCCTTGGAGGCGGAGTAGGGGCTGTTGGGGGCGTAGGCCGTCTTCTCAGAGAACGCGGGATCATCGGGGCCCAGCGATCCGTAGACCTCGTCGGTGGAGACGTGGAGGAAGCGGAAGGCGGCACGATCGGGTTCGCGGAGGCGCTGCCAGTAGGCTTTGGTCTGTTCGAGCAGGGTGAAGGTGCCCTGGATGTTGGTGCGGAGGAAGGCGTCTGGAGCGACGATGGAGCGGTCCACATGGCTCTCGGCGGCGAAGTGGACGATGGCCCGCGGCCGGTGCTCGCTGAGCAAGGAGGCGATGCGGCCGCCGTCGCAGATGTCGGCGCGCACCAGCAGATGGCGCGGGTCGGCCTCGATGGAGGCGAGGTTGGCGGGGTTGCCGGCGTAGGTGAGCAGATCCACGTTGAGCAGGGGCGTGCCCACCGTGTCCATCCAGTGGAGGACGAAGTTCGAGCCGATGAATCCGGCCCCACCGGTGACGAGAACGGAGTCAGTAAAGTTCATAGTGGACTGCGGATCGATCTCTGGAACCTTTTGAGCGTTGGAATTTTCTCATCCGGCGGGACGTATCGATGAGAATCGCCGCGGTGAATGCGGCTGACTCGTTGCGAGGATATCACAGGCAACAGCCAGGGGCTGCCTGCGTAGGTTGGCGCCTCCGAGCCCGACCGCGCTGCTTTTGCGGGCTGGGGATTACCTGGGCTGGGTGGCTACTTGCCGATGCAGAAGGTGGAGAAGATGCGCTCCAGGATGTCGTCCGGGGTGGTGGCTCCGGTGAGCGAGTCCAGCGCCTGGAGGGCGCGGTGCAGGTCCATCAGGATCAGCTCGTGGGGCAGGGCGCCGGCGTTGGCCGCGCAGGCGTCGGCGAGGGCGGCCAGGGATGCGCGCACGGCCTCTTGCTGGCGCAGCGTGTTCAGCAGGCCGGCCTCGGCCACGCCTCCGGCAGCGCCAAGTTGCTCCAGGATCGCGGCCCGCAGCGCTGCGATCCCTTCGCCGGTCAAGGCGCTGGTATGAATCCCGGCGGGCAGCGGCGTGGCGCCGGCGGGGAGCAGATCGACTTTGTTGATCAGCAGAAGATGAGGCCGAGCCGTGGCCGGATCCTCCAGCGCGGCGGCAATCTCGCGCTCTGCCGGGGTCCAGGGCTGGGTTGCATCATGGATGAGCAGGACCAGGTCAGCGTCGGCCAGGGCCTGGCGGGAGCGCTGGATTCCCTGCTGCTCGGCGAGGTCGATCCCGACGGAGGCGTCCGGGTGCGCGCCTTCGCGCAACCCGGCGGTGTCGATCAGGCGCAGGGGAATGCCCTCCAGCGCGAGGGACTCCTCGACGGTGTCGCGGGTGGTTCCGGGCAGCGGGGTGACGATGGCGCGTTCGCGCTCCAGCAGGCGATTGAAGAGGGAGCTCTTGCCGGCGTTGGGTGGCCCGATGAGGGCGATGGCCGCACCCTGGCGAAGGAGTTGGCCGCGGCGAAAGCCGGCTTCCATCCCCTGGGGGGTTTTTGTGATGTTTGCGATGGCGGCGTCAATCTGCGCCGGAGGGACGGTGTCGACGTCGTCCAGCTCCCCGGAGGCGAAGTCCATGCCGGCTTCGAGCAGGGCGATGAGGTGAAGCAGATCCCCTTTGGGCGGGGTGACGCGCTGGGCGAGCGCGCCGCCCATCTGCTGCGCGGCTACCCGAGCCTGGTCCAGGGTCTGGGCGGCGATCAGATCCTGCACGGCCTCGGCCTGGGTCAGGTCCATCTTGCCGGCGAGGAAGGCGCGGCGGGTAAACTCCCCGGGCTGGGCCAGGCGCACGGTGGCGCCGAGGGCAGCGCCGGCATCGAGGGCTCCGCGTAGCAGCGCGGATAGCACGACGGGGGAGCCGTGCGCGGCGATCTCGACGAGCATGTCACCGGTATAGGAGTGGGGGGCGAGAAAGAGGGTCACCAGGGCCTGGTCGAGGACGCGGGAGGCTCCTGCCAGGTTTCCCGCGTGCGGGGGCGAGAAGAGTTCGGGCGCCGGGTTGGGGTCGCGCAGATCTGGATCCGGCAGGTCTGGATCGGGAAGCTCTGAGTCGCTTAGGTCGAGCACCTCTGCTCGCTGTACCCGGGCGTGCTCGAACGGCCGGGGCACTCGCAACAGGCGTTGGGCGACGGAGAGCGCGGCCGGCCCGGCCAGGCGCACAACGCCGATGCCCCCGCGGCCGGGCGGGGTTGAGATGGCCACGATCGTATCGACGACAGCCTCCGGCGGGCTGATCTTCATCCTCTTCTGCTGACCCCCGACATCCTTCTTCCCCATTTAAACTGTTCCATCTTCAATTTCTCCATAGATCTTTCTTGGTTTCTGTCTCCACAGGCTTCATTGATTTCCATTATGTGATCCTTCGGCGAAGGAGCGGGAGCGGGGGGTCGGCAACGGAAGAGGCGCCGGCCCGGGCTGCTCCGAGTGGGAGCGGAGTGTTCAAAGCTGGGACGCTCGGATGAGGCGCGGAATTATACGAATATAAGGCGAAAGTCGAGGCTTTCATAAATACCATTTTCCATAGGGTAATCCCATCCCGTGCGATCTTTTCATAGGATCCATTTGCCCGGCGGACGAGGATGCAGCCGGGAGTGGCGGCTAAGTGCATGGAAATTAGGCGGATTTCTGGAAGAGCGTGCGATCCTCGTTATGGAAATTCACGTGCATGCAACAAGCGCAACGCTTTGTTTGCTACCGCTTTGCTGTTTCTCCCCTGTTGCCGTTCGGTGTGCTCATCGATCCATCGACCACCGGGAATCACCTATGGCTCACCTTTTTGCTTGTGTTGTTCTCTCATGTTTCTAGCTCCGCCGGAGGAAGTTCCGAATGAATGTCAACTGTAGGCACCACGGATTTTGGAGGATTGCAATGATTCATCCCGGGAATTTGGTTCGCAAAGCCGGCTTCGCTGCCGTGATGCTGGTGCTGGAGCTGTTGGTGGGTGCATTTCAGGTGCAGGCGCAGAATATCTACGCGACGATCCATGGAACGGTAACCGACGCCACAGGCGCGCTCGTCCCAGGGGCCAGTGTTACGGTGCTG
The DNA here is from genome assembly GCA_021819585.1 of Acidobacteriota bacterium. Classification (GTDB taxonomy): domain Bacteria; phylum Acidobacteriota; class Terriglobia; order Terriglobales; family Acidobacteriaceae; genus Granulicella. Next base: position 3,404 of record JAKAQS010000121.1, read on the forward strand.
AATACCAGCACTGGGATCTCCGCCCACGACACCACGGACAGCCACGGCTTCTATGTCTTTCCGCAGTTGCAGATCGGCGGACCCTACACGGTCACCGTCCAAATGAAGGGCTTTCAGGCCTCCAAATCGGTAGGCATCCAGCTGCACGTCAATGACAACCTTGATGTGGGCGCCAAGCTGAAGCCAGGCTCGGTGGCGCAGATCGTCGAGGTGAATGCCAGCCGGATTCAAGTGGAGACGCAGAACACCCAGTTGCAGACCACCCTGACCGCTTCGCAGATTGAAGCCATGCCGATGCTCGGCTTTGACGCATCGATTCTGCAAAAGCTGACCCCCGGCACGGTGGAATCCTCCGACCGTTTCGGCAACTACTCCGCCAACGGCAGTCAGACCCAGGAGAACTCCTATCTGCTGGACGGCGCGGACAACAATGACACGCCGTTGGAGACCCAGGGGCTCACGGTCAATCCCGACGCGCTCGGCGAGGTCACCTTTGTGACCAGCACGCTCAACCCGCAGTACAGTCGCAACTCCGGGGCTGTGGTCAACGAAGTGCTCAAGAGCGGCACCAATCAGTTCCACGGCGACGGCTTCGAGTTCTACCGCGACACGTTCATGAACCTCGGTGGCTATTTTGCGGCTCCTGGCCAGCGGCCTGTCTTCCATCAGAACGTCTATGGCGGCACACTGGGCGGGCCGATTGTGAAGGACAAGCTTTTCTTCTTCGTCGCCTATCAGGGAATTCGCAACAGCACCGCGGTAGCCACACTGACCAATGTACCAACCGCCACGCAACTAGGGGCTACGGACGGTATTGCCGACCTGACCGGGGACGCGAACGTCTTTACCAGCTCGGCGGACAGCGCCAGCGAGACCAATCAGGCCGGTCTCTCGAACAATCCGCTGCCGGTGACGATCTCTGTCCCGGTGACGCCCTCGAACCCGACTGGCACCTGCCCCAAGGGTGAGGCCTGGAACAAGTGCTTTGCCCCCAACGCGGCGGGAAGCACCGCGGTCCAGATTCTTACCTCCAGCTTCAATCCGCTTTCCGCCAACCTGGTCAACAAGTACATACCCGCGCCGAACTACGACCAGGGCGCCGGCGACGGCAACACGTATTACAACTTCAATGCCCTATCCGCGGAAGGCAGCGATCAGGGGATCATCCGCCTCGACTACCACATCACCCCAAAGGACTGGCTGTGGGCCTCCAGCATCTTCCAGTCCAATCCAAATACCAGCGAGTTGCCGTTTGATGGCGCGAACCTGCCGGGGTGGGGGGAGATCAACGCATCTCACTTCAAGATCTTCAGCTCTGCGTGGACGCGTACCTTCAACGCCAGTACGGTAAATACCCTCCGTGCGGGATACTACCGCTTTAACTTTGATGCCGTGCAACCCCAGAACGTAGAGCAGCCTTCGGGTTTTGGCTTCTCCGGGATCAGCCCTGAGGATCCCGGCGCCGCCTCCATGCCCACCGTCGGCGTGAGCGGCTACTTCACCCTCGGTTTTAGCCCTTTCGGTCCTCAGCCTCGCCTGGACATCAACCAGGACTTTGCCGACAGCCTGACGAAGGTTGTAGGAAACCACAACATGATGTTCGGGGCGGAGGTCGAGGAGTTTACCGTCGCCAATCCCTTCTATGCCGAAAACAACGGCGATTTCAGCTTCAATGGTACCGGCAAATACACTTCTGGCGATCCCCTGCTCGACTACTTGGTTGGAATTCCAACCAGTTTCACTCAGGGTACCGGCGCGCTGATTCACGCCCGTTCGTGGGATATCTACGGCTACGCGCAGGACCAGTGGCAGGTGACGCCATCCCTGACTTTGAACTACGGGGTTGGCTATGAGATCCTGCCGCCCTTTGCCAACCTGCAGTATGGCGGCGAGGCGATCATCTGCTGGGTCCCCGGCGCACAGTCCAAGGTCTTTCCCAACGCTTCCACCAGCAACCTGTATCCCGGCGACCCAGGCTGCAACAATCAGGGTGGCGCCACCACCAAGTACGACCACATGGCTCCCCGCGTCGGCTTTGACTGGTCGCCCAGTCAAGACCTTGGTTGGATTACGGGACCGGCCGGCGAGCACAAGTTCGCTGTTCGCGGTGGATTTGGAATTTACTACAACCGCGACAGCGAAGAGGCGCAACTGCAGAATCTGGAAGATCCGCCGTTCGGCACCTCCAGTGAGGGCGCAACCAGCCTTCCGGGTGGCAGCCCCAGCTTCAACGATCCGTACGTTGATATTTATACGGGAGCTTCAGCTCCTAGTCCGTTCCCCTATACCTTCCCCTCGGCTGCGACGGCAAGCTCGATCTCCGCAGCGCAGTTTGCCTCGTACGTTCCGTATGATCTGAGCACCATCTCCTCCAAGTACGACGTTCCGTACACCTATAACTTCAACCTGAACATGCAGCGCCAGCTCTCCGGCGACCAAGTGCTGACGATTGGATACGTCGGCTCCCTTGGCCGCAAACTGGTCCGTGCTTACGAGGCTGACCAGATCACCCCGGCCGGTCACGCGGCCGCTGTGGCAGCCTGCACGGCATTTGAAGCAAATCCGGCTTCGCCTGCCGGCGCCGCCTGTTCGAGCGGTCCGGCCTTCGTCGATCCTTTCTTCGATCCTTCCTGGTACGTCGACACGACGGGCAACTTCCTCTCCGTGGGTCGCGTCCACACGGATGGAATCTCCAACTACAACGCACTGCAGATCCAGTTGGTGAAGAACCTGAGCCACGGGCTGTACTACGACCTGGCTTATACCTGGGCCCACGCGCTGGATAACGGCTCCAGCTTTGAGAGTTCGGGATTTGGCAACAGCTATGACATCACTGGAACCAACTGGGTGCCCGGATTCCAGAACCTCAGCTACGGGAACTCGGAGTACGACGCGCGCCAGCGCTTCTCCGCCGCCTATGGCTATGTGATTCCGCTGTTCAACTCCTGGAAGCAGAACCGGATTGTCAATGAGTTTCTGGGCGGCTGGAACATCAGCGGCATCACAGCTCTGCAATCGGGCAACCCGGCTTCCATCGGCGAGACCGGCACCAACAACTCGCTTTACTGCGACAGTCCTTATGACTTTTATTCCTGCCCGGACACCCCGAACGCCTCCACCTTCAACATACCGTTGAAGAACCCGCGCTCCACGAGCGAGCACTATTGGTTCAACCCTTCCATCTTCTCTCCGGAGCCGCTGGGAACCTTTGGTAACGTCAAGCGTAACTTCCTACGTGGCCCCGGGTTCAACTACACCGATCTGAGCCTGTTCAAGAACTTCCCGCTGGGCGGGCCCAGCAGTCCACGAGTCATTCAGATTCGCCTGGAGGCTTACAACGCTTTCAACCATCCGAACTTTGCGCCGCCGAACGGCAATTTGAGCTCCGGCGCAGCGTTTGGCACCATCACCTCCGTGATCGAACCGCCAGCGGACGGCGGCGCAGGCGACCCGCAGCCCGGTCGCGCCGTGCAGATAGCTGGGCGTATCTACTTCTGACGAACGGCGGTCGCGCCCTACAACGATCCTCACAGCAACCGAGAAAGGCGCCCCACGCGGGGCGCCTTTCTTCCGGATGGGGTAGGGTCCATCGAAGGTCGAAGAGTGCCCGCCGGGGGAATCTCGCTAAAACTCGATGCCCCGCTGCGCGAGGATGCCCTTTTGGTAGGCGTGCTTGATCTCTCGCATCTCAGTGACCGTGTCGGCCAGCTCCACAAGCGAAGGATGGGCGTTTCTGCCGGTGAGGATCACGTGCAGCCTCTCCGGCTTGCGCCGCAGGACGTCGGCCACCCGCTCGGCAGCCAGCATCTTGTAGCTGATCACGTAATTGATCTCATCGAGCACGATCAAGTCCCACTCCCCGGAGAGGATGGCGGCTTCCGCTTGCGCCCATCCCTCCTCCACCATGCGCAGGTCCTCTGGATCGGCCTCGGCCCCGCCAACCTTTACGAAGCCGCGGCCCAGCTTGCGCAGCTCGTAAGTAAAGCCCCCCACGGCATTCAGCGCCGCGGCGGACTCCAGCTCTCCGTAGTGCCAGGAGCCCTTGAGAAACTGCAGGACCAGCACCCGCATTCCGTTGCCGGCGGCGCGGAAGGCCGTTCCCAGCGCCGCTGTGGTCTTGCCCTTGCCTGCACCGGTATTGATGAGAATCAGGCCCTTCCGCGAGCCCTCTGCCAACTCCTGCGCCATAGTCATAAGCCTATCCCAAACCTATTCCAGAGCCGGAGGCTGTGGGTTCAAAGACGACGCTTGCCAATGGCTTGTCTGTGCCCTGAGCCGGCGAACGGAGCGGACGCGCCGATCCTGCCTCAATTTGCTTCGCTTCTGTTTGAGGTCACGCCGCTTCCGGCTCCAGTCAGTGTCCATCATGGTAGGGGTGGCCGGCGCGGATGGTCAGCGCCCGGTAGATCTGCTCGGCGGCCACCACGGCCGCCAGCTCATGCGGCAGCGTGATGCGCCCAAAGGAGAGGATCCGGTCCGCGCGTTCCCGGGCGGCGGCAGACCAGCCGTCCGCCGGGCCGATTCCAAGCAGAAGCTGCTGGATGCCGGAGTCCTGCAACGATCCCAGTGTGGAGGCAAACTCCTCCGAGCTGAGCGTCTGACCACGGCTATCGGCCAGCAGCAGGGCCGGGCGGGTGCGTCCTTTGAGCCCGTCGGCAAACTCCAGGGCGCCGGCCTCCGTCGAGAAGGTTCGGATCGCACAGGGCAGATAACGGCCCGCCCGGTTCAGATAGAGCTGCACCAGATCCGCCGCCGGGCCGCTGGGTCCAGAGCCCCGGCCGGGCCGTCGACCAAAGCCCGGCCCACCCCGGCGCGACGAGATCACCATCAGGACAACGTTCATCGCAGCGTGCGCTTGAGCGCGTTCTTCGCCGCAGCCCTCCCGGCCACGGCTTTCTTGACTACAGCTTTTTTCACCGCAGCCTTCTTTGCCGGCTTCGCCGTGGGCTTCTTTGCCGCAGCGACCTTTTTGGCTGAGGCTGGAGCCTTCTTTCGCCCGGAGGCGATGGCGGCTCGGATCTTCGTATTCAGGTCAGCCACGCTGAGCACGGTGGCGGACTTGCGGAGACGCTCCAATCCATAGAAGGCGCGCTTCTCAGCCGAGAAGACGTGGACGATGAAGTCCACATAGTCCATCAGAATCCACTCGGCCTGACGGCGGCCTTCCACGGAGTTTGGCGCAACCCCGAACTCCCGCTTCAGGCGAAGCTCAATCTCATCGGTAATGGCGAGGTTCTGCCGGTCGCTCTGGCCGGTGCAGATCAGGAAGTAATCGGTGAGGCCGCTCTCCGAGGGATCCAGGCGCAGAATCCGAATGTCTTCAGCTTTCTTGTCCTCGCCGGCCGCGGCGGCAGTGGAAAGAAGTTTGCGGAGATGGGTGTCTTTCTTGCTATCCATGCAGCTCCTTGTGTTCTTCCATGGTAGAGGAATTTGCAGGCTGGTGAAACGCGAAGGCTCGAACTGGCCGAGCGCTCTGCTACCGGAGATGCTGCCCCGGACTGGAACGAGGGCCGGATTCTACGCCGTACAGGCGATGGGCGTGGATGTACTCGAGCACGGAGGCCGGCAGCAGCGGCCTGGCGTTGGAGCCCACGGCGCCACGGCGCAGCAGGGCTCGAATGCCGGTTGCACTGGCGGGCTCATGCACGTGCTCCAGCAGATGGACGCGCGCTCGCTGCTCGGTGCTCAAGCCGAGACCGTCCAATTGCCACAGCGAGAAGCCGGGACGACTGACAACGATCCATTCGGCGAGCCTCAACAGGGTCTCCGGCGAGCGCCAGCGGCGGATATCCAGGAAGGCGTCGGCGCCGACGATCACCAGGATCCGGTCTTCGGGCGAGAGCTCCTGCCTCAGCCTGGTCAGCGTGTCGACGGTGTAGTTCGGCGAGCCATCGGGCCGGGGTGCGTCCAAGGAGGAGGGCTCAAAGATCGTTCTTCCGCCGCGCTGTCTCGGGGCTGTCTTCGGGGTGGGATCTTCAACGGACGCCGCAGCCTCACACAGCAGGGCTACCATGGCCAAACGGTCCGCAAAGCCTGCCGAAGCTCCTCGGGGTTTCAGCGGTTGACGGGCGGTCGGGGCCAGGAGAACACGATCCAGGTCGAAGGCTTCGGCCGCTGCTCGCGCCACAGCCAGATGACCCAGATGGGGTGGATCAAAGCTGCCACCAAAGAAGCCGATATGCATCACGGCTGATTCTAGAGCATCCGGCGTCTTGAGGGCGCCGCGGGTGGAGGAGTTTGCCGACCGCTCCTTCGCCGGGAAGGAAGCGCGAGGAGGGCGCGGCGTTCCGGGACAGAAGAGATCCCGCAAAAACCGGCGGAAGACTCGGTTGGATGTGAGCACCCTGACTCCGCGTCCACACCCGATGCTGACCCTTTTTCCGCGCAGAGGCTCGCCTGCGGCAAAGCCAGGCTAGGCCGGCCCAATAGTCTTCTCCGGCGAGGGTGATTTGGCGGACCCACGAAAGAGGAGGCTTGATCGATCTGCGCCATCCCCACGGCCTTCGATTCGCCGGCCTTCTCTCTGCCGGCAAAGGAAGCCAAAATCCCTTCGTCCACGGACCAGGCATCCGCCCGGAGACGAGACCAAGAGGCTGCGGTGATCTTTCTTGGCGCTGGGCGAGATTGGGAGACCAGAAAGCGAAGCCTTCCGGGCCGGTCGAGGCGAGGCTCAGCGGCGGCCACCTCCACCGCCGCCATGGAAGCCGCCACCACCACCGTGGAAGCCGCCACCACCTCCGCCATGGAAGCCACCACCACCTCCTCCTCCACCGCCGCGGAAGCCGCTACCGCCCCCGTAGCCACCGCCCCGATTAGCGTAGCCACCGCCGTAGCCGCCCCGGTTGCCGTAACCGCCGCCATAGCCGCCTCGATTGCCGTAACCACCGTAACCGTAGCCTCCACGATTGCCGTAGTCGCCCCAGCCGCCACGGCCCCAGCCACCCCAGCCATCGCGGTCCCAGCCACCCCAACCACCCCAGCCGCCCCAACCCCAGCCCCAGCCGCCCCAGTAACCAACACCCAACCAGGGGTAGCCGTAGCCATACCCGTAATACGGATAGCCGCCGTAGCAGTAGCCATAGTAGCAACCGGAATAGCCATAATAGGCGTAAGGAGCGGCGTAGCCGTAGGCATAGGGAGCCTGATAGTAGGCTGCGTCACTCATGGTGGCCTGGGCGGGCTCAGGGCTGTCGTAGCCGCCGTTGGCATAGGCAGTCTCTGGGCCAGGCTGATTTGGATAGGCCTGATTCGGATAAGCCTGGTTTGAATAAGTCTGGTTGGGATAAGCTTGAGCTGCCCCGGAGTAGGACTCACCGTACTGGGGGGAGTAGCCGGGGGAAGTTGCGTAGCCTGATCCTGCTGGAGCTTGCGGAGACGGGGTGGAGTAGTTGCCTTGCGGGGCTGGATTGGTCCCGTAGTATGGTGATCCGGCATAGCCGCTCT
>JAKAQS010000122.1 GCA_021819585.1 Acidobacteriota bacterium
GGTTTCTGGAGAGGCTCCTTGAAACCAGGGCGCGGACGGTTGATGTCCATGCAGCATACCGTCGCGCCAGGCTCAGTACTGGCTCCATCGGTTTTCTGGTTAGATGGATAGCAGCTATGATCGGACAACATATCAGTGACTTAGGAGGAATATGAACGATGAACGTTAAGGTCTGAACTGCCTTGACGTGTGCGAATCTGTAATGTCTGATAAGATATATTCTATATAGTGTTCCCAGAGAACCTTGCGGAGAGCTCTCCTCGCACTGCGGGCCGGCTCCCCCGGCCGACTCTCCCCTAGAGCATTTCCGCACGGAGATCCTTCGCCAGATCGCCTGCGCCGGTGCCCTCCACGGGCAATTTCCGCCAAGTGATAACCTTCCCTGAGATGAGGCTCTCGCTTTGAGGATCGTGATCGCCACTGGACGCCAGGCTCATTACAGCCTGCCTGCCAACGCGTTCGCGCGGCGCGGTCATGAGGTCTGTCTCTATACGGCGACGCCCCGCGGCAGGATGAGGAACTTCGACGCAGGTGTTCGCAGCCGCTGGATCCCAGCTCCGGTGGCTATCTTCAGCGGGTTGACTCACTGGAAGACCCCTCTGCTTCTGGACGAGTTGGACTCCACCTTGTTTGACCGCTGGGCTGCGGCAGCGCTCAAGGACTGCGACCTGCTCCTGGGCGCATCGACCTCCAGCCTGGCTACGGGCACTGCGGCGCAGCGCGCCGGCGGCGTCTTTGTTCTGGACCGTGCCTGCCCGGATATCCGCGTGCAGCAGCAGATGATGATCGAGGAGGCGCGGAAGGTGGGCGGCATCTTTCGACCCAACTCCCCCTGGTTCATCGAGCGTCAGGTAGAGGAGTATGAGCGTGCTGACGTGATCCTGACGCCCTCCGACTACAGCCGGAGAAGCTATCCAGAGCACCTGAGACGCAAGACGGTTCTGGCCCCTCTTTACGGTCGCTCGAGGGTGGCGCCCCGATCAGCAAAGCCCGCTGATTCTCCCTTTGTGTTGGGGGTGGTGGGCGGGCATCCTTTGCGCAAGGGATATCTCTATCTGCTGCAAGCCTGGAAGGAACTGGCGCTACCCCATGCGCAGCTCAGAGTCCGCTCCAGCGATGCCATCTTTCGCTATCCCGTGCTCAAACGCCTGCTAAGCGAGTTGACGAATGTTGAATTGGTGGGTTACGTTCCCGACATCAGCGAGTTCTATGCGGCCTGTGATGCGTTCATCCTGCCGAGCGTCGATGACGGCTTTGGAATGGCCCTGTTCGAGGCCCTCGCTAATGGGGTTCCTTCTATTGCCACGCGCCATTGCGGGGCTGCTGAGCTTCTGACTCCAGAGCAGGATTTCCTTTTGATTGAACCATTTAGCGTAGAGCAAATCAAGCAATCGATACAACGTTTGTATGCTTCAAATGAGCTCCGCGAGAGGTTGACAAAGCATGGTTCTGCAGCGATTCAATCTCTCGAGGCTGGAGGTTTGCCCGCTCCTTATGAAGCGGGGATAGACCATTTGCTCCAGACCCTTCGCAGGGTGAGTATAGCGATTGAGTAGGCCGCTATCTTCTTTTATTGCAGCTAGATATTAGCCACTTCTTATCTTCCGCCTCCAACAAAGTGGACGATTTCCAGCCGATCATTCTCCGTGATCCGTACCTGATTCCAACTTCCTCGGGGAAGGATCTGTCCGTTGAGTTCTACGGCGATTCGGTCTCCTTTGAGATCCAGAGCCTGGACGATGCTGCTCAAGGCTGAGGGTGAAGAGAGATCGGTGAAGGTGCGGGGCTGCCCGTTGAGCTGAATGGTGAGAGGAGACGCCATACAAGTTCAGCGTAGCAGAGTATGATCCCTGGGAATGTGATGGTTGATCTCTCGTGCCGGGCCAAAAATTGACGGCGGAGATGGCCCGGTCGCAGAGTAGGAGACGATGTGCGTTGGGGCGCACTCAGAGAATGTGCCAGAAAAGGTTGAGCGGCCCCTTTCCATGACCCAGGTTGGGGGCATTACGAATGGCTTCCGCGACAAAGTGTTTGGCCCCTCGGACGGCCTCCACCGGGGAGTCGCGAAGGACCAGATGACAGAGCAGCGAGGAGGAAAACGCGCAACCCGTACCATGGGTGGAGTTGGATTCGATGTGGTCCCCGGCGTACCGATGCACTTCTCCAGACGGCAGCAGAAGGAGATCGGTGGGTTGAGAGTGATCGCCGGCGGTGGTAACAATGTGCAGATGGGGGTGCCGCTGCGCCAGTGCGTGGGTAGCAGCCTCAGCCTGGGCGAGACTCTCGACCGGAAGAGCCGTCAACCGTGAAAGCTCCTTCCAGTTGGGTGTGACCCAAGTGACCAGCGGCAGGAGGATTCGATGCAGGGATTCGATGGCGTCTGGGGGAAGCAGATCGGCTCCTGAGGTGGAGCGGAGGGTGGGGTCCAGCACGATCGGCGGAAGCAGAGGTTCGGCGGTGCGCTGATTCCCTTTCGTGGCCCTCTTCGCGGGTGAACGGAATGCGGCCAGAAACTCCGCAATCGAGGCGGCAGCCGCGGCTGAGCCTAGCATTCCAATCTTAATGCCTGCGGGCGGGAGATCGGCCGTCAGGTGGTCCAGCGCACGGCGCAAAAAGCCAGGATCAGCGGGCAAAACTTCAGCCACCCCCAGCGTGGATTGCACTGTCAGAGCCGTCAAAACCGAGGTTCCGTAGAACCGGTGCGCCGAAAAGGTTCTGAGATCGGCTGTGATCCCAGCGCCGCCAGAGGGATCGTGGCCCGCAATGGTCAGGAGCGTGCGTGGAGCGGCTGCGGCTGAAGAGGAAAAATCAGACACTGGTGGCAACCCGGCTGTGAGAAAACCCTATCACATTTAACCAGAATTTACAATCGAAAAAAGAGGCTAAGCTCCTTTTATTTGTTTGACTTAGGCTATCCAGGAAGCGACAATATCCGTATGAGTGATCCTACGATGAATAGCGTGGAAGATCTCCAGGGAAAGAGAGGCCGCCAGCGCACCCGCGCCGGCGTGCTCGCCGTAACCCTGGGCTTGACGGTCTCCCTCGCTGCAAGTCCTACGGTGAAACGAGACAACGCTGTCTTGGCGAACAATCCACCGTCCGGCAAGACGACCGCAAAGCGTCACTGGTTCCAGATCGGCAAAGCTTCCTGGTATGGAGGCGACTTCAACGGGCGGAAGACCGCGGACGGGGAGACGTACGACATGTACGCCATGACCTGTGCGCATCGCACGCTGCCGCTGGGAAGCTGGGTTCGGGTGACGAATCTCAAAAACAGAAGGTCCACTATTCTTCGGGTGAATGATCGCGGCCCCATGCCGATGAACCGGATTGTGGATCTCTCCTACGCGGCGGCGAGGAAGCTGGGCGTGGAGGGGTTGGCCAAGGTGCGCCTTGAAGTGGTGAATCCGAGCGACCCGGAGATGGCCGGGCGGATGATTGCGGAGCTTGGTATGAACGATCCCTCCAGGTTGACACTGGCCGACAAAACACCGGCGGCGAGTCTGCTCGCGCCCGAGCTGATCGCCCACATAGACCGATAATGCAGGACGCTGCTCTGGCAGACAGCGGAAGCGGGCAAATCTCCTTGACGACCTGGCGAAGACGGGCCACAGGAGGGGCTTGTGCTCCCCTGCCCCAAGGGCTTCTGCCGCTTTGGCCGTTGGCGTCGCCACACGCCGCTGAGCAGCCCCAAACGGCAAGGCGCCCGGTACTCACCGGGCGCCTTGCCGCTAAAATTCATCTCAAAACCGCTGACGAGCTCTACACAGGCTGGGGAAGCTGCAACGCTCACAGGCAAAGGATCTGGGATCCGATCTTTTGCACGCGGCAAGGGGATTCCACCCCTCGAGCAAGCGCTAGCACCCCCCGAGGCGGCCATGGGTGATGGGTATGTCGCTGAGACGCAGCGCAAGCGATTTGGCGCCACCGCCCCCCTTGATGAACTCGCTGAGTTCGAGCTGGACCACATCGAAGCCGGCATCGAAGAGCCGGGTTGCCAACTCCCGGGTGATTTCACCGGTGAAGATGGTGCGTCCCAAATTCAGCGCGCAGCAGGCCATGTGAGTCGCGTCAAGCTCAGAGACGGCGATCCGGTGGTCGGCTGGGTACGCAGCTTCGATCGCGGCGATGGAGGCAGCGTCAAAGGCTCCGGGGTAGTAGAGGATGTAACCACTGCCCGCGCCGGTGGGATTCGCCAGGGGGGTGAAGCAGGTATCCAGGTGGTAGAAGCGGGGATCCGAGAGGTGCAGCGAGGTAATGGGTATCTGCCACGCATCGGCTACGTGGCGGTGAGCCGCACGGCAGGTACGCACGCCATGCGCTGCCCATAGAGCTGTCCCTTGATCGTTGAAGGCTACATCGCCCTCACCCTCGAAGGGAGTCTCGCGGGGCGTCTCCCAGATCAGAAATCCCTCGCTGATGAGCCAACGCCGCAGGTGGGCGGTTTCAGCGCGGCGCTGGAGCGGATTGAAGCTGGAGACGGCTGCAACGCCATGATGGATGAGAGCACCATGGGCTAGGAAGACCATATCCGGGCAGCCCGGTTCAGGACGCAGAAGGCGAACGTCGGCCACGCTGCGCAGTACGTTGTGCATGCTCTTCCATTGGGCAAAGGCAAGATCTCGAGAGGATCGATGAACGTTGCCCGCCATCCACGGGTTCAGAACATAATCAACGCCGTACCACTCTGGTGGGCACATCAGGAAGGTTGGGCGGGTAAACTGGGGCGTGGCGGCGAAGACCTTGGAAGCATCGGGTGAGACGGCAGTACTGATGACCATAATGAAGAAATTCCTAATACCGTGAAGGAGTTTCCTCCCCGGAGACAACTTTCGTCAAGTGGGAAAGGTTACTCGAAGGGATACATGCCCCTAATCGCACAGTTGGTGAGACGCCTCCACGAGCAAAAAGGTCCGCCGGCCGGCGAACCTTTTGATGGAACATTGATCAACAGCTCTGTTGAAAACCTTTGGACGCGGATTAAGCGAACGGCGAGACGCCATCCAGATCTTCTGTCAATACAAGGATCTTGCTGTCTGCCCTGCTCGAACTCCGGATTCCACAAGCCCTCAGGCGGCTGGTGGGGAGGGTGAAAAGCTTTCCGTGCGGCGCTCCAAGCTTGTGGAACCTCGAACAAGCCCGGGCAGATGGATAGAGAAGGTTCCTGAATGAGAGGCTGCCCTTGGTGCGCTCTTAGAGCTTCTCAAAAAAGTCGCATGCTGAGCAGGAGATATAAACTCCGCCCGGGACGCCACGCTCGCGGTCCTTGACCCGCTTGACGATGCGGGTGGGCTTGGAGCACTTGGGACAATCCGTGCTCTTTTGTGTATCCATGACCTTCTTGCGGTCTCCGGTCTTGGCAATCTTTGCCATTGTGATGATCTCCTGGTACGAAGGTGAGGCCCGCGCGGCGCTGGATGACCCTGCTGGATCCGTAACGGGCTAGGCTGGTGGGCTGGGCCGAACAGGGGGGGTCGCAGGAGCGCAGGGCGGATTGAATCTCTCCTGCAAGTTTACACGATGCGAGAGGCTATCTTGTGTCTGTGGAGGCCACGCTGCGGCCAAGGTGGCTTCAGGGTTGAGACGATGGCGCCTCTGGAGGCGATGCGGGGGAAGCTGGGTTGGCGACAGGCGAGGAGGGGCTGGAGCCGAGAATCTGCACCAACGGAGTGGGCGACGGGTCGTGGCCGGCCGGAGGGGTTGCCTCCATCGGATAGCCGCCGGGCGCAGGGGGGGTGTAGGTGTACTCCCAAGCGTACTGGCGTGTAACTCGCAAAACCACCACAATGGAGACCAGCAACACCGCGCTGGTAAACATCGCCGCATCCGGCCCATAGGGGCCGCCCGTCAGCCATTGCGGGCCGGAGGCCGAGGTAAACACGACATTGCTGTAGCCGGCGTCTCCAGAAAGAGGGATGCCGAAGAGGACGGCCAGCGCTGCGTTCCAGCCGAAGTGGATTCCCCAACCGATCCATAAAGCCCTGGTTCGCAGATAGCAGGTACACAAGAGGATGCCGAACAGAAAAGCGTTGAGGACGCTGAAGAGAGTGGCGTCAGGACGAAGGCTTCCCAAAACGGCGTAGAGAAGGGAGAGGAAGAAAGTGGCGAAGCCTGAGCTGGTGGCGGCAATAAGCTCCACAAAGAGAAAGCCGCGGAAGGTGATCTCGACGGTGAGCGTCAGCAGGGCGAGGGTGAGCAGACTCACCACCGTCAGGCCAAGGTTCTCCCACGAAAAGTCGAACTGCGGATGGAGGGATCCAACCAGCACCATCGGTAACAGAGCGGCCAGAACCATGCCCCATCCGATGGCCGCGCCGCGCATCCACTCTTCACGGGTAGTAGCGCGGCTGGGTAAAGCGTTGCCCGCTCGAAGACCGTAGCTTCGGCTGTATCCGTCGCGTGCCGGAGGGCGGGTTCCCATCCAGCTCAGGGTGGCAAAGCCCCACAGCAGAAGAAACAGAAGGAATGCTTGCTGGATCAGATCGTTGAAGAGCGATAGATTGAAGCGAATCGTAAGCCCGTTGGCGGCGCGCAGTGCGAGGCCTCGGGCGGCGATGACCCACACGCCTCCTCCCAGAAAGAGGAGCATGTGAAAGGGGCGCAGAGGAGAGGATGGGCGTGAGGGTTGCAAAGGTAGTAAGACTCCTTTGGTTCAGACGGTCTTTTCCAGGATTGGACACAACGACTGAGGCGGCTCAGCGATGACCGGGCCGCAAGATGAGATGCCGGTTAGCCTCCTTCAAAATGAAAGACCTCCTGAACCGATGAAACGGCGCTACGCTGACTGCCGGGCCAGGGGATCCTGGGCAAGCGCCGAGAGAGCCGGCGCCTGCGTGGCTCAGGCCGTGGTGTAGAACTGTGCCATGTTTCTGAACTTGTGATAGCGCGCAGACAGAAGGTCTTCGATGGAGAGGCGCTGCAAGGCGTCCAGGTGCGCGACCAAACGCTCGTCAATATTCTTTGCCGCCAGAACCGGGTCATTCTGCGTCCCTCCCTCGGGTTCGGGGATGACCTCATCGACGCATCCCAGACGCTTTACGTCGTTCGCCGTGTAGCGCAGAGCGGCGGCCGCCTCCTGTCTGCGGGAGGCGTCCTTCCACATGATGGAGGCGCAACCCTCCGGAGAGATCACCGAGTATATGGCGTTCTCCAGCATCAGGACGCGGTCCGCAACGGCCAGAGCCAACGCTCCGCCGGAGCCGCCTTCGCCAGTGATGGTCGCGATGGTCGGAACTCGAAGGCGAGACATCTCCAGAAGGTTGCGGGCGATGGCTTCAGCCTGGCCGCGCTCTTCGGCGCCCAGACCCGGATTGGCCCCGGCGCAGTCAATAAAAGTAAACACAGGGCGATGAAACTTCTCCGCGATCTTCATGGCGCGCAAGGCTTTGCGATATCCCTCCGGGTCAGGTGAGCCGAACTTGCGATCCACGCGCTCCTTGACCGTGCGGCCTTTTCGATTCGCAATCACCATCACCGGTTGGCCGTGAAAGCGCGCCATACCCACGGTCATCGCCGGATCGTCGGCAAACTGGCGATCTCCGTGAATCTCGCTGAAGCCGGTGAAGAGAGTCTGAATGAAGTCCATCGGGTAACAACGTTGCGGATGCCGAGCCAGTTCTGTCTTCACCCAGGCCGCCGGAACCGGCGGTGCGGACTGAGGGGAGTTCTTTGCGGATATGTTGTCTGCCATCTCGTTTCCCAAGATGATTGTACGGGACAATTGAATCCAGTAGCGGCCTGCGGCGATGACTGGCCGGCTGCGGAAGCCCTAGAGACGTCTTCACCCGGGGCTCAACCGTTTTGCGGAATGCGGACAGAAACTGCTCCGCGATGCCGGTGGTCAAGCCGGCGATGGGGTGGTGTCGGGCATAGCCGGTCAGTGGATGATCTGAACGGCGCCGCGGCCCACCAGGGACTCTACCTGTTCGATGAAGGCCACATCCGCAGCCACGTTGAGCCCTTTCGGTTCCAAGTCTACGGCGAACTGCCTGGGTTCTTCCAGGCGCAGCATCAGTTTGCCGTCGCCGGGGAAGGAACGGAAGACCGCCGCCAGTTTGGAGAGAAGCTGCGCATCCTGATGTTGCATGGGAACACGGATGCGCAGGGCCTCGGGAAGCTTGATCTGAACGTCCTCCAGCGCCGTGATGGCGCTGATGGCCAGCTTGGGAGCTGCATCTTCGTCGCCGCGCAAGCTGCCGCGCACCAGCACAGGCACGTCGATCTTCAGCTTTTCAGACAGCTTCTCGTAGGCCGAGGAAAAGGCGATCAAGTCGATCCTGCCCACGCTATCCTCCAGCGTTGCCTGGGCGTACATCTCCCCGGTGCGCCTGGACTTGGCCACCTTCAGGCCCGTAATCACGCCGGCCATCTGGATCTCGTGGGAGGCCTCCTCGCCGCGGCCGCGACGGTACGGTTGCGGTTCGGCTTTCATCTCACAAGCGGTAACGGTGTCGACCACCTTCAAGTTGCGCAACTTTTCGCGGTATCGCTCCAAAGGATGGCCGCTGACAAAGAAGCCCAGAACCTCCTTCTCATGCTGCAAACGAACGTGCTCATCCCACTCTGGCGCCTCTGGAAGAGCGTCGTCACTGCGAGCCGGACCGATCTCGTCAAACATGCCAAACAGGCCGTGCTGACCGGAGGCGGAGTCGCGTTGAGACTTTTGGGCGCGCTCGATCGCCTTGTCAAGAGCGGCAAAGACACGGGCGCGGGGGCCGAAAGAGTCCAGAGCGCCCGCCTTACAAAGGCTCTCCAGCACGCGCTTGTTCATCAGGCGAAGGTCCACCTTCTCACAGAACTCAAAGAGCGTGCTGAAGCCGGTCTTCCCTGCCGCCTGCAGTTCGGCGCGGGCGTTCAGAATCGAGTCAATGGCGTTGTGGCCTACATTCTTGATGGCGGCCAAACCAAACAGGATCGCGTCGCCGGTGGGGGTGAAGTTGGCGGCTGAGATCTGGACGTCAGGCGGGATGACGGCAATGCCCAATTCTCCGCACTCTCCGATATACTTCACCACGTTCTCCGGCTTGCTGGTCTCCGAGGTAAGCAGCGCCGCCATGAACTCCACCGGGTAATGGGTCTTGAGCCAAGCGGTGTGGTAGGCCAGCAAGGAGTAAGCGGCTGAGTGCGACTTGTTGAAGCCGTAGCCTGCAAATTTGGCCATCTGGTCAAAGATCTCTCCGGCGGCGGCTTTGGGATAGGTGCGCTCCGCAGCACCGGCCAGAAAGACCTCGCGCTGCTTCTCCATCTCGGCGACGTCCTTCTTCCCCATGGCGCGGCGCAGCAGATCGGCCCCACCCAGCGAGTAACCACCGATGAGATTCGAGATCTGCATGACCTGTTCCTGGTAGACCATTACGCCGAGAGTCTCGCGGAGGATGGGTTCCAGATCGGGAAGAAGGTACTCGACCTCGCGCCGGCCCCACTTGCGTTCGATGAAGTCGTCGATCATCGACATAGGACCGGGGCGATACAGCGCATTGAGCGCCGTGAGATGCTCGATCGAGTTCGGCTTGTAACGGCGCAGAACGTCCCGCATGCCGCTGGACTCGAACTGGAACACGCCGGAGGTGAGGGCGCGGTGAAAGACGCGCTCAAAGGTCGTCTCATCCTCCAGATCGATCGTGGCCAGATCGACCTTTTCTCCGCGGTTGGACTGGATGAGTTTCAGACAGTCGTCAATCACGGTTAACGTAGTCAGGCCCAGGAAGTCCATCTTGAGGAGCCCCATCTTCTCCACGGCCTTCATGTCGTAACTAGTGACGATTGCATCATCTTTTGTTCGTGTTACAGGAACAAGCTCAGTAAGCGGCTGAGGTGCGATGACAACTCCCGCAGCGTGTACGCCGGCTCCGCGCACCAGACCTTCCAGCCGCTGCGCCGTGTCGATGAGTTCTTTGATCTTCGGGTCGGAGTTGTACGCCGAAGCCAGCAGCGGGTTTTCCTGGAGAGCCTGTTCGATAGTGATGCCGATGGTGGTCGGGATCAGCTTGGCGATGCGGTCCACCTCACCATATGGCATGTCAAAAGCTCTGCCGACATCCTTGATAGCCGCTTTGGCGGCCATGGTATTGAAGGTGATGATCTGTGCTACCTGATCGTTTCCGTATTTGCGCCGAACATACTCAATGACCTCGCCTCGGCGGTTCATATCAAAGTCGATGTCGATATCCGGCATGGAGATCCGTTCTGGATTCAGGAAGCGCTCAAAGAGCAGATCGTTTTGCAGCGGGTCAATGTTGGTAATCTCCATCACATAGGCCACCAGCGAGCCGGCGGCCGAGCCACGGCCTGGCCCCACGGGGATGCCCTGCTCTCTTGCATAGCGAATAAAGTCCCATACAATCATGAAATAGCCAGGAAACTTCATCTGCTTGATGCATTCAATCTCGCGTTGGAGCCTAGCCTCATAATCGGCGATGGAGCGGCGTAGCTTGCCGGTCTCCTCCAGGTGCTTGATCGCGGTCTCTCGGCGATGCCGCCAGCCGGATCGGCAGACTTGCTCGAAGTAGGTATCGAGATCCAAGCCGTCCGGGCAATCGAACTGGGGAAAAGGATTGTTTACCTTGGAGAGCTCAAGCCGGCAGCGCTCTGGAAATTGCATGGTGCGGGTACAAACCTGGGGCGCATGGGCGAAGAGGCGATGCATCTCCTCGGCGCTCTTGATATAGAACTCCTAGATC
>JAKAQS010000123.1 GCA_021819585.1 Acidobacteriota bacterium
CGTTACGTGACACACCCGAACGCACGCGTCGCTGTGAGGTGGAGCTTGACTGAACCTTACGGCGGCATCCAGGACTGGACCTGGACGCCGACAGTGAACAGATTTCAGGCGGTTCTACACAACGATGGAACAATCGATCTCGCCTGGGACGATGTCGCGGCGCGCGATGCGGTGGTGGGCGTCTATCCGTTGGTCTCCGGAGGAGCCGAGCGGACGATAGCGGTCTTCCGCTCGCCGGGAGACCCACGGGCGGCGGCCAACCTGGATATTCGGCGGATTCGGCTGAGCGCTGTGGACGGCCTGTATCTGGGCGTCGAGCTGACGGCGCGCGGACCGATGCTGGAGGCAAGCGATCCCGGCATCGCTGGACTGACCTACAGAATCTGCCTGAGCAAGAAGATGCCGCAGGGTCCATGCACGGAGGACTCCGCTGCCGATGCGGTGTGGACGGTGCGCGGCTTCGGGGCCTTTCACTACGGCCGGTTCAGCGGGGGACCGCGCTATCGCGCCTTTGGCGCCGGGCTCTCGCCGAAGGTGACCGTTGCGGGCGATACGCTGTCAATGGAGGGAACGCTGCCGGAGGGCTACAGGCCCGGCGGCCGGGTCTATCTGTCCGCCGCCGTCCAGCGTGGAGCGGGTCCGGCAGCCGATGTTCTCCAGGTGTCCGCACGTGCGTTTACGCTGTCAGGAGTTGCGAGTCCGGAGGAGCATCTCTCCTCTCTGACGCCGAAGGAGGGCCCATTTCCGGTGCTCTTTGAGACGTTCCACTACCTGCGGCCGACCCGGGCGCAGGATCTCTCCTGTTCCGTGATCCAGGCGCTGGGCGACCGCTTCGACATGCTGGCGTACTACTCTGACTTTCGCATCGACAATCCCGAAGCCGGCACCTCCAGCGACGGCCCGCTCGGCGGGGGGCCGGGCGGCGGCCAGGTGACCGGAATCGCGGCGCCGCAGGGCAATCTCGCGGATTATTGCACCAAGGGCCGCTTCCAGTGGGAGTTCATCCAGCCGGTGTATGTGGGCGCGAACCAGATGCGGAAGTATCCTCCGCCGGGGCTGACGGGCAAGGATCCACACAACATCGCCTTCTACACCCGGCAGTTGGAGGAACGGACCTTCAACGGCAAGATACCGCCGTATGACTATGCGATGTCGCAGATCGGCCATGAGATGGGGCATCGCTGGGCGGCGTTTGTCACGGCGAAGGTGGATGGCGAGACGATCCAGCTTGGTCCGGTGCATTGGGCGATGGGGCTGCAGGCCCCGGCCGCGTTTCCCTATCAGAGGCCGACCGAGGCATCGATCATGGGCGGCGGCGTCTGGCAGGATAACTACGACGGAACCTTTACCCAGCTCGATGACAACTACTACGTTCCGGCCACGGGTTACTCGTATCTCGACCTCTATTTGATGGGGTTGATTGCGCCCTCCGAGGTTCCGAACTTCTTCCTCCTCGGCAATCTGAAGTTCGACGGGCGGGATGCCAATGGTCACCCGATCTTCAGGGCGGATCGGACCACGGTTACGATTCAGGATGTGATCGCCGCGGAGGGCCCCCGCGAGCCGGATGTGGAGCATTCGCAGAGGCACTTCAATACCGGAATCGTGCTGGTGGTGGAGCATGGCAAAGCGCCCAGCCAGGAGTTGATCGACCGCGCCGGCGGGATTGCGGCGCAGTGGGTCCGCTTCTGGAAGACGGCGACCGGTCATCGGGCCACGATGACCACCGAGCCGTAAACTCAGGTTCGAACAACGATCGGCGCGGAAAGATAGAACTTGTTCTGTGCGTTGCATTCCGGCGCCGTGAACGCGATCCTTCAGGGCTGACGCCGTCCCGCGTCTGGTGGGAGAGAGGGAGATGTCGATCGAGACCGCTTCGCGGCCTGGAGGCCTCGTCGTGGCGCGGAGTGGCGCGCGCGGCGGCATCATGGCTGCGTTTGATACTGGCCAACCGCGCCGCGGGAAAGGAGATTGCCCCTCTTCGCAGGATGCGTGTCCGGAATGCGCTGCAAGCCGGCATCCAACGGCAAACTCTCGGTGGGGAAGATCGTTGCGTGAGGGAGTGTGCGGTTTGCGATGCGCATCTCCTTCCAGGCCGGATAGCGATTTTGTCCGGACCGTTGTTTAATGGCTGAAGGCTGGAATTGACGCCACGAGGACGCCGCAGATGAGCTTGATGGATGCACCCGCCTACGATCCAACCCGGGATAACCACCGGCGCGATGTCATCATCGGCGCGGTGGTTGGAGTGCTGCTGCTAGGGGCGATCGCCTTCGCGGGGTATGTCTCCGGGCACGGATGGATGTTCAGCAACCTGGGCTACGAGCACCGCGTGAACGCCTTCTTCGACGCCCTGCAGGACAAGGATTACGCCAAGGCTTACGGCATCTACTACAACGATCCGGATTGGCGGCAGCATCCGCAGAAGTACAGCAGTTACCCCCTGGCGCGATTTACCGAGGACTGGACGAAAGACAGTCCCATCAACGGACCTATCACCTGGCATCACGTGGATAAGTCCGTGGCCGCCGGAAGCGGCCTCTTCGGTACCGGCGTGATCGTGGCCGTGCGCGTCAACGGAGGGCACAAAATCTTCATGTACGCGGACCGTGCCGACAAGACGTTGACCTGGCCGGCTCCTTATATCTTTCAGTACTGAGGACGGGCTCGACCCGGGAGCAACCGGTCTGCGCCAGTGCGCCGGGTTTGTTGGGCCGCGATCCGCGGCTGGGGTCTCCGGGCGGCCAAGAGGACGAGAAACATCGACAGGGATGGGTGTCTGAGGAGGGAAGACCCGCCCGGGGATCCATCTGTGGCGGTGAAGTCTCGCAAAGAATGGCTTAGCCCAGCAGCAGCGCTGGAACGTCTTCTTGCCGGCCTCGAAGGGCGCCGCGCGAGACGGCCACCAGCAGCGCCATGGCAAGCGCTGCAAGGAAGGGCATGCAAAGTCCGGCGCGCAGCGAGTGGGTCCAGGAGGAGACGCTTCCGGTGGCCAGCGGCAGCAACGACGAACCTAGCGCGGCGATGGTGAAGACCAAGGAGCTCTCTCGGTGTCTCAGGGCGACCGCCAGCAGAAGCGGGTACACAGGGCCCGTGGCCAGTCCGAGGATCCCGGCCGCCGGCAGGGTGACGAAACCGGCCGGCCAGGCAACCAACAGGGCGAGCGAGGCGGCCATCGTCAAGACGCTGGAGCCAAGCACAGCGCGCTCGCTCAGCCGCGAGACCCAGGCGGTGGAGTGAAGGATCCGGCTCAATAGCGAGCCCAGCCAGAGGAATGTGGCCGCGCCGATGGTGACTCCCAGGGAATCCCCGGCTCGTTGCGCATAGGAGGTCAGCCAGCCGGATGCCGCAGCCTCAACTCCGGTGGCGCAGAAGATCAGCGCGAGCAACGTCCATGGAACGCCAAGCCCGCCCTGACAGGCGGGTGACGGAGAGATTCCGGCGGGCCGAGTGGGTGAGGGAGCGGTTGCGGTCGGGGACGATGCGGGCTCCTGGTTCGCTTTGATCCCCGCGGCCCAGAGAGCGGCCAGAAGAAAGAAGAGAGCAACGCCGAGCAGAACATGCTGCAGATGGCGCA
The DNA here is from genome assembly GCA_021819585.1 of Acidobacteriota bacterium. Taxonomy (GTDB): domain Bacteria; phylum Acidobacteriota; class Terriglobia; order Terriglobales; family Acidobacteriaceae; genus Granulicella. The sequence continues at coordinate 3,578 of JAKAQS010000123.1, forward strand.
GGCTGGAGGCGGAGAGCGCCACCGCGTGCGCCGCAGCCGAAAGGTTGGAGTGAGCCGGTGGATGAATCGGCCTCCATACGGTCGATTGCAACGCGATCCATGGTCCCATGGCGGCGCCCAATGCCCATACCAGATTCAAGCGCATCAGTTCCACGCGGCGCTGCTGGGGGAATTGTTGTGAGACCAGAAGACTGATGGAGGTCATCGTCAACGCCAGGCCAAAACCGTAAAGGGCCATGGCGGCATAGGCTTCCCAGCGGCCGGCTCCGATGAGGCAGAGGGCTCCGAGCGCGGTCAGCAGCGAGCCCCGCGCGAGCGAAAAGTGCATCCGTCCACGCGCGCTGTACGCGCCAAAGATTCCCAGGCCGTAGAAGCAGAAGAGAAGCAAGCCGCCACGCGCGTCGGTCATGGACCAGCGCGGCAGCAGCAGCGGCATGGCCGCGCCCGGAATCGTGAACCCTACGCCGGCCGCCATGAAGGCTGCGAACAGCGGAGTCTTGAGTGGGATTTTGAAGCGAGCGTTGCCCCGGAAACCGTTGCTCATCGTCTTGTTTCGCACATCGCGCCCACCCAGAAGCCGGACTCGGGCTGCGAGCCCGGGCGCGGATTCTGCGCCGTTTGAACTCCAACCCAGGGATTATACGCCGCGTCCTCCCAGAACCGAGCGAAGGAGATCCCCCGGCGGTGAGCAGCAGCAGCATCGGTGGCGCGGGGAGATTTTGCGGAGCGCCTGCAAGGTCCGCCCCCGATGAAGCGGTTGGCGAGGGGCAAAAAAAGCCTGCTCCGGGTGTGTACGCTTTGGAGCAGGCTTGGTTGAGATTTCGAGGCTCGGATGCGATGAACCGGGCGTTTGCCCATGCGGTTGCCGGGTCAGGACCGCGATTCGGCGACCAATTTTGCGACCCAGAGGCCAAACAGAACGATGCTCATCAGCGAGGCGACGGCTCCGGCTCCCGCACAGTAAGGCTGGATGAAGTTCACCCGGCGGATGATCTCGTCGTTCTCCTGCTGAGTGTCCGGCAGGGCGCTTTCGCTGAGAAAGAGCTGATCTGTTTCATGCTGGGTCAGCGTTCCACGGTAGACCATCAAACCGACAAACACGGTGACGCAGACGCCCCAAACGATGGCAGCAATGTGTAGTGCGCTCATAGTGTCCCCCAGAAACCCGTGATGTTCTGGTCCTCAATACCATGCTGCACGCCACCCCTTTGACTAGCCGGGAGCGAGCAGCCTGGCGGGCGGAACCTGCCTGCACAGCATTATATGCCATAAATGATTGTTTGTAAAAGCCGTTTATAGTAACTTACTTTTGTTCCATTGAAATCCACACTTTGGTCTACATGCTGTGGAAAATCACGATCCCCGCGGCCGCAAAGGCCGCCAGGATCAGGACGAGGATGCCCATCAGGAACCAGACGGCGCGGCGGAGTCTCTGTTGGCTGGGCTGGGTGATGCCGAAGGTGCGGTAAAACGCGATGGCTACAGCCTCCAGAAATCGCATGACCTTTATGGTAGTCCTGTTTTCCAACCTTTTGGACGGAGACGGTGTTTTGGTCTTCGAGCGCCGCAGTGTTCTGGATGTCACGAGCGCTTCGGATTCAGCGCTATCCGGGGTTCTGTGCCGGGTGGATGCATCCCCAGCCTGGTGGGAGCATCCAACTAGACAGCAGGCCGGAACCGGGCCTGCCGGCTAACTTGCTGGCCAGGAGGCTGCGGGCTAGACTGAGATCAGGGCGCCGGATCGAGTTGGACTTCGGCCCCAAGTCGATGAAGGAGAACCATTCATGGCCACCATCCCATCCGTTCCGGAAGTCGTCAACGCACCGGCACCCGCAACTGCTTCAACGCCCATCGTACTTACGCCGGCGGCGATCGCCAAGGTGAAGGAGATCATGGCAACGCAGGATCCGGTGCCGGCAGGGCTGCGGATCGGTGTGGCGGGAGGCGGATGCTCCGGATTTCAGTACTCCATGTCCTTTGAGAACTCGGCGGGGATGATGGACAAGATCATGCGCTTTGATGACCTCAAGGTCTTCGTCGACGCCACCAGCGCGACGTATCTGAACGGCTGCACGGTGGACTATGTTGAGACCCTGGAGGCTGCCGGATTCAAGTTTGACAACCCTCAGGTGAAGTCCACCTGTGGCTGTGGTTCCAGCTTCAGCGTGTAAGAGTTTGCGGAAAAATGGAGATTCGGCTGATGAGCCGCCGACTCCAATGAGGATCTGTGTCTGCCGGTTCCCAGGCCGTCGAGCTTAGCGGTGGCGGAGAAGCGTTTTTGAAAGATTTATCGGAGGGTGCGCAAAGACTGTCCTTGAAAACGAGGAATGCTTTCGACAAGGCCCCGCTGAAACTGGCGGGGCCTTGTCGCATCGGGTAGCCGGCTACGGCGCATTGGTTTTAAGCAAATTCCCGGGATGAACGTCTAAGATGGCAGAGAGCCCACCCGTGTAGCGCAGAACCGCCCGCATGAATGAATTCATCGTAAAACTCGCTGACGAACGGGGCCGCGTGCAGGAGCAGACGCATGCGGCGGCGACAGCCGAGGAGTTGCGCTCGCGGTTTACGCAGGCCGGGTATCTGGTGTACTCGGTCAAGCCGCGGTCGACCTTGGGACGCGGCGGGAAGAAGAAGATCAAGCTCGACACCTTTCTGATCTTCAACCAGCAGTTTCTGACCCTGATTCGTGCCGGCCTGCCGATTTTGAGTTCGATCGACCTGCTGGCCAAGCGGCAGAAGGATCTCAGCTTCCGGGCGCAACTGGAGGATGTGGGCGCCCGGGTGAAGACGGGCGAGTCGATCTCGGCGGCGTTTGAGGCCCAGGGGACGGTTCCGTTGATCTACACCACGACGTTGCTGGCCGGAGAGCGGTCGGGAAACCTGGAAGAGGTTTTGCAGCGCTACCTGGACTTCCAGCGGGTCTCGTTGACCTTCCGGAAGAAGCTGAGAGCCGCGCTGATCTACCCGGCGTTTCTGATTGTGATGGTGACGGGTCTTTTCACCTTTCTGATTACCTTTGTGGTTCCGCGCTTTGCGGGGCTCTACGCCCAACTGGGAACCAAGCTGCCCGCGATGACGCTCTATATGCTCGCGATTGGCCAGGATGCCCAGCATGATGGGCTGTACGCGGTTCCGGTGCTGGCTCTGCTGGCGTACCTGGTGGTGCGCTGGAGCCGCAGCGACCGGGGAGCGGACATGATCGACCGGGTGCGGGTGAAGACTCCGATTTTGGGCTCGGTCTGGCTGAAGTACCAGGTGGGGCTCTTCTCGCGGACTCTGGCGACGCTGTTAACCGGAGGTTTGCCGCTGGTGCCGAGTCTGGAGACGGCGGCGCGCTCGATCGAGTCGCGATCGATCTCCAAGGCGGTGCGTTCCTCGGTGGAGACGGTGCGCGAGGGCAAGGGGCTGGCGATCAGCCTGGACCGGACCGGAGTCTTCCCGGAGTTATCCATCGAGATGATCGAGGTGGGAGAGAGCACGGGAGCGCTGCCGCAGATGCTGAACTCGGTGGCCGAGTTCTTTGAAGAGGACGTGCAGACCTCGCTGGCGGCGATCATGAGCATGATTGAGCCCTTGATTCTGATTGTGATGGGCGCGGTGGTAGTGACGGTGCTGATTGCGCTTTACCTGCCGATTCTGAGTTTGAACGGTGTCGGGGGCTAGGACAGCCCGGCGATCCGGTGTCGCCTGCCGGGGGAACATCGCCGGCATGGGCCTTTGGCGTGAAGGTTTCGCGCGTATCGTTGTGGCGATGAGGGCAAGAGTGTTGGAGAGGTCGAGGAGCCATGGCAACTTCCATTCCGGTTGCAATTCCGTACAGCAATGAGCCGCTGAACGAGGTGGAGCGAGCGCAGATGCTGGCTCGCCGCTATCACGCCGAGTTTGTGGACCTGAAGAACTTCAAAATCCAGGTGGAGTTGTTCAAGTCCGTGCCGGTGGACATGATGTTTCGTTACAACTTTGTGCCGCTGGAGCAGAGCGAAGGGCGGCTGGCGATTGCCGTGGCCGATCCCTCCAAGCTGATGGTGATCGACGAGATCGCCGGCCTGCTGGGGGCGCGGATCGTGACCCGGGTGGCCACTCTGAGCCAGATTACGGATCTGCTGAAGAAGAATGAACAGTCCCAGCGCGTACTGGACGAGGCCAGCGAGGGGCTGGCCTTCGATGTGCTTTCCAACGAGGAGAACTCCGAGGAGAACATCTCGATTGAGAAGCTGACGGCCGATGATGACATCTCGCCGATCATCCGCCTGGTGGATACGACGATCTTCACGGCGCTGGAGCGGCGCGCCTCGGATATCCATCTGGAGACCTATGACGACTCTCTGCTGGTGAAGTACCGCATCGACGGCGTGCTGCAGCAGGCGATGGCGCCGATTGCGCGCGAGCATCACCAGACGATTCTGTCCCGCATCAAGGTGATGAGCGAGCTGGACATCGCCGAGCGCCGCGTGCCGCAGGACGGCCGCTTCCGGGTGCGTTACAAAGGCCGGCTGATCGACTTCCGCGTCAGCATCATGCCGACGGTGCATGGAGAGAACGCTGTGCTGCGCGTGCTGGACAAGGAGTCCATGAGCGAGAAGTTCACCAAGCTCTCGCTGGATGTGGTGGGCTTTGCGGAGAAGGATCTGGCCCGGTTCCGGCGCTACATCAAGGAGCCCTATGGGATGGTGCTGGTGACCGGGCCCACCGGTTCGGGCAAGACGACCACGCTCTATGCCGCGCTCAATGAGATCAAGAGCGAAGAGGACAAGATCATCACCATCGAGGACCCGGTGGAGTATCAGATTCGCGGCATCACGCAGATTCCGGTAAATGAGAAGAAGGGGCTCACCTTTGCCCGCGGGTTGCGCTCGATTCTGCGCCATGATCCGGACAAGATTCTGGTGGGCGAGATCCGCGATGCGGAGACGGCGCAGATTGCGATCAACTCGGCTCTTACCGGGCATCTGGTGTTTACCACGGTCCACGCCAATAACGTGGTGGATGTGCTGGGCCGCTTTCTGAACATGGGGGTTGAGCCGTACAACTTTGTCAGCGCTCTCAACTGCATCCTGGCGCAGCGGCTGGTGCGCCAGGTGTGTGAGTTCTGCGTGCGCGAGGTGCATTACACCGACGCCGAACTGGAGCAGAACGGGCTGCGTCCGGAGGAGTGGCGGGATGTGACCTTCAAGGAGGGGCCGGGGTGCATCGAGTGCGGCGGGACCGGCTATCGGGGTCGATCGGCGATTCACGAGCTGCTGGAGCTGGACGATCAGATCCGCGAGATGCTGCTGGAGAAGCGGCCGGGATCGGAGATTCGGAAGGCGGCCAAGGACAAGGGAATGTCCTTCTTGCGGGATTCGGCCCTGGAGCGGGTGCGGATGGGAATTACCACGCTGCGGGAGATTAACAAGGTGACCTTCATTGAGCAGGGCCGGTAGTTCTCCGGCTGCAAGTTGGATGGGGGAGAGCGCGGCGGCTCGAAGCAGAGGCGTTGCCAGGGGAAGGAATCGTTCCGCCCTGAGCGTTCGGACAGCGTGTTTGGAGCGGGAAACGGAGGCGCGGATCAAACGTCCAAACCCTCAAAGCGCTGCCATCCCTATCTCTCGCAAGGTACTCTAGTTAGAGCCCGATGAACATTCTTCCCCAAGCTTCTGGAACCCGCCCTCGTCTGGCCTGTGAGATTTTGCCGCAGGGTGTGGTGGCAGGCCGATCGAGCGCCGCCAATGCGGCGTTGGAGGCGGTGTCTGTGGTGGCGTTGGCCCGCGGGGTGGTGGCCCCGGGGCTGAAGCCGGGCAACTTGCAGGATCGAGCGGCTGCCGTGGATGCGATCCGCAGCGCCCTGGAGAAGATCGGTGAGCGGGCCAACGCGCGCGATGGCGATCTGACCCTGGTGATCCCGGATGCCGCGGTGCGGGTGCTGTTGCTGGAGTTTGAGGCGCTGCCGGCGCGGGCCGCTGAAGCTCTGCCGCTGGTGCGCTTCCGTTTGAAGAAGCTGCTGCCGTTCGATGCGGATGAGGCCATGGTCAGTTACCAGACGATGAGCTCCGGCAAGGCTGGGGTGCGGGTGCTGGCGGTGGGGATTCCCCGGGATGTGTTGGGCGAGTATGAGACGGTCGTGCGCGAGGCCGGTTTCGAGCCTGGAGCTGTGCTGCCGAGTACCCTGGCCTGTTTGGCTGCGCTGCCGGATGCGGCGCCAGCGCTGCTGGTGAATGCCAATCCCCTTGGGGTAACGGCGGCTATTGTGCGCGCAGGCGTGCTCCTGCTGCATCGCAGCGTGGATCTTCAGGAACATGCCGTGCCGGGGCTTGCCGCGCCCGATGCCTTGCCGCCGGCCTCTGACAGCCCTGGTGGCGGCGATGCCGGCTGGGCTTACCCCGCTTGGAAAGAGGCGTCCGGCGCGGACAAGGGCCCTGACGGCAGCCCGTCTGGCAGCTCGGCTGGATTTGGGCTCGAGCCGGTCCCGCCAGCGGGCGAGATTGCGCAGGCGGTCAGCGTGGCGGCCGCCTACTTTGAGGACACCTTGTCGGCGCCTCCAACCCAGGTGCTGAGCGCGGGACCGCTGGGGGCGGAGCGGCTGAGCGGGATTTTGAGGAGTTCGGGCGTGGTGGAGGAGGGCGGCTGGAAGGTGCGGGAGCTGGTGGAGGAGACAGCGCTGCTGCCGAGGGCAGTCAAGGCGGTCTCCTCGCTCGGCTGGCTGGCGGGAGTGGTGGGGGCGCTGCGCGGCTGATGCGGATTACGGTCAATCTCGCCACGCGGCCCTATATCGAACTGGGGCCTATCGTTCTGCGGCTGCGCATTCTGATGGCTCTGCTGGCTTTGCTGGCGGCGGCCGGGCTGGCGTCTTCTCATGCGCTGGAGAGGAAGCTGGCGGCGGAGCAGGCGAGACTGAATGCGGTACACGTCAAGGTGCTGGCGGCGCAGAATGAGAGACGCGCCAATATTCAGCGGATGCATGAGCCGGCCAATGCGGCCATCCTGACGCGCGCCCACTTTCTGAACGCTCTGTTCCTGCGCAAGAGCTTCTCTTGGACGGCGGTGATGATGGATCTGGAGACGGTGCTGCCGGAGGGCGTGCA
>JAKAQS010000124.1 GCA_021819585.1 Acidobacteriota bacterium
GATCTCACCCAATAGAACCATTTCTTGAGATGTTTGAGCGGGTAACGGCGCTTGAAATATGGATCAAGCATGCCATGAGTAAAGACGAGAAAGGGTTTGCGCCCGGCTACGGCGATGAGGACGGCCAGGCCACTGAACTCCCATAGGCCATGAACAATCACTCCGTCGAAGCGGTTGAGGTTGTGGCGCAGCCAAGGGATGAGCCGAGGGGAGTACCACGAAGCTCTCTCGGTCCCGAGGGCGTGAATACGGAACGGAAATGTGCAAAGGAAGGAAGCCCCCGGACGATCCAGCGTGGCTACCTCGGCTTCGTGACCGGGTGGGCGAAACTGGATGATCATCCGGATGGCCTCGGTAGGGCCGCCCGCGGCGGGGTCGATGGATCCGACGATGTGCAGAACTCTCATGGAACTTCCAGTGGAACCTTTGGGTGACTGGGCCGCATCAGGGGAACCTGATTCGGACTCGGATCGGGCCTGGGATCCAAGCCTGACTGCACCGTCGAAGTCGAACTCTATTTTCTTGCCTGCTTAAGGTGCATGCAGCGCAGGAGGAGAGTTCAGGGTATCAGTCCCTGAACCAACCCGTGACGCAAGCCAGCGCTTGCCGCAAGCCTCGTACATCTTCTTCATAGCTCCAGGAATGGATACGCCTTTGGGCGTTGCGGCCCATGACGCCGGCCGTCTGTGGCGAAGCGAAGCAGCGGCGCAGCGCGGCGGAGAGCGCTTCAACATCGCCCACGGGGAACACCCAGCCTTCGACTCCATCGCTGATCAGATCGTAGTGGCAGCCTACATCGGTGGAGACGATGGCCGGGCAACCCGCGGCCATCGCCTCATTGACGATCAGCCCCCAGGGCTCATGCCGTGAGGGCAGCACAAAGACGCTGGCGAGAGCAAAGAAGGCGGGTAACTCGGATTGGTTGCGAAACCCGGCAAAGTACACATCCCCCAGCCTCAGTTCCCGCGCCATCTCCTCGAGCCGGGGGCGCTCGGCGCCGTCGCCGACGATTACCAGAAAGGGGCGCTCCGCGGGGGGATGGGTGGAAGGCGAGGACATGCTGCCGAGAAAGAGGCGGTAAGCCTCAAGGAGGTGATCGGCGTGTTTGCGCGCCTGGAGCTTGGAGGCAAAGAGAATCACCGGCCTGCCCGGAGGGATGCCTAACTCGGAGCGCAGCTCCGCCTGGCGCGTTTGGGAGTCCTGGGCACGGCGCGCGAAGTACGGGTTATCAACCGCATAGGGCATGCGGAACTGTGGAACCCTCTCTCCGAAGTAGTGGGTCCAATAAGCCTGATTCGCTGTTCCAATGGGAAGAACAGCCGCTATGCCGGGACGCAGGAGATGAAAGAATGCCTGTTTGAGCGCCAGCTTCCAGCGGCTGCGAACCCGGTCCGCGAGCCAGGACTCGGCGCGCAGCAAGACGGGAATGCCCAGAGCGTTGGCGGCCAGGATGGCCAGCAGGGAGTTGATGCCGGCGTAGCCATGCACCCAGAGGGCATCGAAGGCCGGACTGCCGTCTCTTTGACGCAGGCGACGGCATATCCCGCGGCTGATGGGGCTGGTTAGCGAGATGCTGCCTGTATCGCGCCAGGGTTTAAGGAACTCCGAGCGATAGCCTTCCAGCAAGGGTATGTCCCAGGCAACCTCGACGCCGAAGCCCTGGTCTTTGTATCCACGCACGGAAAGGTCCGAGCCGAAGAGCACAGTCAGGTCAATGTCTGGTTCCTGGGCGACGCGGCGAAGCAGAGGAGCCTGATATTGAATGGGATGGCTGACCAGATAAGCCAGACGAAGCGGGCAAAGCTCAGCACCGCTTCGGCCGGCGTGGTGATCAGGTGGCAGCGGAGCCGTCATTGGGAGGATCTCCCCTAAGGTAAGAAGGCAAAGGTAACGTACAGATCCAGAATTCCAATCACGGTTCCAATTCCTCCTGTGGAGAGCAGTTCCTTCAAGGAGACGATGGGCAGATAGACGATGTCGTTGGGTTCCAGGATCGGGTCGGGCGCCTTTCCGTCCAGCACCTTCTTGATGTTATAGACCGCGACGGTGCGGTGGTCGCCAACGGTCCGGATGATGCGAAGGTCAGAGAATTTGCCCTCCCATTTGATGCCTCCGCTGAGAGCCGTCGCCTCGGTGAGCGTCAACGGGGTATAGGAGTTCAGTGCAATTGTTCCTCCGGGCGTGCCGAAGGCGCCGAAGATGTACACAATCCCGATGCGCGAGACCACGATCGTGTCGCCGGGAAAGACGGGGATATTTCCCAAGGAGCTGCGCATGGGATCCGTTCCCAGATCGACGACGATGGCCTTGGCGACTCCCGGACGGTCAATGGTGATCACATGGCTGGCGGTTGGCGGCAGTCCCCCGGCTGTGGAGAGCACATCGAGCAGGCGGCGCTGGCCGATGACCGGAACGACCTGATGGATCTCTCCGATGATCGTGACCACCTGGTTGGGGGATTGGCCGACATCAATCGTGATCTGTGGATCGCGGTACATGCCATCGGCTTCCAGCTTCTCCGCAATGAGTTCTTCGGCCTGGGTGACCGTAAGCCCCGCCAGATGCACAATGCCGATGAGGGGAAGCAGCGCCGCACCATCATTTCCAATCTGCACGGTGGGGGCATACGCCGGGTCGGAGAACAGGCGAATGGAGATCCTGTCCCCGATGGAAAGCAACACATCTCGCTCGCCAGGGTAGAGAATGGACTTGTCGGTGGTCGGCGCCAAATTCTGGTTGTAGGCTGAGGTGCTCGATGTTGCCGGTCCACTGAACTGAGCCCGGGCGCTGCCGGCCCAACCTGCCGCGATCAGCATGAGAAGGGATACAGCGGTCAAGCGGAAGGACCAGGAGATGGACAAGATCTCGGGCCGCGGGGTGGAGAGTGAAGGATGGCGCTTGCGGCTCATTCGCTATCTCCTCTTTGGGAATCGTTCTTGCCGGGGCCTCGCCCGGGTTCACGCGGAGGATCTTTCTTTGCCTCCCCATTCTTGGATTCCCACCCAGAGCTGTCCACTCCCGCCGCCGCATAGCCGGTATAGCCGTAATAGCCGTAGTAGGCATAATACTCTGGGCTATTCATGTCCACGGCGTTCAGGACGATGCCGGTGACGGGGGCTCCGGCGCGAATCAGGAGGTCGCGCGCGCGCTGCATGGCATGCTTGGTGGATTTGCCGTGGCGAACAATCATCACCACGGCATCGGCTTGCTGGGAGAGCATCACGCTGTCGGTCACGGAGAGCAAGGGAGGAGAATCCATCACGATGTGGGTGTAGATTCCTTTGCAGCGCTCGATCAATTGCCGCATGGTCTCCGAACCAAGCATCTCGGTGGGAAAGGGCGGAACCGGTCCACTGACCAGCACATCCAGTTGGGGAATCTCCGGGATGGTCTGGATGGCGCTTTCCAGGCCGACGCTTCCGGTGAGAACAGACGTTAGGCCCACCTTTCCGTTCAAGCCGAAGCGATGGTGGACGGTAGGCCGGCGCAGATCGGCATCGATGAGCAGCACGCGCACGTTGCGCTGCGCCAGAACGCAGGCCAGGTTGATCGATACAGTCGTCTTGCCTTCGGAGGGCGTGGCGCTGGTGAGCAGGATGATCTTCGGTTCTCTACCGGCCACCGATAAGAGCAACGAGGTGCGCAGGGCGCGGAAGGCCTCAGAGAACTGAGACTTTGGATTGGATAGGGTGCCCAGACTGCGCATGGTTGTGGAGAGACTGGTTTCGTCCGAGACGCTTCTGCGGGCCCGGGGAACCAGCGCCAGGGAGGGCAGTCCAGAGACCGCCTCGATCTCGGCGACGCTGCGCAGGCCCGTATCCAGACTGTCGAGGATAAAGGCAAATATGACGGAAAAGATCAGCATCACGAAGGCATCCACCGTCATGATGTTGGAGCGAGGCCTGAGCGTGGGCCCCAGAGGGGGATAGGCAGGATCAATCGGCTCGATCTCTGTCGATTCCAGCCCTGCTTCTACCCCGGCTGTGCGGAGGCGTTGCTCCAGCCCGTCGTAGAGGGTGCGGTTGGCCTCGTATTCACGTTGCCGCAGCGTATATTGCAGCATGGTGTCGCGCAACTGATACGCAACATCTTTCTCATGATTCAGGGCGTTTTCGGTCTGTTCCTCCATCGCCTGGGCGGCGAGATAGGCTTGCTTGGCTTCGCTGAGGATGCGGGCTTCTTCACGAACGATCTGCTTTTGCAGCAGGACGATCTGCTGTTGGACGGCGATCACCTTGGGGTTTTTCGGTCCATAGGTGAGGTTGAGCTGGGCCAGATTGATGCGGGCAGCGTCGATCTGCCCGCGCAGCGCGGAGATGTTGCTGGGAGCGTAGGCGCTTCCGGCTTGATCCAGAATATTCGGATCCATGCTGGAGAGCACCTCGTAGTGTGTCTGAGCCTGGATGCGGGCCAACTGAGCGGCTCCAGCGGCCCGGTTCAGGTCGTCCAGTGAAGACGTTATCTGGTTATCCCTTGGATCGAAGCCAAGCACGCCCAGTTTCTTCTGCAGCTCCAGCATCTGCTGCTGGGAAGTTTCCACCTGTTGCCTTAGATCGTCGAGCTGGGTGGAAAAGAAGTTGGCGACGCGCTTGGTGGCGTCGGCGCTCGACTGTAATCTGTGCTCAATGTAGTCCTGCACCAACTGGTTGACGATGCTGGCGGAGAGCAGTGCGTTGGAAGTGGTGCAACTGATTACTACCAGGTCCGTCTTGGGAATGACGGTGACCGAGATGTCCCCTTGCAAAGCCCCGACCACACGCTGACGGACAACAGGATCGTCCACATTCTGATAGTGTTGGACCGGCCCCGAAAAGTCTGGGTCATTGGCCAGGTTGCGGTCCCTGGCCACCGTGAGCAGCAGCGACTGGCTCTGCAGGATGGCTACCTCGGTGGGTAGCGAGGTGTCATTCATTCCTCCCCCACCCCCGACGCGATACGCGTTGGAGGCGCCGGCTCGAATCTCGATGGTTCCCGAGGCTGTGTACAGCCGCGGCTGCGTGGTGCCCTGGTAAAAGCCATAGGCGGCGCCGAGCGCCGTCGCCGCAAGAATCATCTTCTTGCGGTTGCGAATGGTGCCCCAAGCATCAGACAAAGTCGCATCGGCGACACTCTGGGCAGCGCTTGGGGGAGTCGGGGTCGGGTCAGCGTCCGCCGGCAATCGCTCCGATGAGGGATTCATTAAGCTCCTAGTCTACGCGAATGAGATAGCTTGGGAAACTGCTTTTCCGGCCTGACTTTCTGTGGCCAAAGGGAACGTTGGGGAGTGGACGGGGCCTGCCTTCCGGGGCAGGTTCCGCGTGGGAAAAGTTAAGAATCCGAAGTGATATCCGAGCATTGCGGCGGCTCTGCAATAATGGTGAAGCAAGCACTTCTCTCCAGGGAGCCAGCTCGATGACGGAACCAATTCGGATCGCCGTGGTGGGGTCCGGCTATGTTGGCCTGGTTGCATCCGCATGTTTTGCCGAGATGGGCCATACCGTGATTTGTGTGGATAACGATGAGCGCAAGGTGGCCGCTCTGGAGGGCGGAGACACCCTGATTCATGAACGTTACCTGCCGGAGCTTCTCGGGAAGAATCGCAATCGTCGGGTGCGATTTATGACGGACCTGAGCGAAGCGGTGCGGAGGTCCCAGGCGATCTTTGTCGCGGTAGGGACGCCCCAGGCTGAGAATGGGGATGCGGACCTGTCCTATGTGGAAGCAGTTGCCAGCGAGATTGCCCGTTCCATCGATGCGTACAAAATCATCATCGAAAAGAGTACTGTACCGGTCTATACCAACGAATGGATCCGGCGGGTAATCGAACGGAACGGAGTACGGCGCGATGCCTTCGATGTCGTTTCCAACCCGGAGTTTCTGCGCGAAGGCACCGCGGTGGAGGATTTCCTGCATCCGGACCGGATTGTTGTGGGCGCTGACAGCGATCGCGCATCCGCCGTGCTGAGCGCCATCTACGCTCCCCTGACCAGCGGCGAGTACTATCAGCGGAGAGATTCGATTCCGGGCTGCTGCTCAGCCCATCGCTTGCCCCCTCTGTTGCTCACCTCGACCAAGAGCGCTGAGATTATCAAGCATGCCTCGAATGCCTTTCTGGCGCTCAAGATCTCTTTTATCAACGCTGTCTCGAATCTTTGCGAGGCTGTCGACGCCAATGTGGAGCAGGTAGCCGAAGGCATGGGGCTGGACTCACGCATCGGCCCAAAGTTTCTGAGGCCGGGCATCGGCTATGGCGGATCCTGCTTTCCCAAGGACATCGCCGCCTTTCGTTCCGTGGCGGAACAGATGGGGGTGGACTTCACGCTGCTGAGCGAAGTGGAAAAGATCAACAACCTGCAAAAGAAGAGATTCTTGAGCAAGGTGCGGTCGGCGCTGTGGACGTTGCGCGGCAAGAGATTGGCGGTGCTCGGCTTGGCCTTCAAGGGCGATACGGATGATATCCGCGAGTCGCCGGCGATGGACATGATCGAGATGCTGCTGGCGGAGGGTTGCGTCGTGGTGGCGTACGATCCGGCTGCGATGTTGCGTGCTCAGGCTGAACTGCCGGCGTCCGGCCAGATGATCTATGCCGAGAGCATCGAAGCGGCTGCCGCCGATGCCGATGCGTTGCTGATTCTTACCGACTGGAGGGAGTTTGCCCAGTTGGATCTTTCCGCGCTGCGCAGCCTGCTGCGCTATCCGATCGTGGTCGATGGCCGGAATCTCTATGATCCGCAAAGAATGCTGGACGCTGGTTTCACCTATTTGAGTATTGGCAGGCCATCTGTAACGCCTATGCGGGACGTGGCTCATGCGTGATCTTCGGTGAGGAGTTCGCAGAGATCGCTGATCGCGAGGACGGCGGTGGTGAGTTTGAGAAAGGCGGTTTGCAGATGGCAGTTCAACGGGCCCTGGTGACGGGAGCCGCGGGATTCCTGGGATCCCATTTGTGCGATCGGTTGCTGGAGGAGGGTTTTCATGTCGTCGGCGTGGATAATCTTTCCACTGGCAAGTTGGAGAACCTTGCCCATCTGAAGCACGATTCCAGGTTTCTTTTCGAGCGGAAGGACATAACGCTGCCCTTCGATGTCGGCCGAGTCGATTCTGTCTTCAACTTCGCATCTCCGGCCAGCCCTCCGGAGTATCTGCGTCTGGGAATTGAGACCCTGAAGGTGGGTTCGGCGGGAACCTTCCACACCCTGGAGATTGCCAGAAAATATGGCGCCGGTTACCTCCATGCGTCCACGTCGGAGTGTTACGGCGACCCCTTGGTGCATCCGCAGGTGGAGTCCTATTGGGGCAATGTCAATCCCGTGGGGCCGCGTTCGGTGTATGACGAAGCCAAGCGTTTTTCCGAGGCCGCGGTCAGCGCCTATCACCGCTACCATGGGGTGAATACGCACCTGGTGCGGATCTTCAATACCTATGGGCCGAGGCTGCACCCGGGCGACGGCCGCCTGATCTCGAACTTCATGATGCAGGCCCTGCGGGGAGAGCCGCTGACCATCTACGGCGATGGCTCCCAGACCCGCAGCTTATGCTACTGTTCGGATCTCATCGAGGGTATCCTGCGCCTGGCCAAAAGCGAGGTTCATGACCCGGTGAACGTTGGCAATCCGGAGGAGTGGACTGTGCTGCAGTGTGCTCGGGAGGTGCAGTCGGTGGTGGGAAAGGCGCACGGGGTTGCCTCCAGCGGCGAACTGGTCTTCAAGGGACTTCCGCAGGATGACCCTACCCGCCGGCGGCCGGATATTACGCGCGCCAGAGACCTGCTGGGGTGGTCGCCAAAGATCGCCTTGCGCGAGGGGCTTGAGCGCTCGCTGCCCTACTTCCTCGCCTGCCTGGAAGAGGAGAAGGCCAAGGCATAGAGCATCGCGATAGCAAGCGCGGGAGGGAGACTTCAGCTTCCTGCGCAGGGATTCATCTCTTCGCCCACCCTTCCGATTGGCTCGCGAGACAGGGATCGCTCGCCTCAGCAAACGACCTTCCATGGGCGGCGATCGAGCGTTACGCCGTCGGCCACCATGGCGGCGATCGCTCACCTCAGCAAACGACCTTCCATGGGCGGCAGCGGCTTACCGGGAATCGCCGCCGGGGCGGTGGCCGTCAATGTGCAGAGGTGGAAACCACGTCAAGCTGAACGAGATGACATTGTCAAAGTGTGCGCTGTTGCCCGGGTTTTCCAGGTAAATAGGCGCCTTCCAGCGTTCGGTCTGCATCCATGCGTGCAACTCAATGTTTTTGTGAAAGCGCTTCACGACATCGATGGTGTACTGATTCTGAGATGTTCCGCCGGGGATGAAGTCGTTTGGGGTTCGCTTTTTCATGTACTCAAGCTGCACCCATTCATCGCCGGAGAGATGGTAGGTGAGCCATGCCTGCCCGCCCATGGCTTCGCGGCCGATCCAGTCGCCCATGATCATTCCCTTGTTGGTGTAGCCCTGCCGCTGGATCACCTCCCAGTAGTTGAGGGATCCGTTCATGCAGGCGTTGGTGGAGCAATCCGTGCTGACGCCCTCGACGCGGAGGTCCAGACGGGGCAGCCCGGGAATCTGGGAGAGATAGATGCCCGGCCGGTACGCGGCGCGGCGCGGCGCGCTGACGGGAGAGACATCATCATGCGAGATCGAGTCCGTATAGAGGGTGACATGGCGGCGCATGAATGGCACACGCCAGGAGAAGCTGAAGTCGCTGAAGCGCGCGCCGGGGTCATTGACCGAGTACTTCTGTGCTCCGGTGGTGTCCGTAATGGAGAACATGCTGATGAAGAAGGTGTGCAGGTTGATGGGTTGATCGCAGGGGTAGATGGTGCCATTGGGTTCCAGGCAGCCGTGGCCGTGGCCGCCCCAGATGACGGTGCGCTGGAAGGCGAACTGGAAGTTGGAGGTGGGGGCGAAGCTGAACATCTCCGAATGCACCCAAGGTTCGTTGGGAGCGGTGTGCTCCTTGAGCGAGCCGACCAGAAAGTCATAGCGCAGGGGGCCTAGAACGCGCGAGATCCAGGGAACATAGAGGGGTTCAATGCGATTGATACGGAAGGAGTACACATCCTCCGCGTTGTTGCTCCAGTTCATGGCGCTGCCGTAGGCCGGACCATCCCAGGAGTCCGATTTGCCGATGGAGATCTCATGATTGAGCGCATGGAAGGAGAGATTGGCCTCCTGCAGGCGGAAGTAGTTCTGGGTATTGATGAAGCCGGCTGGGATGGTCGCCTGATGGAGGTTGTAACCGGAGTAGGGAATCTCGTCGATGTTGGAGAGCGTCTCGGCCAGGCCGCCGGGAGCCAGCGGATTTCCTGAAGGAGTGGTGGAGTAGCCCTCTCCGGAGGGTGAGTGTTCGTACTCTCCGCGTACAAAGAGAGAGAACCTGCCGTACTCATTGAGGGTGGCGAAGCCGGTAATGTTGTTGAAGCCCGGCTCATAGGGGCGGCCATAATCGTTGGCGATGGTCTGGCCCAGGTGGACGCTGTCCCGCAGCGTCTGGCCGCTGATGCCCATCATGCGGGTGTAGATCGCCTGCACTCCATAGACGTTGCCGCGGTTCAGGTGAACGGGTTTGGAGAGATCATCCGCGTTCTCGGACACGATGTAGTCATCCAGTTTCGAGAGCAACTCGATGGCCTGATCGTTGCCGCTGGCAACGATGGCCGGCGCAGACTGCTCCAGCATGTGCAGAAGACTGCGCCGTGTCCACGGCCGCATGTTGATGAAGGCTGTGTCCAGAAAACCCATGGAGTACAGCCGCAGCGCCATGGGGTACACCATGCTGTCCACCGGAATGTAAGCCGAGCCCAGCGTGTCTTCGGGCGGCCTGGGAGGCTTCGGAGCATAGGGCGGTAGCGCCGGCAGGGAGGAGCCGGAGACGGGGATCGCCGCCGGTATGGCGGGGTAAGACATCTTCTGGTTCTGGGTGTCCGGAGCGGCTGGCGCCACTGCCTGCGGCGAACCCTGTGCGGGTACAGGGGCCGGAAGCTGCTGCTGTGCCATGGCACTCAGCGCGGCGAACAGAAGGATGGAGATGGTGGCGCCCGAACAGAGCGAGATAAGGATGCGCCCAGGGGTTCCGGGTAAGGACATGCATTGAGTGTACTGAGAAATTTCCTCTTTTGGGCTTTCGATTGTCTGTTCCAGAAAAGGAAAGCTTCTCCGAACGGGGTGGCTGACGTAGCTGGAGTTGGCGGCACAGCCCATTGCCCGGCGGGCAGAGCGATCTCAGGGGCGGAGAGGGATCTTGCGTATGGCCATGTAGCGGCGTAGCCGGGCCAGGGGCTGGGCCGAGGGCGGCATCCGGGAGAGCGCGGCTGGGGGAGTCATGGTAGCCCAGATGACTGCCGGTCCGTCTCCCATGCGGGCTCGCAGTACAGACTCCTGCATCACGCGAAAGACCGCCACGGCGTCTTCTCCGTCCACCGTCAATACCGGCAGCCTGCAACGCCGGGCGAGGGTGGTTAGGGCGGTATAGGTCAAAGCCGGCTGCCTGCGCCGGCTCCGCCCGGCGGCCGCGCGGGCAGACGCATCGATGCAGACAGTGAGCAGAGGCAGCCGGGAGTCGCAGGCCCACTCGAGCGCCAGTCTCCATCCGGGCTCGATGGCGCCCTCACGGCAGAACGAGACTACAACCCCATGGTTGTCT
>JAKAQS010000125.1 GCA_021819585.1 Acidobacteriota bacterium
GACACCGGTGATGGTTCCAAGGTTTATCTGCGCGTAAGCCGTTACGGGAAGCACGAGCAGAAGGAGTAGAAGTCTCGAGAAATGAAACGCTTTACATCTCATGGCCGTAATGCTCCTTGATTGCCAGTTCTGGCACTTAACGTATTTTGGTGTGGCACTTCTGTACGAGCCGCGCGGAAGCGAGAGAGCGGTGCGGAAGCTGCGCTGTTTTCGCATTGCATCCAAGTTCGTCCGCCGTGCGCCCGGGGTGAGGCCCGACGGCATCCTGCAACGCAGTAGCGCATAGCGCTGATGGAATCATCAGCGTGCCCGAACACGCGCCCGGACCAGAGCCGACATTCCAGCGCCCAGCCATTTTCATCGCGATCAGCCTCCTGTGGAACGCCACCTACAGCGATCCCTTGGAGACACCCCTGGCCTGCTCGACACGGCGCTGCGGCAGTGCGCGCTGACACACGGTCCATAAGGGTTGTTACGCCTGTTTTCACGTCGATCGTCCACGGTTGCGGCGAAGGAAGGCGCAAATGACCTTTGCCCACGACCAGCGGCATCCACAGATACCGGGAGTCCCATAGGGCCTTCGGCTTCCAGATATCCCCCATGAAGATGACCGCTGTTTTACGCGACCCCACCACTTTGAAGAGCATCGTCGATTGCGATCCATAGGTGTCTACCTGCGGAGGCGCAATGTCTTTAAAATGCGTCCACGGACCGGCGAGCGAAGGTGCAACGGCATACACATTCGGGTTGGGTTTCCATCCGGTCATGTGCGAGCCAACAACATAGTACAGACCCTGGTAACGGACCAGCGATCCACCTTCAAGCGGAGCCAATAGAAACGCTGTTTTTTCGACATTCAAATCATTGTCGATCAGCTTCGCAATGAAAAAGCCCTTGGTAGGTCTTGACTCGAAGATCAGATAAGCCGCTCCGTCGTCGTCCACAAATTGGCCGATATCCCGACTCTCCTGTCCAAACGGGCGGAAGCTCTTCACATAGCAGTAGGGCCCGGCGATGCGATGGCTCACAGCGACCATAACGCGTGCGTACTTATAATGAGCGTCGTCGATATGGGCGTACATCACAAATCTTCCCGTGTGCGCGTCCACGAACACCTTGGGCCTTTCCAGCACCCAGTGCGGACCCAGGTGTTCCGGGTCTGCCAGCTTCAGTACCTGGCCGCAGAAGGTCCAATGCACAAGGTCTTTTGAGGCGTAGCATGCGACGTAGCGCATGCCCGGCCGGTTGTCCGGCGAGCGGTCTTCGCCGAACCAGTAGTAGGTTCCGCGGTACAGGGTCATCCCGCCCCCGTGTGCTTCGATCAGCCTGCCGCGATTATCGCGCCACTGGGATCCCGGCTGTACCGGCGTCAGCGGCGTCGAGGGGAGGCGTTGCGCTGAACCAGCGAACGGCAGAGTAGCGCATCCGACCAGCATGGCCGCCCATATGCGCCGGCTCCGCGTTCTTGTGCAACGGTCCCGGGCATTGCCGAGATAAATCATGCTTTCCTTTCAACTTCCTGAATGATTCTGCATGGCCCGCACTCGATCTGTATCCGTGGTCTGCGGCGAAAACTCCCTGTTGAACAACGCGCGCAACCAGGTGCGGTGCAATGTGAGATAGCGTGCATATTCGTCCGGGTGCGAAGGATCGAATTTCGGTTCGGTAGACCAATCTACCGCCTGCCCTACGTCCTGCTTGCCGGCATGCAGCATCGCCCCGGCAGGAGGATCTTCGACCCGTCCCCAGATGCTGTTGCCGGTAAAGCTAAGATGGGTGGCTCCGCCCCAGCCAGGTGCGACACGATAGGAGCCGTCTTTTAGGCGCTCGACGCCATGGCCGAAGACCAGGTCTCCCTGCACGTAGAAACGATTGGAACGAAACGAGGCATCCGTTGGCCAGCCTTTCCAGCTACTGGTGATGAACTGAGCGCGGTTCGCTGCGCCAACATAGAACAGGTTGCGCGCCACGGTAACCTGTGTGGCGCCGCTAAGATTGATCAGCAGGCCGTCGTCGTTACGGCTGATGTTCTCCACGATCCTGGTTCCAATGTTGCCAATATTCCACGCAGGAGTATGGTCCCCAGGTGTGCAGATCAACATGAAACCACCCTGGTTATCGTGGCTGAAGTTGTGGAAGAATCGAGTATTCCGCGAGTTGAAGTCCGAGTCGAACCCTTCACCGTCGAGCGTTCCGCCGGTTCCAAACGCCTCGTTCATCGTGAAAAGAGTGTTGTCCGTGCTCCACTGCCATATCCCCGCATTCGCCTGGTGCGAACGATGATTGCAGTGGTCGGCGACGTTGCCTTCCACCACAGCTCCGTCCGTGGCCCAGGGAACAATGCCATCGCCGCCGATGTCCGCAACATAGTTGTCCGCAATCAGCACGTTTCGACTTGGACGCCAGGTTGCACGGTCGACATCCGAACTGCTCGCCACAATGCCGGAGCGGTCGACCTTCCACACAATGTTGCGTTCGATCTCCAAATCGTCAAAGCGGCTATGCACACGGTTGCCAAGGGTGCGGAAGACGATCCCACCGTTATCTTTGCGCGCCAGCGTTCCATCCACATCATGGATGTAGAGGTCGTCGATCACGAGGTGGCGAGCTCTGCCGTAGTTATCGAGCACGAGATCAACGCCGCGGCGCACTTTGTCCCCTGCTCCCTGATTGGTGACGGCAAGATGCCGGATTTCGATCTGCTGCACGTTCCGCAGAAGAATTGTGTCCTCGACCATACCGGCCCCGTCGATCTCCGGCAGCGTTCCATCGCCGTAACGGTCAAACACGATGGGCCTGCCCGAGGCTCCGGAATCTTTGGGAGCCAGTTGCCCCCGCCATCGACCGCCGCTGCGGAACAGAATATGATCGCCCGGATGGAGGTGTTCTGCGTTGAGGCGCTCCAGAGTCTTCCATGACGCTTGAGCGGAGAGTCCACTGTTGGAGTCGGCTCCGCCATGCGAGTCAACGTAGTAGGTGGCAGCAAAAAGGGCCTGGGGCATCAGGATGGCGAGTAACACCATGCGGAGGAGCGCTCGAAAAGGCATCCTCAAACAGCACCCTCTTCGACAAGGTCCGAGGGGACGGTTGGATTCTGCGCTCACTGTGCTCCCGCACCGGGCCAAGCGGACCGGATGCCGGATCTGCATTTCATTTTTCTGCACAGCCGATAATGCTAGGCATTGTGGAGAAACATTGGCAATCATACGAAAGTATGGTTCTTACATTTGACTCTTGCGCACGAAGGAAGGATGGGGCGGTCGCTCCGCTCGCGCTGCTCCCAACCGTTCAGCCATTCAGTGGACGGGGCATTACAACAGGTGAATGAGCCCGCGCTGCGCCGCCACGACCACGGCCTGCGTGCGGTCGGTTACGCTCAAGCGCCGGTAGATCAAGCTCAGATGGCACTTGACAGTGATCTCAGAGATGCAAAGTGCCGAGGCGATCTCCTTGTTGCACCTGCCGGCTGCCAGCAGTGCAAGAACTTCCTTTTCCCGCAAGCTGAGCTCGCGCTCCGGCGTGTGGCTGGCCAGTGCCGCATCGACTGCCGCAGGCAGATACTTCTCTCCGTTTTGCACCTGCCGCAGCGCAGTCAAGAGCTCCTGTCGGGGCATTCCCTTGATCAGATATCCGCTGGCGCCTGCCTCGAGTGCCTGATAGATGTCCTCATCGCCGCGGTAGGTGGTCAGCACCACAAAGCGCGCTTCCGGAAACTCTTCGCGGATGGCGCGAATGCATTCCACGCCACCCATCGACTCCAACCGCAGGTCCATAACCGTCAGGCTCGGCCTGTGCTCCCGGAAAAGCGCCACAGCCTCCACGCCGTCGCCCGTCTCTGCCACCACTGTCATATCGGATTGCGACTCGATAATGGCGCTGATGCCCAGGCGGACGACCGGATGGTCGTCCACAATCATTACCGTAAGCTTCTTAGTCATAGTTGTTCCTGTTTGCGACTTTGGCGCCACGCCGTCTCCACGGCTTGCGGCGGATCCGGATGGACACCGTCGTACCGTGTCCCGATCTGCTCTCGATATCCAGCGCACCCCGCAGCAAACGGACCCTCTCTCGCATTCCTAAGATGCCATAATGGCCATCCTGGTGAAAAGTGGCTCCCGGCGAGAAGCCGCAGCCATCATCACGTACAACCACAAGAAGGCTGTGCCACGTGTAGGCGAGTTCCACGTCGAGCCGATTGGGATGCGCGTGGCGAATAGCGTTGATCATCGCCTCATGCACAGCCGTCAGCAGTTCATGGGATGCGGCCGCATCCAGGCGGAAGGGGCGACCCCTTACAGCATAGCGAACCGGTATGCCAGAGCTTGCCTGCATCTGCCGCGCCAAGTCGCAGCAAAGGCTTCCGAATCCAACGTCCGAGTCAGGCGCCCCGCGCAGCACCCAGATGGCTTCTCGCGCCTCATCGATGGTGGAGCGCACCTGATCGGTGGCATAGTTGAGCAACTGCAGCCGCAACGGCTCCTCGCTGTCATCCACCCCCAGCGCCGCTTCGAGCAGCGCCGAAACCCCGACGCAGCCTTGAATCACCGTGTCGTGCATCTCTCGCGCCACGCGAGCTCGTTCTTCGCTTACCGCATGAAGGCGCAGGTTCAGGCTGCTAAGCCGCCAGCGGTATAGCAGCACAGCGATGCCGAAGCCCAGCAGCACGCACAAGGCTACAAACCACGGTGTCGCGTAAAAATACCGCTTCTGCCGAATGACGATATCGGCTTCCGAGATTCCTCCCGGCTCGCCCAGCTCCTTGGCTTCCGCACGAAACCGGTAGGTTCCAGCCGGTAGATGCGTATAGTAGGCAGTATTGCGGCTGCCCACATCGTTCCATGGCTCCAGGCCCTGCATCTGGTACCGGTAGCGGAAGCCTTCCTGGGGACCGAGATGCACCACCGCGTAGGAGATCTCGAGCCGCGCAGTGCCCGGATCCAGCACGATCTTCTGCGCTAACGGTACCTGCTGCCCGTTCACCATCACATCCTGAATCCGGACCTGGTAGGGCGGCGCAGAGACAATGCTCGCAGTGCGAATTTGGATGGCGCCTTCGTTGCTCGGGTACCATACGTCCCCGTTCGGGGCCACGATTCCCTCCGGCTGCAGACCTCCGTAGAGCTGTGCCGAGTGCATGTCGGTGGAGCCCACATAGTAGGTGAGCGACACCTGTGCGCCGCTGCGCAGATTGTCCAGGTCCGCGGCCCGGACACGCGCGATGGCATTGGGGCTACCCAGCCAGAGATTGTCTTTGGAATCGCACAGGACCGAATAGATGATATTGCTGGCAAGCCCCTGTGCTACGGCCAGGTGGGTCAGCGTCCCGTCCCCCCACCCGTAGAGTCCAGTGCTGGTTCCGATCCACAACTTCCCGGAGCGGTCTTGGTTGATGCTCCAGATCTGTTGGCTGCCAAGGTCCGCAGTGACGGCGTCCCGCAAGACTTCGCCGTGCGTAATATGGGTAAGCCCACGGCTGGTTCCCACCCAGATGTCGCCATTCCGCGCTTCAAACAGGGCCGTGACGCTGCTGTACGCAAGCCCCGCCGCCATATTGTAGCTGCGTACATGGCCGTCTGGCTCCAAATGCGTGAGGCCACCGTCGGTACCAATCCATAAGGTGTGGTCCCGGTCCGGCAAAATCGCCCTGATGTAGTCGTTCGCCAGGCCGTTTCGGATGCTGAAATGCTCCACGCGGCCTTCGGTGAGATGGTAAAGGCCATCTCCATCCGTACCCAGCCAGACTCCTTGATGCGGCGCCATCTGCAAAGTCCGAATCGGCAGGCCGGGTAATCCGGCAAATACGTAAGGTTTCGCGATTTTTTTCAGAATGCGGAACACCTTGTTGGAAGTTGCCATCCAGATCGTGCCGTCTTCATCGGCGGTGAGGGTTTCAAAGGTTGAGTCCGTTCCTGCCGGAAGCTTGATGAGACTCACCGCCGTGTGACTCAGCCGGACCAACCCAGCCCCCGTCCCGAGCCAGAGATTTCCCTCCCGATCTGCGAAGATCGCGTTCACAGTGTTGCTGGGAAGGCTCGAAGCCTCGATGTGGACCAAGCTTTGTCCGCACCAGTGGAAAAGCCCGCGACCGATGGTACCGATCCACAGGGCGCCGTCACCGCTTTGCCACAGTGCGCTTACCTGTGCCGAGAGCCCGGGCACCCTGACGATATCTCCCGTCCGCGTGAGCTCGTACAGCCCGGAAAGCGCTCCGATCCACAAAGGCCCCTGTGACGAGGCGTACATAGCGGTAATCAGGTTCTGCGGCAGCCCGGGGGGCAGCGCATATTGCCTGACCGGCCGGTCGCCCGAGAGGGCCAGCAATGCCGTACCGGCAACCCACACATGTCCACGCGGACCCTGTACGATGGACCGGACAAAGATAGAAGGAATGCCGGGTCTTCGATCCACTCGCTGCAAGCCGGCTCCGACGACACGAAAGAGCCCTTGGTCCGAGCCGATCCAGATGGTTCCAGAGCGGTCCTGGAAGACAGAGCGGATGAACTGGTTCGCTGCGCCATCCGCCGCGGAATAGGCTTGAAACCGGCCGTCACGGTAACGGAGCAGGCCGCCACCTGCGGTTCCGATCCACAGGCTGCCGTCCTTTGAAGTCAGCAGGCAGTTGACGCCACGCTGCAGCGGAGCAGGCGCCGCAGGCGCCTCATAGTCCGTAAAGTGAATGCCATCGAAACGCAGCAGGCCTTCCCGGGTTCCGATCCACAGACTTCCATCCTCCATTTGCGCAAACGCCTGAATTGCCTGATCCGGAAGGCCATCCTGCGCCCTCCATACCCGCATCGCGTATCCTTGAAACTGCCCCTGTTCCACTCCAAAGGCCGGCAGGCAGAACTCTGCCGGAAACAGAATGACAGCGATCAAAACTCTTATGAATGACGCGGTAAAAAACAGTTGCATCTGTTCACACCAACGCTAGCTAAACATATGTGAAATTTTGCAACCACCAGTCGTCTGTCTGTCCGATGATCGTATTGCTGAGACGAGAACAAGGGAGGGACGACCGATGGAGGTATTCACCAGACTGTTTGGCAACCTGCTCCTGTCCTGTTTGTATACCACTGTTTCGACCGGGTGGTAATCCACGGCTATCTGGGCGGGTTGTCGCGGCCGGGCATGTGGCGTATTTCTTCCACAACGTCGTGGGCGAGCCGGTGATCGACAAGACGGTGCTCTCGCGGCGGACCAATGAGTAGCGGGATTGGGTCGAGTCGTTCGCTCGCAATCATGATCTTCCCATCGAATGGGCGGAGCCGAAGGTGCGCAAGGAGGATACTGGAAGAACGCCTTCGTCAAGCAATACGAGAAGTTTTCCACCTTCCTGCGCAATGAGGTCTGCTCCAACAACCTGCGCGATTTCGGCCTCAAGAAGGGCTTGCAGCATCTGGCCGCAGTGCGACAGAAGTTCCTCGCCGTCACGGATTGCTTGGCCGCCTTCCAGGCCAAGTGCCTCAACGTGCATGCCGACTTTCCTTTGCTGCAACGCCTGGCCCTACCCATCACCGCCGGAACCGCACGCTATCCCGGCATCAAAATCCACGACACCCGCATGATCCGCCTGATGGAAGTCCTGCTGCACGGCGGCGTCACCCCCAGCCGCCGTCGCCCTGATCCAGTGCTTCCCGCAGTCTTGCCAGCAATTCTAAGTGGGGGGAGCTTTGCCGGAAGCCATGGCAAGAAATAGCGCCAACCAGTTTGGAAACAAGCAGTAGCCGGTGATGGGGTGGGGGGTCGGCGAATAAGGCTTTGCGCGTGCCGATGGCTTGGCGGGCCTGTTGCCAGAGGGTTTCCAGGCAGTCCAGGACGGTGTGGAAAGCGAAGGCCAGCAGATTGAGCGCGGCAAAGGTGGCCGCCAGATGCTGTTTGCCGTGTCCGAAGTTGTGGGCCAGGTTGTAGCCGTTATTCTTCAGCACATTGAAGCTTTCGTTTTCGATCTTCCACCGGGCTCGGGCGCAGGCGGCGAGCTCGGCCACGTTGTCGGCCGTAATCCCCAGGCTGGTCACGAAGGCGTTGCGATAGGTGGTCTTTCCGGCCGAGTTGGCGATGGTTGCCTCCAGCCATTGCACGGCCAGGGCGTCTTTACCGTCGCGCAGGGGCACGGCCTGGGTCCAGCGATAGCCATAGGTTTGGCTGTGGCCTCCGGGACGGCGCTCCGCCACCGTGTGCTGTTGGAACTCGGCCCCGCGCAGATATTCGTAGAGCGTCTTATGGCTCTCCGGCTTGCTGACGAAGAGGAAGTCGGCCCCGGTAGCCAGCACCGCCTCGGCCAGCGGCTGGCAGGCAAACAGCGCATCGCCCAGGAAGATGGGGCGCAATCGGGCCAGGCGTGGGCCATGATCTTTAAGCCAGCGCTTGGCGGCATTGCGTTCGCAATCTTGTTTTACCTGTCCGTCCTGAGCAGCGATGAACTCCAGCATCAGCGGCAAGACGCGATTATGTCCCGGCGCCAGCAGCGTGGCCCCGAGCAGAGCGTGGTAATACTCGGTCTTGCCGCCGGAGCGCTCCCGCTTCAGGCAGCGCGGGCAGGAGATCTTCTGCGACAGGAAGTATTCGGTCCCGTCCAGAGCCACCAGCAGGCGGTCGCCGAGCCGCTGAAAATCGCGCAAGCCATCCTGTTCGGCCAGCATCTCCAACGCCTGATCAAAGCAGGGCCGCAAGCTGTCCGGCGCTACCCTGTCCAGTAACGTGCGGATGTGGTTGTCGGTGGGAATCTTCGCGATGCCGAACAAGGTGCGGCAGTTGGAGTCGTTCTGGCCGCGTTCCAACCGCTTCTGATAGCCAAGAAACGACTCGCTCTGCATGAAGAACAGCGAGAAGGCCGCCATGGTCACATCGGCCATCGGATAATCGATCACACCCCCCCCGCGCATCCGGAAAACTGCCGCTTACCGTCCGCAGCCCCGCCAACAGCGATTCCAAAATGCCCATGCCTCCAGACAATCAGATCTCTACCGATTGCCAAGTCTCCACGCAGGTTCCTCCCCCACTTAGAATTGCTGCTGGAAAAGAGTCTTGCTTGACAACGGCTGAATTCATCTGCAACAATGGCGCGCAAAATTTAGGTGGTCTGACCAAGTCACAAGTAAAAGCACTCCACGCTTCGAAGTAGAGAACTTCTTCTGTAGGAGGTAATATGAAAACCAAGAGACGAGAAGCGCCAGGCAAGGCTCCCCGAGGGGTGTTGAATCTCTTCGTCGCGGGCTTGCTCCTGATCTCCTCCGCGGCCGGTGGGCAGATCGCCGGAACGGCCAACATCCAAGGCACAGTTACGGATTCAACGGGCGCGGTGATCCCGAATGCCACCGTCACCTTGACCAATGAGGCGACGCAGACCACACAGACCACCAAGACAAGCAGCGCCGGCGTGTATCTGTTCCCCGGCGTCCAGGTTGGCCAATACGACCTATCCACGACAGCCACTGGGTTCAAGACATACGTTCAGAAGGGCATCGTCCTCGACGTCGGCAGCAGCATCTCGGTGAATCCGGCCCTCGTCGTGGGCGCCACGACACAATCGGTTGAGGTTCATGCGGGAAGTTTAGCGCTGCAGACCGAGGATCCAACCCTCAAGCAGGTTATCGGCCAGCACGCGGTCACGGAGATGCCGTTGAATGGGCGCTTGATGACCCAGTTGATCACTCTTGCGCCGGCAGCGACTCCTGCTCCCAACAACGACATTGTAGGCAGCAAATCCTCCTACCAGACGATCTCTCTCTCCATTGCCGGCGGCGAAGGGAACACGACGCTGTATGAGTTGAACGGCGGCGACAACATGGACTACATGGTGATGTCGAACCTGCCCTATCCGTTTCCGGACGCTGTCAATCAGTTCGACGTTGAGACGACGGTGATGGGCGCGCAGAACGGAGGAGAAGCCGGCGGAATGGTCAACGTGGTCACGAAATCGGGAACGAATCAATTCCACGGTGACGCCTTCGAGTTCATCCGCAATAACGTCATCGATGCCACGAACTTCTTCTCGACCTCGCCGGACCAACTCCACGAGGATCAGTTCGGAGGCGTGATCGGCGGACCGATCGTCCGCGACAAGCTGTTCTTCTTTGCCGGGTACCAGAGGACACGGACGACCTCGGCTGAGGCCAACAGCGAGGTTTATGTGCCCACAACCGACAATCTGCAAGGC
The DNA here is from genome assembly GCA_021819585.1 of Acidobacteriota bacterium. GTDB lineage: Bacteria > Acidobacteriota > Terriglobia > Terriglobales > Acidobacteriaceae > Granulicella. Next base: position 10,157 of record JAKAQS010000125.1, read on the forward strand.
AACTGGTCCGTCACGGATGGACCCCTCTGCGAAGCCAGTGGCAAGATGGTGCAGTTGTATGATCCATTCTCCGGCGTATTGCTGCCTGGCGATATCTACCCCTCAACGCCCACTTACAACGCGTCCTCGCTGGAATTGGACAAGTATCTGCCTCCGCCGAATCCAACGATCGATATCAACAATTGTGGACTGACCTCATACACGGTTCCCAGCGATCAGTTTGACAACCAGTTTGTCACTCGGGAGGACTGGATGATCAGCCCCAAGCAGAACGCGTTTTTCAGCGTTCTTTATGATGGCTATCAGAACCCAGCCTTCTTCAATCCCACAGACATCTTTGTCACCGTGCCGGCGGGAGTGATTGAGACCGCGGAGAACTTCACCCTGGGCGACACCTATACGTTCACGCCTCC
>JAKAQS010000126.1 GCA_021819585.1 Acidobacteriota bacterium
GCCGGACTGCATTGCCGGCTATGACTTCCCGCGCAATCGCTACGACTTCATCCGCAACCTCAGCGCCGCCCTTCCCCATCATCCGGAGATCAAAAGTTTTGAGGCCGTGGGCTTCCAGCCGTGGCAGGTGGAAGAGGTCTGGCAGCGCCTCAAATCCGACCTCCGTCTCTATCGCCAACTCACCGCAGCCAACCAGGACACGGCTCCCGTCCAGCTTGCAATCCTCTACGACGCCGGATGGCTCGGCCACTACGTAGGCGACGGCTCCCAGCCTCTCCACGACACAATCCAATACAACGGCTGGACTGGCCCCAATCCCCACCACTACACCACCAGCCACTCCATCCACGCGCAGTTTGAGTCCGTCTACGTCTCGGCCAACATCAAGGCCTCCGATGTGGATCCGCTGGTAGCCGCCGCGCCGCCCACCGTGATCAACGACGAGTGGACCCAGTACTGGCGTTATCTTCTCCACTCCCACTCGCTGGTCACCAAGGTCTACCAGCTTGACCAGCAAGGCGGTTTTCTGAACGCCGGTAAGCCTCAGGCCAAATCCTTCACCGAAGAACGTCTGGCCGCAGGAGCCATCGAACTGCGTGACCTCATCGTCTCCGCCTGGGTTCACTCCGCCGACCCCGTCCAGGAGTACCCCGGCCCCCAATAAAACTGTCTCTGTGTGGGCGGAGGGAGTGGCCCAAAATTCATGGCCATCAAAGCGGTTCACCGCTGCCGGCCAGATCCCCTGCCATCGGCAGAAAGCGGCTTGATAGAGCCGGCGCCCCCAATTACCTGGCGGACGGCTGTTCCCTTGCCCGGGCCGCCATTCTGCGTAGCATTGGCTCGCTGCTCAGTGCGATCACCGGCACGGCCACGGCGGCAAAGGCCGCCCAGACCACCAGCGCGTGCCACTCCCAATACCACAGCATCCGCGTGGTCTCCCAGGGGTGGCGCCGCACAGCCTCCCAGAGAGCATGGCCCTCCAGAGGCAGCCGAGGAGTGCCGAAGACCAGCGACCCTGCCTTGATAAAGACCGGAAACAGAACCAACTCCAGCGGATACACCGCGTGGTTACCCACCTGCGATGCCACAATGTTCAGCCGCAGCAGCGCCGCCAGACCCAACACCAACACCGTCGTCGAGCCCAGCAGAGGGTTCACGCCAACGGCCACACCCAAGGCCAGCGACCAGGCCAGCTTGTCTGGATCCGCGCCCATCCGTAGCAGGCCCATCACCGGATTCACCATCCATCGCTGCCAGAGGTTGGCCACGTCACCAGCATACCGGTACACTCAGCACAGTGTCTTGCGTGCCGACACTTGTTGAGTTCAGGAACAAGTTGGCTCGGCTTGTCAACGCACGCTGGATTCTCGCTGAAACGAACTTACGATAAGACATCCGAGCCATGCCTCGTCCGGTCCAGTCGTACGGTGAAGAGCGGCGAGGGTGTGAGGAGCCTGTGAAACTCCCCGCTTTCCCCGCACAGGCAACCCTCCCGCTCCGATTGCCCATCCCTCATCCCTGCTGGCTTTATCCTTGCAACCATGAAGACCACCTTCACTGACCCGCTCGCCAACACCCCCGGACATCGCTCCTCACCCGATCGCCTGGCCGATCTTCCTCACCTGCTCACAGCCTTCTACGCCAACCACCCCGATCCCGGCGTCGCCAGTCAGAAGGTGAGCTTCGGCACCAGCGGGCATCGTGGCTCCTCGCTCACCTCCAGCTTCAACTACGCCCACATCCTGGCTATCACCCAGGCCATCGTCGAGTACCGCGCCACGCAAAAGACCACCGGCCCGCTCTTTCTGGCTCAGGACACCCACGCTCTCTCCGAGCCCGCCTTCGCCACTGCCCTGGAGGTGCTCTCCGCCAACGGCGTCGACGTGATGATCGATAGCGCCCGCGACAGTCAGGAACAGGCCGGCGGTTATACCCCCACTCCTGTTCTCTCCCACGCCATCCTGGAGTACAACGCCTCGGGGACGAGGGCGCCGGCCGACGGCATCGTCATCACCCCCAGCCACAACCCTCCCCAGGACGGAGGGTTCAAGTACAACCCACCCAACGGCGGACCGGCCGACACGTCGGCCACCAAGTGGATCGAGAACCGGGCCAACGAACTCATCGCCAACAAACTCCAGGGCGTCAAACGTCTTGCCTTTTCCAAGGCCCTGGCCGCTCCTACTACTCACCGCCACGATTACATCACCGCCTACGTCCAGGATCTGGTCAATATCATCGACATCGATGCCATCCGTCACTCTGGACTTAAACTCGCCGTCGATCCTCTGGGTGGCGCCGGCGTAGCCTACTGGCCTCGCATCGCCGAGTTCTACCAACTCCCGCTTGAGATTCTGAACCCCTACGTCGATCCCACCTTCCGCTTCATGACCCTGGATTGGGACTCGCGCATCCGTATGGACTGCTCCAGCCCCTTCGCCATGGCCAGCCTGATCGCCAACAAGGATCAGTACGACGTTGCCTGGGCCTGCGACACCGACCACGACCGCCACGGCATCGTCACTCGCGGCGCCGGCCTGCTCAACCCCAACCACTACCTGGCGGTTTGCATTCAGTTCCTCTTCACCCACCGCCCGGAGTGGTCTCCAAAGGTGGGCATCGGCAAAACCCTCGTCTCCTCCAGCATCATTGACCGAGTGGCCAAAGGTCTTGGCCGCCCCATGGTCGAAGTACCCGTGGGCTTCAAATGGTTCGTCCCCGGCCTGATGGACGGTGAGCTTGGATTTGTCGGCGAAGAGTCGGCCGGCGCAACCTTCCTCCGCCGCAACGGCAGGGTCTGGACCACCGACAAGGATGGCCTCATCCTGGGCCTGCTCGCCGCCGAGATGACCGCAATCACCGGCAAGGATCCCGGCCAGATTTACAACGAGCTGACCGCCAGGTATGGGAACCCGGTCTACCAGCGCATCGATGCCGATGCAACCAGAGAGCAGAAGGCCAAGCTGGCGCAACTCTCTCCTGCTCAGGTCACGGTCAAGGAGATGGCCGGCCAGCCCATCACCGCGATCCTCACCGAGGCCCCTGGCAACCATGCCTCCATCGGCGGACTCAAGGTCACCACCGCGGACGGCTGGTTCGCCGCTCGTCCCAGCGGCACCGAAGACGTATATAAGATTTATGCGGAGAGCTTTCAGGGCGAGGCTCACCTCAAACAGATACAGAGTGAAGCCAGAGATCTGGTCACCGCCGCTATCGCATGACCTACTCCATCATCGGATGAAGTTCGAACTTCCCCATCGCATGACGCTCCAACTTGGCCCGCAGCATGGCATCTGGGTCGAAACATCACACTCTCACCCAAGGATATTCATATGAACTTTCGTACTTCTTTTGTCTTCCTCGCCCTGGCATCCTTCTCGCTGCCGGCAGTCGCTTCCAAGAATAAAGCCAACAATTTCACTCTGGTTGACGCCACCAGCGGCAAGAACGTCGGCAAGGCTTCTTACTCGATCCAGCAATCCAAAAAAGGCTACAAGATCGACGGCCGTTTCGAGTACAGCATCGTCTCCACCGCCCCCCCAGCCGCCGGCACGCAGACCAAGCCAGACGGCAACGCCGGCTCCACCGAACAGGGCCAGTACGACATCTCTTACAAGTTAGACAGCACCGGCAACTTTCTGTCCGGCTCCATTCAGGATCAGGTAGCTCAAAAGACCTACAACTGGCAACCGAACAAACAGCGCACCACAATTGAGGTTTCCACCATTCAGGCCGGCAGCTTGGGCAGCCCTGTCATCGCCAAACTCCCCAATCCCGACTTCTTTATGATTTCCGATGGTGACCCCTCCGCCATCCAGATTCTCATGACCGCCGCCCAGACCCATCCCCTCCCAAACTCCACTTACATGCTGCTGATTCCTGAAGACACCATCAACCCGAAGAATCGATTCATCCTGGTTAACATCCAGCCCGACGCCGACCGCACGGGTACGCTGGATGGCAAATCCGTCGCTCTCAAGAGCTTCATCTTGCGCTTCCACACCGGTCCTACGGCCGAGGTCTACCTGGATGGCGCCGGCAACCTCATGGAAGCCGATCTACCCAAGCTTCAACTCAACTACGTCCGTCAGAACTTCACGCTCTCTCCAGCCGCCAAGTAGCTCAGGGATCTCCAAACCTCTGGGAGCCTGGAGACGTCACCATGCCGGCGGCCAGGCTCCCAGCCGGGGCGCCCTTGATCGATGCGTCGGATTGCAGTTGGTGACCGAGGGAGTCTCCCAAACCCTGCGACGGCGAGGCGCCGGTTTCCTCCTCCTTTCTGTTGGCGATCGCCCAAATCGCGGCATCCCGTTTTTTTTCGCACCATGCATCCACCGCGCCAGCTCCCGCAACTCCGGTTGATCTGATCATGCCCCAGCCACTCTCCCCTGATCGCCTTGAAGCCTTCTCCGATGGAGTCATCGCCGTCATCATCACCATCATGGTGCTGGAACTCCGGGTTCCATCCAAAGAGATCTCCGATATGGGAGGCCTGCTCCAGATCCTTCCTTTGCTCACCGTCTATCTGCTCAGCTTCGTCCAGACCGGCATCTACTGGGTCAATCACCACTACTTGACCGACAAACTGGAGAGCGTCACGCACGGCATCCTGTGGTCCAACCTGGGGCTGCTTTTCTTTCTCTCCCTGATCCCCTTCGCGACGCGCTGGGTGGGCATGCGTGGCATCTCATCCTTCTCCATCGCTCTCTACGCCCTCACCTGCGCTCTGCCGGCGATCTCCTGGTTCGTCCTCTCCACGGCCATCTGCCGCCATACCGGGCAGCCCGCCGCCGCCAGCCCCCTGAAACAGACGGCCTCAACCGTGCTCTATCTCGGGGCAATCCCGGCCGCTTTCCTCGCGCCGAACTTTGCTCCCAATATCGGCCCGATCCTCGCGCTGAGCATGGTCGCCCTGGTCGCCTTGCTATGGCTTATCCCGCCCCGGAAGCTCACCGAACGGACGCGAATCACCTCTGTCGGCGAGCACTCCCACAACGATCAGCGTTAAACTTTCATCGAGATGACACTCCAAGGCTGTGGCACCGCACTCATCACCCCCTTTCGCCCCGACGGCTCATTGGACGAATCCGCTCTCGATCTGCTCGTCCAGTCCCAGGTTGAGCACGGCGTCTCCATCCTCATCCCTTGCGGCACCACGGGCGAGGCTTCCACGCTCTCCGAACAGGAGACCGAGCGGGTCATCGAGTTGACCATCTCCGCCGCCGCCGGCCGGATCCCGGTCTTCGCCGGCTGCACCCACAACTCCACAGCTCAGGCTGTGCGGAACGCTGAGCGCCTGGCCCGCATCCCCGGCCTCACCGGCCTGCTCTCCGCCAATCCTTACTACAACCGCCCCAACCAGGAGGGTCAGTTCCAGCACTTTCGGGCCATCGCCGAAGCCGTCGATCTGCCCATCCTGCTCTACAACATTCCGGGCCGCACCGCGACCAACTTGTTGCCGGAGACCGTCCTCCGCCTCGCCGAATTTCCCAACATCGCCGGCATCAAAGAGTCCAGCGGCCAGATCGGCCAGATTACGGAGATCATCGCTCACGCCCCCTCCAACTTTTCCGTACTGGCCGGCGATGACGCCATGGCGTTGCCCGTGCTCGCCCTGGGCGGCAAAGGCCTGATCTCGGTGGCCTCCAACGCCATCCCTGGACCCATCTCGCAGATGATCGCCGCCGCGCTTCGCAACGACTGGGACGCGGCCCGCCAACTCAACGCGCGGCACTTCGCCCTGATGCAAGCGCACTTCTGTGAACCCAGCCCGGCTCCCATCAAAGCGGTGATGGCCTTGCTCGGCCGCTGTACCGAAACCCTCCGCCTGCCCATGGTCCCCGTAACAGAGGCCACTCGCGCCAAGCTCAAGGCGCTTCTCCAGGAACTCGGCCTCCTGCCTGCGTCCTCGTAGATGCAATGGCTTCAAACCGGCCGCCGCCCATCCACTACCGAGCCCGCTACAATCAAACTGTCCATGAACGCTACCCGCTCCACCTCCGAGAGAGACGCTCTCGAACCCCTCATCGAACAGTTCTTCGCCCTGGGTCAGGCCGCCGTCGGCAACCACGACGCTCTGGCAGCCTTTCACCGATTCCGTTCCGCGCTCGAGTCCGGCAAGATCCGCTCCGCTGAACCCGATCCATCTTCCCCGACTGGCTACCGCGTCAACACCTGGGTCAAGCGCGGCATCCTGCTCGGCTTCCGCCTGGGCGTCCTCACCCAGATGAGCGAACCCTCCGGTGGGCGTTTTCCCCTCACCTTCGTCGACAAATCGACCTACCCCGCCCGCCGCTTCACTCCGGACGACAACATCCGCATCGTGCCCGGTGGCAGCTCGGTCCGCTCTGGAGCCCACCTGGCCCCGGGAGTGGTCGTCATGCCTCCGGCCTACGTTAATGTCGGGGCCTTCGTCGACGAGGAATCGATGATCGACTCCCACGCTCTGGTCGGCTCCTGCGCCCAGATCGGCAAACGCGTCCACCTTTCAGCTTCGGCGCAGATCGGCGGCGTTCTGGAACCCATCAACGCATCTCCGGTCATCATCGAAGACGACGTTCTGGTGGGCGGCAACACCGGCGTCTACGAGGGGACCATCGTACGCTCGCGCGCTGTTCTGGCCTCCGGCGTCATCCTCACCCGCGGCACCCCGGTCTACGACATCCCCAGGAACACCGTCTACAAGGCTACGGCCAGCATGCCGCTCATCATCCCCTCCGGCGCCGTGGTGGTGGCGGGCGCGCGAGCCATCCAGAAAGGCCCCGGCAAGGATCTCGGGCTCTCGGTCTACACGCCCATCATCGTCAAGTACCGCGATGAAAAGACGGACCTCTCCACGACACTGGAGGATCTTCTGCGTTAAAGATTCTTCCCGGCAGGTGTATCCCGGAGCCTCGGCATTTCTGGGCGTTCACGCCCCAGCGAAGGAGGCGGCCACGGGAATGCCCGCTTCTGCAGGCCCATCCGCACGGCAGATGCTCTATGCGGCGGGTTCGGACTCAAAGTAAAGATACTTCCTCCAGTTGGCATCCGCGCTTCCAATCATCCGCATGATGTGCCGGGAGGTATGCAGCGTAAACGGCCGCGGTTCGCGCAGAAGCCTCATATCCGTCAGCTCATGCAGCATCTGGCTGCCCTTGCGCCGGTTGCAATCCCTGCAACACGCCACCAGGTTCTCCCAGGTTGACTGCCCTCCGCGGCAGCGCGGCACCACATGGTCCAGCGTCAGATCCGCGGCTGTCAGCACCCTCTGGCAGTACTGACAGGTGTTCCGGTCACGCAGCAGAATATTCTTCCGGCTCAGTGCCCGGGTCTGGTGCGGAATCCTCCGGTACTCCAACAGCCGGATCACGCTGGGCATCTGCAGGCTCATCCGGTGCGCGTGGAGAACCGTCCCCTGCTCCTCCTCGGTTCGCGCTACCCCCTTGAGCACCAGCACCAGCGCTCGCCGCGCCCCGCAGATATTGATCGGCTCATAGCTCGCATTCAACACCAGCACGGGGGTCTGCATCGCCGGCTGCCGAAACACACCCATGCGTATGTCGATAGCCTCCGCCCGCGCCGTTCCCTCCACCGGATACGTCTTGTGGCGCCGGTCTCCCGGCCGCTTCTTGCACTTCCCACCAGAGTTACCAGCCTGCATGCCTTCCCTCCCGCGCTTTTGGTTGATGGTTGTCCACCTGCGACAACCGCTACGAACTCATCTACGAACCCGTCCGTCCCTTCATCTCCGGGGCTGTCGTCGAAAAAGAATCCCAGATGGCGACGCCACGCATCGGCTGGGGCAAAGCATCGGGTTGTTTCATGCCGCGCCCTTCGTCCGGCAGAGCCCGCGCCGCCGTCACCACCCAGACCTTGGTCGCGCCTGCCAGCTTCAATACCCGCGCGCACTCTCGCGCTGTGGCTCCGGTGGTCATGATGTCATCGACCAGCAATACCTCCCGCCCCTTCACCGTCTCCGCAGCAGAGACCGAAAACGCGCCGCGCAGACTCGTCCGCCGCTGCCGTGGATTCAACGCATAGAGCACCGGCGTGTCCTTCACCCTCCGCAGCACTCCAGAGCACAGTCGAAGCTCCCACTCCGGCTCCCGCCGCCGCAGGGACGCCATCATCGCCTTCGCCAGCAACTCCGCCTGGTTATACCCCCGCTTCTTTTCTCGAGTGGCGAACAGCGGAACCGGAACCACCAGCACGTGGTCCGCAGCCATCTCCCTGGGTGCTCGAGTACCTGCCCCGGCTCCATGGCGCAGGATCTGAGAACCACTGCCAGATCCTCTCTCCATGGGATGAAGCTCTGCCGTTCCCGCTCCCTGAGGGCCGCTGCGCAGCCCCTGCGCAGCCTTGGCCACGGCATCTCCCAACAGATGGGTCGCAACCCCGCGCATGCCCTCAAACTTCAGGAGGTGCAATAGCCTGCGCATCTCGCCGTCGTAGCTTGCAAAGGAAACCGCGCGATCGAACAGCGGCGGAGCCAGCCTGCACATCGTACACTCGCTCACACCCAGCGCCGCGGCAAATCGAGCTGACTCCATCCCCATGGCGTCGCCGCACCGGCTGCAACAAACTCCCTGCTCTGCGTCCATCAGCGAGCCCACCCGCTCGATACACGCCTCGCAGACCCGAACCCGGCTCAACTTTGCCATCGCAGCGCCGCAAACCCGGCAGTCGGATGGCATCAAAGTATTCAGAAGATCGGCCGCCACCCACCCCGCAGCCGAGCCACAACTTCGGAAGAATGGAGAACTTTGGAACCAACGCCGGCATCGAAGAAGCCATGAACTTCGAAGCACGCGGGTCACAGCGCGCCAACCCGACTCACCCTTGTAACTAACGGGCGGACCGCCACGTCCGAGTTGGATACTCCTCATGCTTTCGCTGAAGACGAACCTCACTCGGGCAAAGCAAAAGAGACACCAGCTCTGCCAATAACCGCAGTATAACCTTGCCTCTATTTCACCGCAATGAACGCCCTTCCGCGACGCCGTTCCGCGGAAGAATGAACATAGCAGGATCGAGCGAAAACGCGGATCGTTTGAAGACAGAAGACATTTGACCGCGTGAAAAATTGCATCGGCGGGGGACCATGAGCGGGACCAGCCCTCCGACCGGCAGTCAGGCCGGCAGTCAGATCTCCATAACTCTCAATTGGATACGGTGTTAGGGGCGGCATTGCCGGACCACGGGAAACCGGCGGGCGACCTCGCATTCGGATCTGAACACAGGCTTTTCACCGCGATTTGGGCCGCTTTCCCGGCAAGTGACTCAAATCGCGATATTCTAAGGGTTCGACGTGTCTACCGCCGCCACATCCACCGTAGCATCCTCCCCACCGCGATCCCGGCCCCGCAGCCACTCCCTGCTGGGCGACTACCTCATACTCTTCAAACCGCGCGTTTCGCTGATGGTCATCATCACCGCGGCTGCCGGCTACTACCTTGGCTCGCTGGCCTCTGGAATCTCACCCTTCCAGTTCAGCCTGTTGAAGGCCCTGTTCGGCATCGCCCTGGTCACCACCGGCTCCAGCGCGCTCAACCAGGCCGTGGAACGCAGCACAGACCGCCGCATGGCTCGCACAGCCGATCGACCCATGGCACAGCACCGCATCGGCCTCGTCCACGGCCTGCTGGTGGGCTTTCTTCTGGTCTGTGGAGGAACCATCTACCTCACGCTGGCCACCAACCCGCTCACCGGCCTGCTGACCCTGCTCACGGCCGTCGGCTACATCGCCATCTACACCCCTCTGAAGCGGATTACCACGCTGAACACCTTCATCGGGGCCTTCCCCGGCGCTCTGCCGCCGCTCATTGGCTGGACCGCTGCCCGCGGCGTTGTGGAATGGCCCGCCGCAGCCCTCTTCTCCATCCTCTTCCTATGGCAGTTTCCCCACTTCATGGCCATCGGTTGGCTCTACCGCGCGGACTATGCCCACGGAGGCGTCCGCCTGGCCTCAACCCAACACCCCACCAGTGAAGCTGCCCGATCCACCGCCCTGCAGGCGGTGTTCTACGCCCTGGTCATCATCCCTGCGAGTCTCTGGCCTGCCTGGCTTCATGTCACCGGCATTCCCTACGCCGTGGCGGCCCTTGTCCTGGATGGCTTCTATCTTGCCGCAGCCATCCGTTTCCTGAGGATCATGCGCTGCCCGGACGACCCGGAAAACCGGAACCTCGCCCGCAGGTTGCTCCACGTCTCCGTGATTTACCTGCCCCTGCTCCTGCTGGCCATGACGCTGGATGCCAGGGGCCGGCTCCTCTTCTGACCCCTTCCGCCCGATGAGCCCATCCAACTGAAAGGAACACGATGTCTGAACTCACCGCGCCGAACCCAGACTACCGTACCCATCCTTCGATCATCGCCGCCATCATCGGCATCAGCGCTCTGGCCTCTCTCTTTCTTGCCTGGCTGGTCTACGACCACGCACCCATCGACGCCTCGGGAACGCGCCTTGCTTTTCTTCCGGCCCTGGATGCCGTGCTCAACGCGCTCTGCGCCATCTTCCTGATCAACGGCTTCCGCTCCATCCGGAGCCGCCGGACGCAGGCGCACCGCAA
>JAKAQS010000127.1 GCA_021819585.1 Acidobacteriota bacterium
GGACCCGGCTGCCGCTTTCATCTGCTCGCGAAAATCGTGCAGGGCGTGCAACTGATCCGCCGTGGCCGGAACCTCCAATTGACTGGTCTTGAAGAATTTTTGATATCCGCGGTCCACCAGCCGCGCGATCTCCCCTCCCAGCACCCATCCCGGAGGAGTCAGCAGGCGCACCGGCGCGTCCCTTTCCGTGCTCGGCGCAATCTCCGCAGCGCACCCGTTCCGGCTCACCCGGTAGGCCCCTTCGACCCGGTTTGCACCCTCGGATGCCGGGGAAACATCAAATTTCTCACCACCCAGCGTGGCCAGAACTTCGTCAAACGTTGGGACCGTCTTCGTCTTTACCATGACCGATGTGAAAACCCTCTTCGCGCCGCCTCCGCGCCTTGGGCGCCAGCGACATAACCTTATTAACTCTCGCACATCCATGCGCCGGGATTCAACGCGGAGATCCGCGCAGAAGCCGAACAACGGAATGCTCGACCTGGAGCCGAGTCAGAAACTTGGCTTCCTATGAGAAGCGCCGGCCCTCCACCCCGACTCGAGCTCAGCCTGCTGGAACGTATCGGAAACACGCCCCTGCCGCACCTCGACCGGCTCACCACGCGGTGAAATGCGCAGCACTCGGGGAGGACCCCGAACCATGACCCTGAACCTCTCAAACCTCCTCTATCGCGATCTCCGCGCCCATAGCGAAGAGACTTACCCAAAGGAGTGCTGCGGCATTCTGCTGGGCACGGCGGATGGCGGCGCAATCACCGTCCAACTCCTGGTGCGCGCCGGCAACACCCGCACTGACAGCGCGCACAACCGGTACAACATTGCTCCGCAGGAGCTGATCTCCGCTCAGCGCGAGGGACGCAAGGCCGGCCTGGAGATCGTTGGCTTTTACCACTCCCACCCCGATCACCCCGCCCAGTGGTCCGCAACGGACTTCGCGGAGGCTCACTGGCTGGGCTGCGCCTACGTCATCACCACAGTCGAGCAGGGACACGCAACCGTCACCAACAGCTTCCTGCTGACCGGGACCGGCGAGGAGGACAAGGCTTTCTCCCAACAGTCGATTCTGCTCCATCCATCTGAATCCAAGTAGGGAAGCTCATCATGTACAAGAAGATTGCAATCGCATACGACGAATCCAGTTCCTCCGAACATGCCCTGGCAACGGCGATCTCCCTGGCAGCCACCCTGGGCTCCAGCCTGCGCATCATCACCGTGGTCGAGCCGCTGCCGCTCTACGTGAACATCTCGCTGGCCGTGGATCCTGATCTTCCTCAACAGCTTCTGAACGAACGCCGCGAGCGGTTTGAACTGGCAATCCAACTCGCTTTGAAGCACGCTGCCGAGGCCGGGGTGGTGGCCGACGCCGCCCTGATCGAAGGCCGTGAAGTCGAGGGCATCCTGGCCGAGGTCGGCGCCTGCCACGCCGACTTGCTCGTGCTCGGCCTGCGGCAACACATCGGCTTTGGCGAGATGGGCAGCACTGCGCATCGCATCGCCATGCGCGTAACCTGCCCCATCCTGGGAGTCCCATAAGCCCCCGTCTTTTGCGAATAACGACGATGACGTGCTCCGGCCAGGCGCCGGGAACGCCATGGTGGCCGCCCCCAGCGACGAACTCAGCATGATCCCATCCACCGCCCGGGGTCTCCGCTGTGGAGGCAACATCGGCGCTAAACCCGACAACGGGCAGGGCCCGGCAGCCTGCGGCGTTGCTGCCGCCTCGTCCGCGGCTCGGATCCATATGTCTCGCCCAAGAAAGGCCGGTCGCCCAGTGCCTTGCAGAAGCTTATCTTTGGATCGGCGCATCCTTCCGCAGGCCGGCTGAGATTCGCCGAGCCCACGCGGAGCCCGCTGCCGGACGAATCCGCGCGGGTGCGTTCCGCATAAGGCCGCCGGGGGCCGAGGAGAATCCTTGCCCGTCCATGACGCATCTTTAAAGATTGAAATGGATAAAGGAAGCAAGAATGCCAACTCCTGTTGACCAGCCCACACTCCCCAAGCTGAACAACGAAGAGATTGCCCGTTACTCTCGCCACCTGATCTTGCCCGAAGTGGGTATGGAGGGCCAAAGGAAGTTGAAGGCGGCGCGTGTCCTCTGCGTCGGCGCCGGCGGTCTGGGCTCTCCCTTGGCCCTCTACCTGACGGCCGCTGGGGTTGGAACCATCGGCCTGGTGGATTTCGATGTGGTGGACGAGAGCAACCTGCAGCGCCAGGTGATTCACTCCCAGGCCAGCGTCGGCCAACTCAAAGTGGACTCCGCCGAGCAGACACTGAAGGGGCTGAACAAAAACACCCGCATCATCAAGCACAACACCAAGCTCAGCAGCGCCAACGCGCTGGAGATCTTCCAGGACTACGATGTCATCGCCGACGGCACCGACAACTTCCAGACTCGCTATCTGGTGAACGATGCCTGCGTGCTGGCCGGTAAACCCAACGCCTACGGAAGCATCTTCCGCTTCGAGGGGCAGGCCTCCGTATTCGCTGCCGAGGACGGCCCCTGCTATCGCTGTCTTTACCCCGAGCCCCCACCGCCTGGCCTGGTCCCCTCCTGCGCCGAAGGCGGTGTGCTGGGCATCCTGCCCGGCCTGGTGGGCGTCATCCAGGCTACGGAGGTCATCAAGCTGATTCTCGGCATCGGAGAACCGCTGATCGGACGTCTCTTGCTGGTGGATGCGCTGGGCATGAACTTCCGCACCATGAAGCTGCGCAAGGACCCCGATTGCCCCGTCTGCGGCGCCCGTCAAATCCGCGAGCTGATCGACTACGACCAGTTCTGTGGCGTCCCCACAGCAACTGAAGTTGAATCGCTGGAAGCAAGCCCGTACGGCTGGATGGCTGATCCACCGGTGGTCGATGGCATACCCCAGATGTCCGTGGAGCAGTTGAAGGCCCGCATGGACACAGGCGCCGCACCTTTCATTCTGGACGTCCGCGAGCCCCATGAGTATGCCATCGTGAACATCGGGGCGCCGCTGATCCCGATTGGGGATCTGGAGGAAAACCTGCACCGCCTGACCTTCCCCAAGACCACCGAGATCGTGATTCACTGCAAGTCGGGAATCCGATCCCAGCGCGCCGCCCTGATCCTCAGAGCGAACGGCTTCTCCAACGTCTCCAACCTGGCCGGCGGCATCGAGGACTGGGCAGATCGCATCGACAAAACGCTGCCCAAGTACTGAGCCTCTACCTCGGCTGAGCCAGATCCTGCCTTCGAGCGGACAGCGGAGATCGCGGCGCCGGACGACATCGGCGCCGCAGGCGCTGACGCCCCGCAAGCCTCTCGAATGCCCTCTACACCGTCTCCGGATCGTCGGCCACCAGCATCTGCAAGCACAACGGCGGCTGAACCATAAACGGCAGCTCCGCCATCTCCGCCACCGCGCGCCTCACCGTAGAGCTGAGACAAGGTTCCGTGGTGATCACGAACGGCAGGCGCTCCGCCGGGTGCCCACGATGCTGCAGCAGCGAGTCGATGTTTACCTGGTGCCGCGCCAGCACTCCGGCGATCGCCGCGACAATGCCCGGCTCATCGGCAACCACAAAGCGCAGATAATGGGGCGCCACCGCATCGCCCACCACCTTCATCCTGCGCGCCGGCAGCCGCACCTGGGCGCTGTTCTCCGCAATCGCGCGCACGTCGCTGAGCACCGCAACCGCGGTGGGATGACCGCCCGCGCCATGCCCGCTGAAGACTACATCGCCGCCAAAACGGCCGCTGGTCACCACCATGTTCCGCGTCCCGTGCGACCAGGCGATGGGAGAGGATCTTGGCGCCAGCATCGGCCCCACGCCGGCGCTCACCAGACCATCCACCAACTCTGCCCGGCTCACCTGACGCAGCGTACACCCCAACTCACGGGCATAGGAGAAATCAACCGCCGCGATGGTGGCTATCGTCTGGGCGGGAATTTGTTCCGGATCGATCTCCGCATGGAGCGCCAGCCGGGCCAGAATGCAGAGTTTGGCCCGCGCATCAAAACCGTCCACATCCGCTGATGGATCGGCCTCCGCATACCCGGCCGCCTGCGCCCGGCCGAGGACCTCTTGATACTCCACCCCGCTCTCCATGGAACTCAGGATGAAGTTGCAGGTTCCATTGAGGATGCCGCTGATTCGGGTCAACCGGTCGCCGCTGAGTCCCTGGGCCACCCCAGGGATCACCGGCACGCCGCCGGCCACCGCCGCTCCGTAAAGCAGTTGAACCCCCTTTTCCGCAGCCAGGGCAAACAGATCCGACCCGCGATAGGCGATGAGTTGCTTGTTCGCCGTGACCACGTGCCGCCCCGCAAGGAGCGCGGCCCGCAGCCAGCTCTCGGTCGGGTCCAGGCCACCCAGCAACTCCACCACAACATCCACATCAGCGGCTTGCAGCACATCCTCCACACGCTCGGTCCAAACAGCCTCTTGAGGAACAAACCGCGCCCTCTCATGGCTTCGCTTGCGTTCCACGCCACGATTGAAGACGCGGGTGATTCGCACGCCGGTCCCGTCCTGCGCCGCAAGCACCTCCGCAAACGAACTACCCACGGTTCCAAAACCGAGCAGACCAACTCTCACGGTGAACTCCTCCAAGGGACGATCCTTTCATCCTTCTCATACAACACTCTGTCGTGTAACCAGCGCGAGCACAGCACTCTGCCGGGTGCTTCGCACTAATACAGCACCTTGCCGGGCGCTTCGCGCCAGGCCACAAAACTCTCCTGCGCTTCCTCCGCAAGCATCCGCACCATCGGCAGGCTGCGTTCGGAGATGGACCTTGTGATCTCCTGATACAAGAGCAAATCATCAAACCCGGCCCTGGCGGCATCCTCGGCCGTATTGCCGTAGAAGACGGAGCGGCAACGCGCCCAATAGATGGCGGCCAGGCACATTGGGCAGGGCTCGCAACTGGTGTAGAGATCGCATCCCTCCAACCGGAAGTCTCCCAGGCGCAGGCAGGCGGAGCGAATCGCCGTCACCTCGGCATGTGCCGTTGGATCCTTGGTCGCGGTCACCCGATTGACCCCCGTGGCAATCACCTGGCCGTCCCTTACCACCAGAGCCCCAAACGGCCCTCCCAGCCCACCAGCAACGTTCCCGGTAGCCAGGGCAATAGCCTGCCGCATAAACGCAGGGTCGCCATGGGAGGGCGAACCGGCTTGCAACTCCATATAATTCCGCATCCTGCCTCCAGCAAGCCAGGCGCATCCCAGACCGGGCCGCCCCCTGCCAGGCGCGTTTCACGCTCCGCTTGCACTGCACTCTCTATTTTGCTCGATTCTGCATCATGGTACACGCTGGCTGCAGCCGGGGCTTGCCGACAGCGCCGGAGCCGGTTGCTGCTTCGTCAAAGCTCGCACGGTGACCCTGCCCTGCACGGCGCCAACCCGGCCGCCCTTGCGCAGAACCGGAGCTTCCGCTGCTGCCCGCAGCGACGATGGCCGACGTAGAATGATCTCTCATGAGTCAAGCTTCCTCCGCGTCCGAGTCTCTGGCTGCACGCGCCGCAACGGTGCTGGATCGCTGCCGCGAGTTAGCCGGTATCACGGACGTGGCGGGCGAAACGACACGCCTCTTCCTCTCCCCCGCCGCCCGCGACGCCCAGACCCTGATCGGCTGGTGGATTCGCCAAGCCGGACTGACCGCCCACTGCGATGACGTCGGCAATCTGCGCGCCATACGCCGCTGCCCCCACGACGACGCCCCCACCCTGATCCTGTTCTCGCACATCGACACGGCCCCGAATTCCAACCCCTTCGACGGCTCGCTGGGCGTCCTTCTGGCCATTGCGGCCATTGAGCGACTGGGCGCGACCCCGCTGCCCTTCCACATCGAGATCGTCGCCTTCTCCGGCCAAGAGGGCGCGCGCTTCGGCGTTCCCTTCCTCTCTTCTCTGGCCGCCACAGGCCAGCTCACGGCCGAGCATCTGGCCCGCACCGATCGCGACGGGATCTCGGTCGCCGAGGCCATTCGCGCCTTTGGGCTGGACCCCGAACGCATTCCCGTCACTTGCCCGCTGGCGCCCCACAGCTTTGCTGCCATCGAGATCCAGATCGAACCGGGTCCGGTGCTGGAAAACAGCGACTCCGCCCTGGCCGTCGTGGAGTCCATCGTGGGCGTCTCGCGCCTGGATCTCACCTTTCAGGGTCACGCCAACCAGGCTGGAACCACTCCCATGTCCTTGCGCAGCGATGCTCTGGCCGCGGCCGCGCAGTGGATCGTCGAGGTGGAGCACTACGCAGCCAACTACACCCAACTGGTGGCTGCCGTCGACCGGGTCCACACGCTGCCGGCCGCCCCCAATGCGGTGCCTGGAACTGTCCAGGCGACGTTGGAGGTGCGGCACCCCAAGGACGAGTCGCGCCACGCAGCCGTGGCTCACCTGCTCACCAAGGCGGAGGCTGCCGGCTCGCTGCGGGGAGTGCGAGTTCACGCCACAGCGCAGTCCGAGCAGCGCGCCGTGCCGATGGACCGAGATCTCACGCTCAAACTCCACCGTGCCGCCGAGCGCGCCGGCTACGATGCTCAGCCCATCTTCTCCGGAGCCGAGCACGACGCAATGATTCTGGCCGCCGCAGTGCCCACGGCGATGCTCTTCCTTCGCTCCCCGGTGGAACTCTCCCGCTCCTCCGGCGAGGGTCTCCGCTGCCAGGACGTGGAGGCTGCCCTGGCCACCCTGCTCAATCTGCTTCTTCACCTCCATCCACATCCAAAGCCCTCGTGAGCCTTGGAACCGGCCCAACTTGTTCGGTGTTCCGGCATCACCCCGGCCTGGGTTTACCAACGAATAGCGCACAAGGCCGGCTCTCCGCCGAAGAGACGTAGCCCTGAAGCTGCGATGCGGCTACACTACTCTCAACCGCGCAAGAGAATCGGCAAAGGAGAGAAAGAGTCTCCGGATCCTTTGCCCCTCAACCCCAATCACCTCACTCGACGCGCCATGCTACGGACCGCCCTATGATTCAGTCCATCAATCCAGCCAACGGAAAACTTCTGCGCAGCTTTGATCCCCTCAGCCCCGAAGCCATCAACGTCAAGCTGGCCCTGGCCGCGAGCGCGGCCAAGACCTATCCTCGAGAGTCTCTGGAGCAGCGCATCTTCTGGATGCGCCGCCTGGCTGCGATCGTCGAGGCCGACAGCGAAGAGTTGGCGGCGACGATGACCTCGGAGATGGGCAAGACGTTGGTCTCGGCCCGCGCCGAGGTCGCCAAGTGCGTCTCCGCCTGCCGTTACTACGCCGAGAACGCGGCCCGCATCCTCACTCCAGAGCGCATCCCGACCGAGCACCAGGAGAGTTACGTGCGCTACGATCCTCTGGGCGTTGTGCTGGCTGTGATGCCATGGAACTTTCCCCTCTGGCAGGTCTTTCGCTTCCTTGCTCCGGCGCTGATGGCCGGCAATGTTGGCTTGCTCAAGCACGCCTCCAATGTTCCCCAGTGCGCCCTCGCGATTGAGGCCCTGGTCCGCCGCGCCGGCTTCCCCCGCGGCGTCTTCCAAACCCTGCTCATCGAGGCCCGACAGGTAGAAACGCTACTCTCCGACGAGCGTGTCGCCGCCGTCACCGTCACCGGCTCGGAGGCCGCCGGCCGCGCCGTCGCCGCACAGGCCGGCTGGCTGATCAAGAAGACCGTCCTCGAACTGGGCGGGTCGGATCCCTTCATCGTTCTTCCCTCCGCCGATCTGGACACCGCGATCTCCACCGCGGTCAAGGCCCGTTGCATCAACAACGGCCAGAGCTGCATCGCGGCCAAGCGTTTCATTGTGCATGAGAGCATCTATCCCGAGTTTGAACAGCGCTTCGTGGCCGGCATGAAGGCGCTCACCGTAGGCAATCCCATGCTGGAGACCACCGACATTGGTCCGCTGGCCACCCAGCAGATCGTTGAGGAGCTTCTGGATCAGGTCACACGCGCCCGAGAGTCTGGCGGCCGCGTGCTCACGGGCGGCTCGCGGGCCAACGTGGAAGATGGCCGGTTTGGGAACTACTTTCAACCCACCGTGATCGCCGGCATCATGCGCAATGCCCCCATCACGCAGGAGGAGGTCTTCGGCCCGGTCGCCATGCTGTTCCGGGTCGGCTCCCTCGATGAAGCGATCGCGCTGGCCAATGACACGCCCTTTGGCCTGGCCGCCGGCGTCTGGACCAACGACTCGGAGGAACAGAGGCGCCTCTCCATTCAACTCCAGTGCGGAGCGGTCTTCTTCAATACCGCCGTGGCCAGCGATCCCCGTCTTCCCTTTGGAGGAGTCAAGCGGTCTGGATACGGACGTGAGCTTGCCGCCGAGGGTATGCGCGAGTTTCTCAACGCCAAGACCGTCGTGGTCGCCGCGCCGGCCTCAGATGGCCCAACCTCGCTCCTGGTCTCTTCCAGAGCAGAGGCTGACTCGGCCAAGCCCAGCGAGTTCCAGCAGATCGCCGACCAAATTCGCAAGTTCGAACCGCGTCTGGAGCAGCGCAAGGACTCCACTGCTCCGCCAGAGACATCCACGCCTGCAAAGTCCGGCTCCAAGGAGAAGTCAGACGGAGATACGCCTGCAGTCCGCGGCTCCATCCTGGGACTGCGCTGAGTTCCGTCTGCAAAGCTCAGGAGCAACTCTCCGGCGCGGCCCACGGCTCTTCCAAGGCGACCCCAGCCGATCAGAGGGGCCGAGCAACTCCCTGAATGCGCCCAGATCGAAGGGCGCCTCGGCCTGCGCCCGGGTATCCAGCCGGATGGAACTCCGCCGATCCATTCCGCCCTTCTCTCAAGGTTTTTCCGTACAGGTGCATTCCGGAGCCTCGACCTTTATGGGCGCTTTTGCCTACTCCCGAATCCCCAACAAGCTTGCCTGCTGGGCTGGAATGAAAAGGCCACGGCAAGCCCGCTTCGGGGGCTCATCCACACGGAAAACGCCATGAGGTTGGTATCTGAGGTTGGTATCTGCTTGACTCAGGTGATCCCAATGGGCGGGATGGAGGGGTACCCACGCAACCTGTAAGAGTTGATGGACGGACTGCAAACGTGCGGCGTTACGCAGGATCCATGGCGCTTTCCCTGTTGCGTATTCCAGAGGGGACGTGAGGGGGCGTTTTCTTTGGGGAAAGCGCCCATCAACGCCGAGGCGCCACGCCACACCTGCAGGAAAAGCTCCTTGGCGCTTGAAAAGCTGCATGTTGGGAAGGAAGAAGATCGACGCTCTGGCTGCGATCCGTGACGCGCTACGGATCCACGTTGAACCGCATCAACCGGGCTGCCCCCCTTCCATACCCAAGTTGCATCCCTCACCAGACGCGACACGAGTGAGCGGGCGCCATCGGCTGGCCGACAGTGCATCCGAACGCCTTTCTGAACTCCTCCGAATTCTGAGCCGTACCGTTGACACGCCACTTTCCGATGGAGTGTGGATCGACCTTGGCGGACACGCGCATGGAAGCATTGGTCTGCTTGGAGCACCAGATCTGTCCAAAGGAAAGGAAGAACTGCTGTTCGGGCGTGTAGCCATCCAACTTCTGATTCATCGCCGCTGGGCCTTCCGCCTTGAGCGTATTCATCAGCGCCTGATAGGCAAGGCGCAGGCCGCCGTTGTCGGCGGTATTCTCGCCCAGCGTCAGCTTGCCATTCAGGTACGTTCCAGGAGCGGTCTCGAAGCCGCTGTACTCTTTGACTTCGCAGGCCGTCCTTTCCTCAAATGCCTTGCGGTCTTCAGGCGCCCACCACATCCGCAGATTGCCTTTGCCGTCATACCGGCTGCCGTTGTCATCGAAACCGTGAGTCATTTCGTGCCCGATGACAACACCAATCGCGCCATAGTTCACCGCAGCGTCCTGGCTGGGGTCGAAGAACGGTGGTTGCAGGATTCCAGCGGGAAAATTGATGTCGTTCATGCTGGGGCTGTAATAGGCGTTGACCGTGGGAGGCGTCATGTGCCATTCCTTCTCATTCACCGGTTTGCCAATCTTGTTCAGCTCATGGCGGAACTCAAAGGCGTCAGCTCGTTGCACGTTGGCAACCAGCGCATGCGGCTCGACGGTGAGCTTCGAGTAGTCGCGCCAGTGTTCGGGATAGCCGATCTTGTTGCGTATTTCCGCCAGCTTGATTTCAGCCTGCTGTTTGGTTGCTGCCGTCATCCAGGGCAGGGACTGAATGTCCTGCTTCATTGCGTTTTCCAGCGCCGCCACCAGTTTTTCCATGCTGGCTTGCGACGATGGAGGGAAGTTCTGAGCCACCCAATCCTGGCCCACAGCTTCGCCCATGGCGTGGTCGGTCAGCACGGTGCAGCGTTTCCAACGGGCCTGGTTTTCCTTTTGACCGAGCAGCGTTTTTCCATAGAAGTCGAAACTGGCATCCACGAAGGCGCTGGAGAGATACGGGGCCTCCGCGCGCAAAACCTTCCAACGCAAATAGCTCTTCCATGCGTCCAGGCTTTGGTCTTGGATCAGCGTGTTCATGGCAAG
>JAKAQS010000128.1 GCA_021819585.1 Acidobacteriota bacterium
CTCCGATGTTCTTGTTCCGGCTCCCTGCCAGACGCCCGAACGGCACGTTGCGATGAAGCGGCTCTCCCATCAAGACCAGGCCCAGTCCACGAATCTCGGCTCGGCCTGCCGCCCCAGCATAGGCCGGCTACATGCAGGGATTGCAAGAACGCTGCGCGGTATACTTCGGACTGTGGCCTGCGTGCGCGGGCGAGGCCGGGCGCGACCTCGCCAGTCGCGGAAGCGGGATGAGTGCGATAGAGGATGCTCCGGGCAAGCAGCCGGCGCCCGTCCACACCGACCGAGCTTCCTTCTTCGCATCCTTGTGGGCCGGGGCCAGAGAAAACCGGCACAGAGACTCCAGTGGGGAGATTGCCTTGAGCGCTGCGCTCGGTTGGCGCATTCTTGCCAAAGCGCTTGCCATAGCCTGAACCGGTGACGTCATTCGAAGGAAAGGGTCTTCTGTCTTGCAGGAAACAAAACGAACCACCATCTCCGGCCTCTGGACGCGTCGACAGTTTTCGCTGCTTGTGGGGGCCGGTCTACTGGGGCTGCGTTTTACCCGCGCAGTCCATGCCGGCGCGCGGTCCGGCTCCCAGCCGCTGCTTCCGCGGTTTCCTCTCACGGGGCCGTCGCCTGACCGCGTTGAAGCCCTGCTCGCCTATGAGCCCGCGCAAGATCCTGACGCCGCCTACTTCCGTTCGTTTGTCATACGGCAGCCCACGATCCCACCCTTTGCGCCGACACAGGCGCAGCCGCGGCTGAGCGCGCAGCCACAGCTTGCCAGCTTGACCGGATGCTACCGCGGTCTGGGTCCGGATGCGGATGACGCTTTCAAGACGCAGCGTTATGGAACGCCTCCCAAGGATGGCGTGTTCATCTCGCGCATGGTTGGATATCACGACATCCTGGTCAGTTGGAGCGGGCCAGGCATCATTCCCAATCCCGCTTTGACCGATGCCGCGCATCGCAACGGAGCTCTTTGTCTGGGCACGATCTTCCAGCCGGATCATCGCATCTACGATGGGAGCGCGGCGCCGCGTAAGACTGTCGCCGCCAAGTTTGTTTCTCTAGCCCTTTATTTCGGCTTCGATGGATACTTCGTCAACTTCGAGAATGGGACGGCTGCGCAACACCGGCAGGTGCTCGACCTCATCGCGCTCATGCGAGATGAAGCCCAAAGACGCGGCAAGCTGGACTTCTATATACAGTTCTACGACGGCTCCTCGGATATGAACCAACTGTTGCCGCCGCGCAATGCAGGCGCAGGGATGACGACCGAAGGTTCGTTTGCCAACAGCGCCATGCTGGACCAGGGCTGGAGTGGCTATACGATGACCCGTGGCTGCTGCTCCGGAACTCCTGTGTCACCCGCGGCTGTGGCTCAATATTGCAAGGCCCATGAACTTGAACCGGGCTCCGCGGCCTTTTTCGGTTTCCAGCTCTATCCCGGCCCAGGCTATCTCGGCCTGGCGGCGCCTTCCGTGATTCAACCCAACGGCGGCTTTGCTTACGGTGGGCTGCAGATCTATAGCTGGGACGATGGTCTCTACGATCTTGCCGCCTTTCAGGCGGAAGATGGCGCAGCTCAGTCCTCATCACCGGAGGAGGCCTTTTATTGGCTGGAACGCCGCTTCTTCAGCGGGCAATCGGGCAACCCGGCGCTCGACAATGCCCCTACGGAGGCGCAGGCGCGCCTTTATGCGACGACGGCGGACGGTACGCGCCGCTACTCGGAGTACGCGCCGGGCTCCACGCGCTCCACTGACCAGATTCGGCTGCCGATCACCTATGGCGTGGCGAACTTCATCGCGGAGCGTTCCGTCATCGCCACCGCGCCTTTCGTCTCGCACTTCAATACCGGAGCGGGTAAAGCCTTTTTCCTGGCAGGCAAGAAGGTCAGCGACACTGCATGGTTCAACATGGGCATCCAGGACGTACTGCCGACATGGCAGTGGTGGATGGAGCCGAAGAGCGGTTCGTTTGGCGGCAAGGCTGCTCACTTTGCTGAGCGCAAGGCGGCTGACGATGCACCGCTCTCGATCAGCTACAGCAGGGATATGGCCTTCGACGGCGGATCCTGCTTGCGCGTGCAGGGGCGGATCCCGGCCGGCGGCGGTGTCGCGCTGCGGCTGTACAAGATGAAAGTAGCGTTGGATACGGAGGTCTCTTCGCTGCAACTTGTATGGCATGGCGCGGCGAGGCTTCACGGCCATCTCGAAATTGGAATGATCTTTGAAGATGCTCCTGAGACCATCGAATGGATGCCGCTATCAAAGCCCGGCGTTGGGAAGCACAAGCACGCGGGAGGTGGATGGGTACGTTCGATGCTCAGCCTCGGCGCGTACCGCGGGAAAACTCTTGCGGCGCTGCTGACCGGTTTCGAGGCATCGGGTCCGGCCGATTTGCCTATCGACGTGAGGCTGGGGGAGATCTACCTGGGTGCGTCCGCCGGAGGAGCCCGGCCGCGTGCTCCGCAAGGGTTTGTCGTCGAAGACCATGGGAGAGACGAACGGCATGGAAGCGTCGAAGCGCGTTTGCGCTGGACGCTGGACCCGCAAATCGCGTTCTACGACCTGTTCGCGGTGACGAATCGAAGACAAAGCTGGCTGGGCCGTATCTCAGCCGATCGCTACTACGTCTCCGGCGCATTGCCGGATCGGGACGGCTCCGTGACCTTTCATCTGGTAGCGGTGAGCCGGCAGGCGCCGCTGCTGCGCAGCAAGCCCGCCAAGGTGGTGGTTCCTGCGCTACTCGGGCTCGGAGGCGGCGGCGAGCAGGGTTGAGGTCGGCTCCATCTCGTCCATACGCCGCCAGCGGTAGATGGCGATGGAGACGATCCAGCTCAGCGCAAACAAGGCGATGATGGCGTAGCCCAAGACTCCGAAGTTATTGTTCAGGCTCCCCACCAGCCGCCAGAACGGCCCGCCCAGGTGGAACTGTTCTCCGATGAGCCCCAGGGCCTCCACACCGCCGACGGCCAGAGCCACGGCCACCGACACGGAGGTGATGGTGAGGTTGTAGTAGAGCTTGCGTATGGGCTTCACAAAGGCCCAGCCGTACGCTCCCAGCATCAGGATGTTGTCGGTGGTGTCAATCAGCGACATGCCGGCGGCAAACAGTGTGGGGAAGACCAGGATGGACCACAGCGAGAGCCCCTTGGATGCCTCCGCGGCGGCTATGCCCAGCAGGCCGATCTCCGTGGCCGTGTCAAAACCCAGGCCAAAGAGCACGCCGAGAGGGTACATGTGCCAGCTACGCCGGATGATGCGAAACAGTGGCCGGAAGAGACGGGCGAGCAGGCCGCGGCTGCCGAGCAGCAGATCGAAGTCCTCATCGACGTAAGGCTCGCCGCGGCGCACCGACTGGAAGGTGCGGTAGATGGAGCGCAGGATGATGAGATTGATAGCCGCGATGGCGAACAGAAACAGTGTGGAGACCAGGGTTCCCAGCAGTCCGCCCACCTGGCGGAGGCTCTCGATGTGGTGCTGCAGCGCCAGGGCGGTTGCGGCGATGGCCAGCGAGCCAAGCACGACGATGGTGGAGTGGCCGAGCGAGAACATCAGGCCCACGGCCACCGGACGCTTGCCCTCCTGCATCAGCTTGCGAGTCACATTGTCGATGGCGGCGATGTGATCGGCGTCGACGGCGTGGCGCAGCCCAAAGCTGTAGGCCAAAAACGCTGTGCCGAGCAGCACCGGAAAGCGATGAAAAGCGATGCCCGCCCAAGTCCATGCGCCCAGGTTCAAGATGGCCAGGAGAGCGTAGATCACCGCCACCTTGCCGCGCGTGTTGCCGGGTTGGTCGTTGAACACGGTCCGGAATGCGGATGCCATGATATGCCTTCGCCTGCGCTGCTGCCGGTGCGGGATGAGTGCGGTTACGTAACACTCCTGCAAGGATTGTAATATCCGGTCTTTCCCTCTCCTCCAAGGCCAGATCCAGTTGCCGGCGGTCTCAAGCTGGGCAGGCGCTCGCTGACGGAACTGCTCTCTCCCCCCGCAGCGAGACGGCCGGCAGCCGGCAAGGGATCAAGCGGCAATCTTCCTGCACAAGGCTTGCGCGGACCTGGATGTTTTGATCTTTCCCGGGCTCTGGCTCCGGCCCGGCTTTGCCATGGCGCCTGCCTGGCATCGGGCGCGCCGTCCCCTTGGCCGTGCGAGCCATCCGTCCAGTCCCATTCGGCAGCGGCAGGCAACCACAGAGCAGAGGCGAGGCGCGGGCAGAAGGCTTCCATCGGAATGAGATCCTAAATCGCTCTCCCGCGCCGTGCGTTTGATCACCGGAGTTAAGGGGGATGTCTATGATAAGAATGGGTTGGTACGACTGGAATTGCCCCCTCGCCGTCCGCGTTTCGACGGAGAAGAGAACAGCCGCCGGCCGGCCGGGATGAACTGTTTTCCATCATCAGTACTTTGTACATCTAACGAAGAGCCGGATCATGGCGTCGTGCCGTGATGCCGAACCAAAAGGCGAAGAGTTGCCGCATTACGAAAATGGAGAAGATTCATGTCGAAGGGAAGCTGTGATATTGGGTTGATTGGGCTGGCCGTCATGGGGCAGAACCTTGTTCTGAACATGAACGACCATGGATTCAAGGTGGCGGTCTTCAATCGCACCGTGAGCAAGGTAGATGATTTTCTCAATCAGGAGGCGAAGGGAACCCAGATTGAGGGCACCCATTCGATCGCAGAGCTTTGCAGCCTGTTGAAACGGCCGCGCCGGGTGATGATCATGGTCAAGGCCGGCAGCGTTGTGGACCAGAACATCGAACAGATTCTTCCCTACCTGGAAAAGGGCGACATCATCATCGACGGCGGCAACTCCCTGTTCACCGACTCCAATCGCAGGACCAAGGAGCTCGCGGCCAAGGGCATTTTGTTCATCGGCACCGGCGTCTCCGGCGGGGAAGACGGGGCGCGTTTTGGCCCTTCCATCATGCCTGGCGGAGATCCCGCGGCCTGGCCGCATGTCAAGGAGATCTTCCAGGCGATCTCGGCCAAGGTGGAAGACGGGTCGCCGTGCTGCGACTGGGTGGGCGAAGAAGGCGCCGGCCACTACGTCAAGATGGTTCACAACGGCATCGAGTATGGCGATATCCAGTTGATCTGTGAGACCTACCAGTTGCTCAGGGATGGATTGGGGCTCAGCGGCGAGGAGCTTGCCCAGGTCTTTGGAGAGTGGAACAAGGGCGATCTGGATAGCTACCTGATTGAGATCGCCCAGACGATCTTCGCCAAAAAAGACGAGGATGGAACTCCGCTGCTGGACAAGATTCTGGACACCGCCGGACAGAAGGGCACCGGCAAGTGGACCGCGATCTCCGCGCTGGATCTCGCCATGCCGGTTACCTTGATCGGAGAGAGCGTCTTTGCGCGCTGCCTCTCGGCGCTCAAGGATGACCGCGTCCAGGCCTCCAAAGTGCTGCAAGGACCAACGCCGCACAAGACCACCGCGGAGCGCGCCGCCTTTATTGAAACTGTGCGCCGGGCGCTCTACTGCGCCAAGATGGTGAGCTACGCCCAGGGCTACATGCTGCTGCGCGGGGCGGAGAAGGAGTTCGGCTGGAAGCTGAACATGGGTGGCATTGCTTTGATGTGGCGCGGCGGCTGCATCATCCGCAGCGTCTTTCTGGGCAATATCAAAGCCGCCTATGACAAGAATCCAGATCTGGCGAATCTGCTGCTGGATGATTTCTTCTCCAGCGCCCTGAACAAGTATCAGGCAGACTGGCGCAAGGCGATCATTCAGGCCGTTGAACTGGGCGTGCCGACGCCGGCTCTATCGGCGGGGCTCAGCTTCTATGATGGCTACCGCACTGCACGGCTGCCGGCCAACCTGCTCCAGGCTCTGCGCGACTTCTTCGGAGCCCACACTTACGAGCGGGTTGACAAGCCTCGCGGCGAGTTCTTCCACACCAACTGGACTGGGCATGGAGGACGGGTCTCCTCTTCGACCTATAACGCGTAGAGATTGTCCGCACTATCGCCAGTTTGAGGATCACCCAGGGCTGCGCGCCGAACCCATCCGTCTGCTGTCAGGGCGCGATGAATTCAGAGCTCAGCCCTGCTGTTTTGAGCGGCGCCCGGAAAGACCTATCCGTTCTGAGCGTGTACCATGCCTCTGCTGCCTTTGGACCGCATTGACCTGGGGATGATCGCTCCAGAGTGCGGCAATCCGGGAAACGCTTTGGGCTGCGCGGAAAAGCGCGGAGCGTCCTCTTGTGAGGACGCTCCGCTGGTTGCTCGAAGAGTTTACCGGCGCAAAGAGCGACGGCCGGCGGATTGCAGTACGGCCAACGGGTGTGCGCCGGGTCAGAACTGATAGGTGAGCGTGCCGTAGATGGACCGTGGCGCGCCCGGGTAGGCGTTGATGTAGCCGCTGGGAGGGGTGATGCCCTGCGGAGTGAGCGAGGCGAAGTAGCCTCCGCTGGAGATGTAGGCGAACTGGTTGTACTCCTTGTTGGCAAGGTTCAACATGTCCACCCGGAGGCTGAAGGATTGCTTGTGGAAGACGATGGGAGCGTTGAAGGCGAGATTGACTGTAGTGTAGGCAGGCAGGGTAGTGTTGGTGGGCAGAGCGGTGTTATTCGACCAGATGTACTGCGTGCCGATGGTTGAGACCCAGAAGCGGGGCTCGATGATGACGCGCTGATTGTGACGGATGCCATAGTAAACCGCGGCGTTGAAGGTCACCTTGGGGACGTAGGAGACGGGCAGGTTGTTGTAAGAGCTGCAGGAGAGACCTTGCGCGGCGCACTCCGCCAAGCTGGGTCCGCCTTCAATGTAGTTGGTGTAGTTGGCGGCCTCAGCGGCGAAGTTGACCATGATGTGGATGTTGTTGCGGGGATCGGCGTCAAAGAAGGCGTCGACGCCGTGATTCGCGGATGTGCCGCCGCCGGACTCTTCTACGCCGAGCGCGGTTTCAAAGTCGATCTCCTGATTGGAGTAGGTGAGGTGGAAGTAGTCGGCGCCGGCGATGAAGTTACGCAGAAACGGAGCAGCGGGGAAGTGGACCTTGGCGCCGACCTGTGAGTAAGCGCCCTTGGCGAGGGTGTAGTACTGGGGATCGACGCTCTGGAACTGGCCGCCGCCGCCGCCCAGGGACGGAGAGCGGTAGGTGACGTCGTAACCGCCGTAGATGGTGAGCCAGTCGACTGGCGTGTAGGAGGCATCGATGTCAGGCTCGACTCCCGAGCGGGATTCATGCGCGCCGCACTGTGAGCCCTGATCTTTGGCGGTGCTGCCGTCGGAGGCTTGGGTCGGGGTACCGAAGATGTTGTGGTAGGGATCCTCGCCAGTGCCCTGGGGGTAGAGCGCGCAGTGAGTCCCATAGACCGGGTAGGGCGTTGCGGTGGCGGAGCCGTTTGCGCCCTGGGCGAAGTAGGTGCCTGGAGCGAAGGAGAAATCGCGCGCCGCCTGATCGCTGTAGCTGGTGGAAAAGCCGACGACGCGAACGCCAGGGATGATGTGGATGCGGGGGGTGGGATGGAAGTCGTCCTGCGCGTAAAAGGCGACATCATCCTGCTGGAAGTAGCCGGAACGGAACTTGGAGCCGAGTCCAACGATCTGCTGGGAGCCGGAGCCGCCGTCGGCGGGGTTGTAGAAGATGTTGCGCGTGTTGTAGATCTCGCTGATGACGTAGCCGCCGAATTGAACGGTGTTATAGGGAAGGACCTGGGTAAAGCCGGCGCGGTCGCCGAACATGTCGCTGTGAGGATTGTTCCACTCATCCACCTGAGCGCCGCCATCCAGGGCGTCGGCGTTACGGCCGTGGAAGCGCCGGATCTGGGTGAACCAGGTGGTGTTCTCCAGGGAGCTGTTGGGGCTGAGGTTCATGCGCTCCCGGCCGTAGGTCATGAACATCTCATTCCTGTCGTACTTGTTGTAGTCGGCGTAGGGGAGAACGCCGTAGAAGCCGCTGGTTTGCTCGCTGAAGTGAAGGCCGCTTCCGGGTTCGATGAGGCCGACGTCGGTGGTGGGAATGACGGTGGGACGATAGCCTCCGGCCTTGGAGTAGAAGACGCCCCAGGCTACGCTGCCGGCGCGGAAGTTCTTGATGGTTTTGCCGTAGACCGAGCCGCTTTGCGAGTGATTGCCGAAGCCGTCAGGACCCTGGAGGTAGTCGTCGCCACGGCCCAGGCCGCCGCCAAGGACGGTGGACCAGCCTTTGAAGTTGCCGGTATTGCCGACGAAGGCGAAGTTCTGCTGACCCCAGGGGCCGTCGGAGAGGGCGACGGCGAGGTGAGGTTCTTCCGTGGGCTGAATAGGAGTGAACTCGACGCGGCCCCCGACGTCAAGATAGCCGCGGTCGGCGGCTTCGCCAGGTCCGTAGGTGGAGGAGATGTCCTGGATGATGAGGTTCTGGGGCATGGTGGCGGACTGCCAGAGGCCGGTCGCCGGATCGGCGACCGGGATGCCGTCGTAGGTGATGCCCAGCGAGCCCGCACCCGTGAAGCCGGTAGCCTCTCCGGCCCAGCCCTGCTGGATGCCGTTGAGCATGATGGTGAATTTGGTTGCGCCGGTATCACCGTAGCCGACGACGTTGGCGCCCGGAGAGGCGGCGAGCATCTGCGCTCCGCCGGCGACGGGGCCGGCGATGTCGAGCTGCTTGCGGTCGAGGACGCGAAGGGTGTCTGGCGTCAGCATCACATCATCACGGGTAGGAACCGGCGTGGCTTCGGGATCCACGGTGCCGAGAACGACGACGCCGGCGCTGAGTGAAGCCACTTTGAGTGACGCAGTGATGAAGTGGGCGCCGGCGGGCACGTGTTCGGAGTAGTTCTCGAAGCCGGATTTCACGATGCTGAGGATCTGGGGATCCGGCGAGACTCCGGGGAAGTTGAACTCTCCGTTATTGAGGGAGATGGTATGAACGGCTCTGCCCGTGGTCAGGTCGGTGAGCGTCACGGCGGCGCGAGAGACGGCGGCGCCGGATGCGTCGAGGATCTTGCCGCGAATTCCAGCTATACTCTGGGCGCTGCAGAGACGGCTCATCGTTGAAAGAATGAACGTGACGAGCACGTACGCTAGGAGTGAGCTTCGCTTCATCATTTCCTCCGAAAGGGTGAGTGATCATGAGTGATGCTTTCTTGGTGCGGGCCGTCCGAGCGATGTTGACGCGGAACGGAATGGCAGGAGGGACTCACACGGTTGAGTGAACCGAGTGCAAGGTAGAGCTCGCGATGAACCCAACGCACGCGACGAACTGCCCCGGTGAAGAGAACCGGCAGGGCGTGGCGGCCTTGGATCGGCGGAGGGCCAGGCTCTGCCAATCCGACAGCGTGAAGCGCGCATCTTCGCGAACGGAATGGGACGAATCTGTCTGTAGCGCAAGCGGGCAGATCACGGCGCAACAGCTCCTGACGGGAGAGTGGGAGAAGTTGCCGCAAAGTTCTGCGCGATGGAGGAGCTGGATTTTTTGGAGAGAGACCTGGATTGGCGTTCCTCCACAAAAGGTGATCTTCCTGGAGGAAATTAAAGGCGGCGCCGGTCAATGAGCGGTGAATCCCGCATGAACAGAGATTGAATTCTCATGAATGCGCAGTGAAACGAGCGCAGTGGGATGGAAGGGACGGGCAAAGCAGAGATGTCTGAGGCTGTTCCGGCGAAAGGTAGAGGCCGGCCATGCTCGGCGTCACAGGGCGGGTGAGATGCAGAATGTTCGCGTTCAAGGGTTCGCGCGGATGGACCGCTGGAGATTTTTACGGATATCAGCGCGGATTGTGGCGTGAGTGAGAAGTTGAGCCGAGGCGGCTCTTATGCTGCGCTTGCTACACGCCCTTGCGAAGGGGCTCCCAGATGTATTTGTGAATCTGCAGGCTGAGGCGGGCGGGAAGTCCGTCGGCGAGCATCCACTCCACTACCAGGCGGGGATCCAGAGCACAGTTGACTGTCGAGCGCTCATCGCTGGGGTTCTTCAGAAACGCGGGAGAGAGCAGGATCTGGCCGCAACGGCCGGCGAGGTTGTGGGTCTGGATGAACTGGCGCGCGAACTCGTAGTCGGCACGGCTCGCCAGTACGAACTTTACCTCGTCGTTTGCAGTGAGAGCGGCGAGATTCTCAAGGCGAAAACTGTTTGCGGCTGAGCCGGCGCCAGGGCATTTGACATCGACGATCTTGTGGACGGCCGAGGGCAGATCGGCCAGTGGCCGCTCTCCGCTGGTCTCAATCAGCAGAGTGTAGCCGCGGGCCAGAAGATGCTCGATGAGCGGCAGCAGTTCGCGGGCCTGGAGCAGCGGCTCTCCGCCGGTGAACTCAATCAGGCGGCAGGGAGCCAGGGCTTCAATGCGAGCCAGGATCTCGGCAGCGGAGAAGGCTTCGCCCGCGCCGAAGGTGTACTCGGAGTCGCACCAGGCGCAGCGCAGATTGCAGCCCG